>NZ_JAXCWM010000002.1:0-34375 GCF_034045115.1 Massilia sp. CFBP9012 | reverse complement strand
GTTCCCGCCTCCGCGGGAACGACGTGGTTTTTCCTATGAAGCGGGCTTATTCAAGCGCCCGAAATTATTCCGGACACCAGTGCGCGGAGGCGGGAACCCAGGTTGGATGCGCAGCCACCAGATTTTGTATAGGTGGCAGAGCTGTATACTTGGGTTCCCGCCTTCGCGGCAACGACGTTTTTGCGTTAATGGGAGTAGGAACGGCCGGGCTGTTCAGGCCAGATCGACTTCCAGTCCCTCGTAGGCCAGGAATACCTGCAAGCCATCCAGCCGCGCGGCGTAGCGCGCCATCACCTCGGCAAACACCGCTTCCAGTTCATCGTCCCCACGCGTCGGCTCGTGGTGGGTGCAGTACAGCGTCCGTGCGCCGACGCGCAGCGCCATGTCGAACGCGCCGTCGAAGGTGCCGTGGCCCCAGCCGCGCTTGGACGGATATTCGTCGCGCGTGTACGAGCAGTCGACGATCAGGGCGTCCACGCCGCGCATGACGGCGTCCATGCGGCGTTCGCGCTCGCGCAGGTGTTCCTCGCAGGCGGCGTGCGCGCCGCTGTCGGCCGGGTGCGGGTTGGGCCAGGGCTCATGGTCGCCGGTGAAGAACAGCGATTTGCCGTTGCAGTCGATGCGATAGCCGAGGTTGAGCACCGGATGGTTCATCGCCACGTTCGACACCACGGCGTCTTCCACCGCGATCGGCGTTTCGATCTCGAGCGTGCGGTAGTCGAGAGTGGCGCTCATCTCGGCCTCGCCGACCGGGAAATAACTGTTCTGTAGTTGGACGTTCATCACGTGCTCGATGCCGTGGCCAGTGATTTCGTCGTGGGCGCCGTGCAGGCGCACCCGGTTGCCCTTGACGAACAGCGGCGCGAAGAAGGGCAGGCCGTGGATGTGGTCCCAGTGGCTGTGGGTGATGAAGATATTGGCGGCCACCGGTCCCAGTTGGACCAGGTGCTGGGCCAGCGGGAACAGCCCGGTGCCGCCGTCCAGGATCAGGAGGGCGCCGGCGTCGGTGCGCACCTCGATGCACGTGGTGTTGCCGCCGTAGCGCGCGGTGCGCGGACCCGGCGACGGGATCGATCCACGCACTCCCCAGAACCGGAATTTCATTGCACGCCTCCCGTCACGATCGTTTGATTATTATTCTATACAGCCTCGATCATAGCGGTATGTATCCGTGAGGCATAGTCATCAATTAACGCAAAGTTATTGCGAAGGCTCATGCATCCGCGGCGTCACGCATCCGCGCCAGCAGCAGTTCGCGCTCGGCGGCGTTGGCGGTGAGCGCGGCCGCGCGCGCGAATTCGGCGCGCGCCTCCGGCCGGCGGCCGAGCTTGAACAGCAGGTCGCCGCGCACGCTCGGCAGCCAGTGATAGCCGTCCAGCCGGCCGTCCGCGAGCAGCCGGTCGGCCAGCGCCAGGCCGGCCGCCGGGCCGTCGGCCATGCCCACCGCCACCGCGCGGTTGAGTTCGACGACGGGAGAGGGCTGGAGCGCGGCCAGTTCGCCGTACAGGTCGGCGATGCGGCGCCAGTCGGTCAGCTCGGCACGATGGGCGCGCGCGTGGCAGGCGGCGATCTCGGCCTGCAGCACGTAGGATCCGCGTGGCATGGCGATGCGCGCCGCGCGCTCGAGGGCGGCCAGGCCGCGCCGGACCAGCACGCCGTCCCAGCGCGCGCGGTCCTGCTCGAGCAGCAGCACTGGCCGCCTTGCTGCGTCCAGGCGCGCCGCCATGCGCGAAGCCTGCAGCTCCATCAGCGCCACCAGGCCATGCACCTCGGGCTCGTTCGGCGCCAGCTCGGCCAGGATGCGGCCCAGGCGCAGCGCCTCGTCGACCAGGGCCGGGCGCATCCAGTCGGCGCCGGCCGTCGCGGCATAGCCCTCGTTGAAGATCAGATAGACCGCCTCCAGCACGGCGCCCAGGCGCTCGCCCAGCTCAGCTGGCGGCGGCAGCTCGAACGGCACCTTCGCCTCGCCCAGGGTGCGCTTGGCGCGCACGATGCGCTGGGCCATGGTGCTCTCGGACACCAGGAAGGCGCGCGCGATCTCGCCGGTCGCCAGGCCGCCGAGCAGCTTGAGCGTCAGCGCCAGGCGGGCATCGAGCGACAGCACCGGGTGGCAGGCGGTGAACATCAGGCGCAGCAAGTCGTCCTTGAGCACGTCGCTGCGCCGGGCGTCGAGGTCGTCCACGAAATCCGGCACCGTCAGGGCCTCCTGGGCCTCGAGGTCGAGGCCGATCTGTTCCAGTTTCTGGCGCAGGCTGCGATCGCGCCGCAGCAGGTCGAAGGCGCCGTTGCGCGCCGTCGTGAGCAGCCAGGCGCCGGGGCGGTCGGGGATGCCGTCCTGCGGCCAGCGTTCCAGCGCTGCCACCAGGGCGTCCTGGGCCAGCTCCTCGGCCAGCCCGATGTCGCGCACGATGCGCGCGACGCTGCCGACGATGTGGCCGGATTCGATCCGCCACAGCGCCGCGATGGTGTCCTCGACCTTGCCCGTCATTGCCCTTCGCTCGGCGGCATGCTTTCCATATAGGCAAGCTCCCAGATATGGCCATCGAGGTCCTCGAAGGCATGCTGGTACATGAAGCCGTGGTCTTGCGCCTCGCGCGGAATGCTGCCGCCGGCCGCCACCGCCTTCGCGACGGTGTCGTCGACCGCGGCGCGGCTGTCGCGCGACAGGCACAGCAGCACTTCGGTGCTGGTGCGGGCGTCGGCGATCTTCTTGCTGATGAAGGTCTGGAAGAAGGGCTCGGCCAGCAGCATCACGTAGATGTGATCTTGGCTGACGATCATGCAGGCGGCGTTATCGTCGCTGAACTGGGGATTGAAACTGAAGCCGAGGGCGCCGAAGAAGGCGCGGCTGGCCTCGAGGTTCTTGACGGGCAGGTTGACGTAGATTTGCTGGTTGCTCATGACGGTTCTCCGGTCTCAGGCTTATTGCGTGCGCATGCGTTCGATGGTTTCGCTGGGCGGGAAGTCGTCCAGTTCGAATACCTGGCGCACTTCGATCTCGGCTTCCAGGCCGGGGCCCTGGGGATTGGGAAAACGGCGCGTCCATTCGAGCGCTTCCTCGCGCGAGCGAACCTGGATCATGGTGTAGCCGGCGATCAGCTCCTTGGTCTCGGCGAAGGGGCCATCGACGACGCGCCGCTCGCCGCCTTCGTAGCGGATGCGCCAGCCCTGGCTGGTGGGCTTGAGCCCATTGCCGTCGAGGAGGACGCCGGCGCGCGCCAGCTCCTGGTGGTAGTCGTTCATTTCGGCGAGCAGCGACTCTTGCGGCATCTCTCCCGCTTCGGTCGCGGCGCTGGCCTTGACGATGATCATGAAACGCATGGTGTTCTCCTTGGGTGGTGAGCGGCCCGCGGCAGCGGGCCTTTCATGGTCCACGACGAACGGCGCTCACCGTTTTCGACAATCCCGACAAACAATCATGAAAAATATTTTTAGCGCATGAAGCAGGGCGCCAGCGCGCGTACCTCGACCGTGGCCCATTCGGCAGCCGGACACTCGGCCGCTAGTAGAACCGCCTCGTCGCGCGAATCGACATTGACCATGAAGAAGCCGCCCACCATTTCCTTGGCCTCGGCGAACGGGCCATCGACGATGCGCGCCTTGCCGGCCGGGACGGTCACCCGCACCGCACTCTCGGTGGACGCCAGCGATTCGGCCGCCAGCAGCAGGCCGCGTTCCTTCAGCTCCTCGCCCCAGCGCAGCATGCGCTCGTAGGCGGCGCGTCCTTCGGCATCGCTGCGGGTGGCGCGCTGGCCGACCGGCTCGTGAATGAGCAGCATGTGGGGCATGGGATCTCCTTTGTGCGGATATGTCTGGACGCGTGGACGGCGTAGCCGCCCACCCTATGGTAGCGCTGTTTGCGGTTCAGGCAAAAAAAACGCCCGCCGGTGAGGGCGGGCGTTTGGTGGCATTGCCGCCTCTTACAGGCGGCCTGCGGTGTTACAGCACGTCGCTCGCGTGATCGGCCAGGCGCGAGCGTTCGCCGCGCGCCAGGGTCACGTGGCCGCCGTGGCTCCAGCCCTTGAAGCGGTCGACCACATAGGTCAGGCCGCTCGAACCCTCGGTGAGGTAAGGCGTGTCGATCTGCGCGATATTGCCCAGGCACAGGATCTTGGTGCCGGGACCGGCGCGCGTCACCAGGGTCTTCATCTGCTTCGGCGTCAGGTTCTGCGCCTCGTCGATGATGAGGAACTTGTTGACGAAGGTGCGGCCGCGCATGAAGTTGAGCGACTTGATCTTGATGCGCGAGCGGATCAGGTCTTGCGTGGCGGCGCGGCCCCAGTCGCCGGCATCGCCGTCCGACTTCATCAGCACCTCGAGGTTGTCGTCGAAGGCGCCCATCCACGGCGACATCTTTTCTTCTTCGGTACCCGGCAGGAAGCCGATGTCCTCGCCCACCGGCACCGTGACGCGGGTGACGATGATCTCGTTGTAGAGCTTGGTCTCCAGCACTTGCGCCAGGCCGGCTGCCAGCGCCAGCAGGGTTTTACCCGTACCGGCCTGTCCCAGCAGGGTGACGAAGTCGACCTCGGGATTCATGAGCAGGTTGAGGGCGAAGTTCTGCTCGCGGTTGCGCGCCGTGATGCCCCAGACGTTGTTCTTGTTGTGGCTGTAGTCGCGCAGGGTCTGCAGCACCGCGGTCTTGCCGTTGATCGACTTGACTTGCGCGTACAGCGGCGACTGGCCATCCTTCGGCTCAAGGAACAGGAACTGGTTCACCAGCAGGCTCGGGATCAGCGGACCGGTGACGCGGTAATAGGTCGCCGAGCTGCCGTTCTTGTTCTCCTGCCAGGATTCGACGTCCTTGCCGTGCTTGTCCCAGAAGTCGTCCGGCAGCTGGACGATGCCCGAGTACAGCAGGTCGGTGTCTTCCAGCACGTGGTCGTTGAAGTAATCCTCGGCCGGCAGGCCGATGGCGCGCGCCTTGATGCGCATATTGATGTCTTTCGACACCAGCACGATGGCGCGGCCCGCCATCTGCTGCTCGAGCGCGCGCACGACACCCAGGATCTGGTTGTCGGCCTTGCCGGCCGGCAGGCCTTCGGGCAGGGCGGCGCTGTTCAGGCGGGTCTGGAACAAGAGGCGCCCCTTGGCATCCTTGTTGCCCAGCTTGGACAGCGGAATGCCGGACTCGATGGCGTCGTCGTCGACGTTGGCGATCAGGGCGTCGAGCGTGCGCGAGACCTGGCGCGCATTGCGCGCGACTTCGGACATGCCCTTCTTGTGGTTGTCCAGCTCCTCGAGCGTCATCATCGGCAGGTAGACGTCGTGCTCTTCGAAGCGGAACAGCGAGGTCGGATCGTGCATCAGCACATTGGTGTCGAGCACGAACACCTTGGTGGTGCCGGAGCGGTCGGCCTTGCGGCTGGTGGACGACTTGATGGTGACTTCGACCGGCTTGTGCTTGGCCGGGTGCGGTTGATCGGCGTCGGTCTCGCGCAGCTTGGCCTGTGCCGGCGCGGCCTTGCGGGCTGGCTGGGGAGCCTGTTCGGCGACGGCTGGCACGGCTGCGACAGGTTTGGCAACCGCGGGCGCTTGCGCCGCGGCGAGGGTGTCTTGCGCCTTGCGGCGTGCGCGCGATTTCGGCGTCGGCACGGCCTGGCCGCTGATCAGGTCCTCGACGTCGTCATTGGCCTGGGCCGAGACGGGACGTACCGGCGATTTGCCGGGTTCGGCCTTGGGGTAATCTTTTGCCAGCAGCATGGTCGCTGGCTGGGTAGGCATCTTTGGCAGTGGCATCAGGTTCTCAATCTAAAAAAAGTCTGGATGGCCGTGCGCGCGCTGGCCACGTGGCGCGCTGCCGCACGGAGTCGATGCTACTAACGGGAGTGGCGGGTGAACCGCCGCGTGGACTGCAGGGGAAAACCTCTGCAGTAAGGCCGAGCCCGGAAATGCTCCGGCCCGGCAGGAAACCAGATTGGAAGAATGTGGATGTATTACGCGTTGACTCAAAATAAAGGATAGCGATCCAGCAGGTTGAACAAACTGGAGCCATCCGTAATTCAGGGCTGGCTCTTCAAAAATTCCAGCACTTCGGTGACGTGATCATTGACTTTCACGCCACGCCATTCTTTCACCAATCGGCCTTGAGCGTCAATGACAAACGTACTGCGCTCGACTCCACGCACCTGTTTGCCATACATATTTTTCATCTTCATGACATTGAACTGCGTGCAGACGGCTTCGTCCGGATCGGAGATCAGTTCGAACGGCAGGCCCAGCTTGGCCTTGAAGTTCTCGTGCGAGCGCAGCGAATCGCGGCTCAGGCCATAGATCTCGGCGCCCAGCGCCTGGAATTCGGGCCAGGCTTCGCGAAAGGCGATGCTCTCGGTGGTGCAGCCCGGCGTATTGTCCTTGGGGTAGAAGTACAGCACGGTGTACCTGGCGGGACGGCCAAAGAGCTCGAAGGTCTGGCCACCGGTCATCGGGGCGGAAAATGGGGCGATGGTTGCTGGGCTCTCGGCCACGGGCTTCTCCTGGGCAGTGACAGCGCGTTACGCTGCGATATTAACCTCCCGGCGCATGGTGGCGGGGAGCGGCACTGGCATGATAATCCGGCCATGCCACCTGCCGCTAGTGTCCTGCTGGACAGAATCGCACTATTTACATGGTTTATGAAACGTTTCCGCCTGTCCAGGGCCCGTGGTTCAGGCGCCGGCGTCGAGGATCAGGGCCAGCGTGACCTTGCGGCCTTCGCCCATCAGCACGTTATAGGTGCGGCAGGCGGCCGCGTTGTCCATGCTTTCGACGCCGATGTGCATGGCCGACAGGCTGGCCACCAGCCGCGGGTGCACGAAGCGCTGGCGCTCGCCGGTGCCGAGGATGACGACGTCCGGCGCGTCCTTTGCGATCTCCTCGAAATGGGAGGCGGTGAGTTCGTCGAAGCGGGTCACGTTCCATGGTCGCGGCGCGATTTCGGGGAGCACGGTCAGGCTGTAATTGAAGCGCTCGGCATTGATTTCCACGCCCGAAGCGTCGTAGCCGGTGACGGTCTGGTATTGTTGGGTGTTGTCGGAATGAAGCTTCATGGCGTTGGCTGAAATCCGGTGTGCTGGCAAAGGCCCATTGTAACCGGATCGGCAAGGTTGCCTAAATGGGGCGCTTTCGGCAGAATGGTATTTTTCGCACTGCAACAGAGCACGCTCACATCTGGGGAAATTTTGAGACCGATCGCCAAATCCAACAAGCTCGACGACGTCTGCTACGAAATCCGTGGACCGGCCCTGGAAAAGGCGCGCCAGATGGAAGAAGACGGCCAGAAGATCATCAAGCTCAATATCGGCAACCTCGCCGTGTTCGGCTTCGACGCGCCGGACGAGATCGTCAGCGACATGATCCGCAATATGCACGGCGCCGCCGGCTATACCGACTCCAAGGGCATGTTCGCGCCGCGCAAGGCCGTCATGCACTACACGCAAGAGAAGAACATCGCCGGCGTGGGCATCGACGACATCTACCTGGGCAATGGCGCCTCGGAACTGATCGTGATGTCGATGCAGGGCCTGTTGAACAACGGCGACGAAGTGCTGGTGCCGGCGCCCGATTACCCGCTGTGGACCGCGGCCGTGAGCCTGGCCGGCGGCGCGCCGATCCATTACGTGTGCGACGAGCAGTCCGGCTGGCTGCCCGACATCGAGGACATGCGGCGCAAGATCACGCCGAACACGCGCGCGATCGTCGTCATCAACCCGAACAACCCGACCGGCGCCCTGTATCCGCGCGAAGTGCTGCTCGACATCATCGAGCTGGCGCGCCAGCACCAGTTGATCGTCTACGCCGACGAGATCTACGACAAGACCCTGTATGACGGCGCCGAGCACGTCTCGATGGCCTCGCTGGCCGACGACGTGCTGTTCGTGACCCTCAACGGCCTGTCGAAGAACTACCGTTCCTGCGGCTACCGTGCCGGCTGGATGGTGGTCTCGGGCGAGAAACGCCACGCGAAGGGCTATATCGACGGCCTGAATATCCTGGCCTCGATGCGCCTGTGCGCCAACGCGCCGGGCCAGTTCGCCATCCAGACCGCCCTCGGCGGCCACCAGAGCATCAACGACCTGGTGGGGCCGGGCGGGCGCCTGCTGAAACAGCGCGACCTTGCGCATAAATTGCTTACCGATATACCGGGTGTGTCCTGCGTCAAGCCAAAAGCCGCGCTCTACATGTTCCCGCGCCTCGATCCGAAGATGTATCCGATCACGGACGACCAGCAGTTCATCTGCGAACTGCTGTCCGAGGAAAAAGTGCTGCTGGTGCAAGGCACCGGCTTCAACTGGATCGCCCCGGACCATTTCCGGCTGGTGTTCCTGCCCAATTCCGACGACCTGACCGACGCTTGCGGACGCATCGCGCGCTTCCTCGACGGTTACCGACGACGCCACGCCTGAACGGGACCGGCGTCCTGACCATCAAGAGAAACAGATTTTATGAAACCGATTCAAGTTGGCCTCCTGGGCATCGGCACCGTGGGTGCCGGTACCTTCAACGTCCTTCAACGCAACCAGGAAGACATCCGCCGCCGCGCCGGACGCGGCATCGAGATTGCGATGATTGCGGCGCGCAATATTGAACGCGCGCGCGAAGTGACCGGCGGCACGGTCGACATCGTGGCCGACCCGTTCGCGGTGGTCAATAATCCGGACATCGACATCGTCGTCGAGCTGATCGGCGGCTACGAGCTGCCGCGCGAGCTGGTGCTGCAAGCGATCGCCAACGGCAAGCACGTAGTCACCGCCAACAAGGCGCTGCTGGCGCTGCATGGCAACGAGATTTTCGCCGCCGCGCAAGAAAAAGGCGTGATGGTGGCCTTCGAGGCGGCTGTCGCCGGCGGCGTGCCGATCATCAAGGCCCTGCGCGAAGGCCTGACCGCCAACCGCATCGAATCGGTGGCCGGCATCATCAACGGCACCACCAACTTCATCCTGACCGAGATGCGCGAGAAGGGCCTGGATTTTGCGACCGTGCTCAAACAGGCGCAGGAACTTGGCTATGCCGAGGCCGACCCGACCTTCGACATCGAGGGTGTCGATGCGGCCCATAAACTGACCATCATGTCGGCGATCGCCTTCGGCATCCCGGTCCAGTTCGACAAGGCCTATATCGAAGGCATCAGCCAGTTGCAGGCGGCCGACATCCGCTACGCCGAGCAGCTCGGCTACCGCATCAAGCTGCTGGGCATCACGCGCCGCACCCACACCGAGTCGGGCGAGGGCGTCGAGCTGCGCGTGCACCCGACCCTGATCCCGGCCGCGCGCCTGATCGCCAATGTCGAAGGCGCGATGAACGCGGTGCTGGTGCAGGCCGACGCGGTCGGCGCCACGCTGTACTACGGCAAGGGCGCCGGTTCGGAGCCGACCGCATCGGCCGTGATCGCCGACCTGGTCGACGTGACCCGCCTCCTGACCGCCGACCCGTACAGCCGCGTGCCGCACCTGGCTTTCCAGCCGAACCAGATGACCGATGTCGCGATCATGCCGATGTCCGAAATCACCACCAGCTACTACCTGCGCGTGCACGTGCAGGACCAGCTCGGTGTGATGGCCGACCTGACCCGCATCCTGGCCGACGCCGGCATCTCGATCGACGCCGTGCTGCAGAAGGAGCCGGGCAACCGGGTCGACATCGACATCATCATGCTGACGCACCAGACGCGCGAAAAGAACATCGACGCGGCGATCGCCAAGATCGAAGGCTTGCCGGCGGTGATCGGCAAGGTGACGCGGATCAGGCTGGAAGCGCTGGGCTGACGTCGCTTTACGCCTGGCCACCAGCCTCGATACACGTCGTTCCCGCGGAGGCGGGAACCCAAGTCAGCATGCTCCGAGACTACGGACAGCGTAGTGGTGAAGTGGGCAAACTTGGGTTCCCGCCTGCGCGGGAACGACGTGTTTTACGTTGGTGGTGCAAGCACGCGACTCAAGGCGGCGGCATGCCTTCATGCGCCAGCAATGTCGCTGGATACGCATCGAAACGGCGTGGTAATTCCTCATCATCGTCGAGGAGGGCGGTGGTGAGGAGCAGCAGGTCCTGCTCGATATGCTCGAACAGCGCATTGGCGACGCTGGCGTAGCTGATGTGGAAGTTGGCGGAAGTCATCTGCGGATTCTACCTGCGCTGCATTGCACCAATGTGCCAGATCAAGCCCGATTTGACCGGTTTCAAGCGCCGATGGTTCGCGCCGCAAGTTTCTGCGCGTACGCTTGCCGTAACGCCGAGTTTGTGCTCGCTCAAGTGCTGGTACCGCAGAGCAACACCTGTGGTATCAGATGCGAATACGCAACCGTGAATGTGAGAAACAGCGTTTGTTCCGCTGTGCTTGCCGTTGTACATTACGCCTTCCTTCACAGCCGAGCTTTCCAGCATGAGCCAACCGAATCAGTTTTCCCTGCTGACCCAGCGCCGTTTCGGCCCGTTCTTCTGGACCCAGTTCCTGGGCGCCTTCAACGATAATCTGTTCAAGACCGCGCTGCTGGTCGTCATGACCTATGACGCGATCAACTGGACCACGCTCGATCCCTCCCTGATCAACAACCTGATCCCTGGCCTGTTCATCCTGCCCTACGTGCTGTTCTCGGCCACCTCGGGCCAGATCGCCGACAAGTTCGACAAGGCCAAGCTGGCGCGCATCGTCAAGGTCGCCGAGATCGCGATCATGCTGGTGGCCGGCATCGGCTGGATGACCCACACCTTGTGGCTTCTGGTCGCGGCGGTGATCGGCATGGGCATGCATTCGACGCTGTTCGGGCCGGTCAAGTACGCGTATCTGCCGCAAAACCTCAAGCCCGACGAGCTGGTCGGCGGCAACGGCGTGGTCGAGATGGGAACCTTCGTCGGCATCTTGCTGGGTGAAGTGGCCGGCGCGATCCTGGTCGGCTACAAGCCGAACGGCATCATGCTGGTGGCCGGCGCGACCGTGATCTTCGCCGTGCTGGGCCTGGCCGCCGCCTGGCGCATCCCGCCATCGCCGGCGCCGGCGCCCGAGCTGCGCATCAGCCGCAATTTTCTGTCCGAATCGTGGCGGAACCTGTCGTATTCGCGGCAGAACCGCACCGTGTTCCTGTCGATGCTCGGCAATTCCTGGTTCTGGTTCTATGGCGCCTTGTTGCTGGCCCAGTTCCCGGTGTTCTCAAAAGATTACTTGATGGGCGACCACAGCGTGTTCGTGCTGCTGTTGACGGTGTTTTCGCTCGGCATCGGTCTTGGTTCGCTGCTGTGCGAACGCTTGTCGGGCCACAAGGTGGAAATCGGCCTGGTGCCGTTCGGCTCGATCGGCCTGTCGGTGTTCGGCATCGACCTGTATTTCGCCAGCGAAGCCTTCATCGCCAGCACGACGGCGGTGGACTGGCTGGGCCTCTTGAACCAGCCGGGCGCGTGGCGCATCCTGGGCGACCTGGTGATGATCGGCGTGTTCGGCGGCTTCTTCATCGTGCCGCTGTTCGCCCTGATCCAGACCCGCTGCGACCAGAAGCACGTGTCGCGCACGATCGCCGGCATGAATATCCTGAACGCGATCTTCATGGTAGCCTCGGCCGGCGTCGCCATCCTGCTGCTGGGGCAGGGCTTCAGTATCCCGGAACTGTTCCTGACCACGGCCCTGATGAATGCCGTGGTGGCGGTGTACATCTTCTCGCTGGTGCCGGAATTCCTGATGCGCTTTCTGGCCTGGCTGCTGATCCACACCGTGTACCGGGTGCGCACCATCGATACGGCGCGCATTCCGAGCGAAGGCCCGGCGGTGCTGGTGTGTAACCATGTCAGCTATGTGGATGCGATCGTGATCAATGCCGCCAGCCCGCGTCCGATCCGCTTCGTGATGGACCATCGGATCTTCAAGACGCCTTTCCTGCGCTGGATCTTCCGCGCCGTGAACGCGATCCCGATCGCGCCGGCCAAGGAAGACCCGTGGACGATGGAAAAGGCTTTCGTGGACATCGCCCATGCGCTGCATGACGGCGAACTGGTGTGTATCTTCCCGGAAGGGCGCCTGACCTCGACCGGCGAGATGAACGAGTTCCGCAATGGCATTTCGAAGGTCATGGAGCGCAGCAAGGTGCCGGTGATCCCGATGGCGCTGCGCGGCCTGTGGGGCAGCTGGTTCACGCGCGACCAGAGCAATCTGTTCGGGCGCCGCATCGCGCGCGGCATGCGCTCGCAGCTGGCGCTGGCTGTCGGCCAGCCGGTGGCTCCGGAGCAGGCGACGCCGGAATACCTGCAGCAGCAGGTGATGGCGCTGCGCGGGGAGTGGAAGTAGGAATGCTGATCCGTGTCCAGCAAAGATCTTGCACAGTATGGCAAAAGCGCAAGATTTTTTCGCTGGCTCTGATATAATTATTGACTAGTCGGGGCGTAGCGCAGCCTGGTAGCGTACGTGCATGGGGTGCACGGGGTCGGAGGTTCGAATCCTCTCGCCCCGACCAATAGATTCAATGAAAAAGGTCAGCTGAAAAGCTGGCCTTTTTCGTTTCAGCGTCCGGGATGCAACCCGTCACTCTTTCAGCGTTCGCCGGTCTCTTGCAGCGCCGCGTGCGCATGGGCCGATGCCGTGATCGCTGCCGGGAAACCGGCGTAGAACGCCAGGTGGGTGATTGCGGCCGCCAGTTCGGTCCTGGTCAGGCCATTGGCGATGCCGCGCTTGAGGTGTGCCGGCAATTCGTCCGCATGGCCCAGAGCGACCAGGGCGGCGATGGTGACGAGGCTGCGGTCGCGCGGTGCAAGCTCGGGGTCGGTCCAGACTCGCGAATACAGCGGGTCTTCGACCAGCGCGGTCAGCTTGGGCGTGAATGCCCGTGCGGCTTCGCGCGGGCTGGTGAAATCGATCGGTTTCATGGTTGCTGCTCTCCCGTGTGGATTCAGACCTGGCTGACGAATTTATTGACCAGGTAATGGTGGATGCCCTCGGCGCCGCCTTCGGAACCGATGCCGCTTTCCTTGATCCCGCCGAAAGGCAGTTCGGTGGCGACGATCCGGTAGTGGTTAATGCCGATCATTCCCGCTTCCAGGCGGTCGGCGACGTCGATCGCGGTGCGCGCGCTCGTGGTGAAGGCATAGGCTGACAGGCCGTAAGGCAGGCGGTTCGCTTCCTCCAGAGCATCGTCGAGGTCGTCGAACGGACACAGCACGGCGATCGGCCCGAACGGTTCTTCATGCATGATGCGTGCGCTCAAAGGCACGTCGGCCAGCACCGTCGGCGCGAAGAAGTAGCCGGGACCGTCGATGCGGTGACCGCCGGCGAGCAGGCGCGCGCCCTGGCCTACGGCGTCTTCGACCAGCGATGTCATCTTGTCCAGCTGGCGCGCATTGGCCAGCGGGCCGATCTGGGTCGCCGGATCGAGGCCGTCGCCGACCACGAGCGCAC
The DNA here is from genome assembly GCF_034045115.1 of Massilia sp. CFBP9012. NCBI lineage: Bacteria > Pseudomonadati > Pseudomonadota > Betaproteobacteria > Burkholderiales > Oxalobacteraceae > Massilia > Massilia sp. CFBP9012. The sequence continues at coordinate 21,024 of NZ_JAXCWM010000002.1, read as the reverse complement.
CGGTGGCGGCCACGAAGCGTTCGGTGAACCGGGCGTACACACTGCGCTGGACCAGGAAGCGCGTCGACGAAATGCAGATCTGCCCGGTGCCGCGGAAGCGGTTGGCGGCGCCGCCGGCCGCGGCGGCCTCCAGGTCGGCGTCCTCGAATACCAGCACCGGGCCATGTCCGCCCAGCTCCAGCGTGATCGGCTTGACACCGGCGGCGGCGCGTCCGGCCAGCAGGCGGCCGACTGGCATCGAGCCTGTGAAGGCGACCTTGCGGATGACGGGCGACGCGATCAGGTGCGAGGAAACTTCGTCCGGCCGGCCGAACACCACCTGCAGCACGCCCTTCGGCAGGCCGGCATCGTCCAGTGCGCGCGCCAGCGCCAGGGCGGTGGCGGGACTTTCCTCGCCCGGCTTGATGATGACGCTGCAGCCTGCGGCCAGCGCGGCCGACAGCTTGCGCGCCGGCGTAATGGCGGGGAAGTTCCACGGGGTAAAGGCGGCGACCGGACCGATCGGTTCGCGCTTGACCAGTTGCAGCACGCCGGGCCGGTTGGCCGGCACCACGCGCCCATCGATGCGGCGCGCCTCCTCGGCAAACCATTCGAAATAATCGGCGGCGCGCATCACCTCGTCGCGGCTCTCGGCCAGCGGCTTGCCTTCTTCCAGTGTCATCAGGGTGGCGATGTGCTCCACCCGTTCGCGCATCAGGTCGGCGCCGGCCTTGAGGATACGGGCCCGCTCCGCCGGCGCGGTGCGGCGCCAGAGCGTGAAGGCATCGTCGGCGACACGCAAGGCGCGGTCGAGGTCGGCCGTGTTCGCCAGCGGCAGGCGGCCGAGCACGGCGCGGGTGGCAGGGTTGACGACGGCCGCGGTATCGCGCAGGCCGGCGTCCAGCCAGCAGCCGTCGATGAACAGGTACAGCGGGTCGTAGGAGGCGGTTTGCATCTTGCGTTCCTTTCCGGTGGGTGAGTAGTGCACCGGACAAAGAGTAGGCTTCGGGAACGCGTTTGATAACCAGCCTGGCGCCGACAAGGGCTTTGCACTGCGCGCACAAATCGGGATGGACCGCCCTTATGGTCCGGCGCGCTCTGCCCCGGCGGCGGCCACCGCCCACCTTTCGGGCACCCCGATGTGCGCCTTGAGCGCGTCGATGAAGGTGCGCAGCTTGACCGCCGGTTGCGCCAGCGCGCGCAGGACATGGATGTCGGTGTGCATGCACGGCAGGGCGCACGCTTGCGGCAGCACCTGCACCAGTTCGCCGTCCTGGAGCGCCTGGCCGACCACCCAGTCCGGCAACAGGCCGATGCCCATGCCGGCCCGGATGGCCTGGAACATCGCCTCGAAGTCATCGCAGCGAAACACGGCCTGGCCGCCGCCGACCGGCGCGCCCAGCAGGTCGGCCCAGCCCAGCAGGTCGTTGCCATGCAGCTTGTCGACCAGGCAGTGCGCGCGTAGCGCATCGGCGCCCGCCGGGACGCCGCGGAGCGCCAGGTAGGCGGGGCTGGCGCACAGCAGCCGGGTCTGGCGGGCGATGCGGGTGGCGATCAGGGTGCTGTCGGCCAGGCTGCCGATACGGATCACCGCGTCGAGCCGCTCGGCCACCGGGTCGGCAAGGCGCTCGGTCAGGTCGAGCTCGATCCGTAGCGCCGGATAGTGTTGCGCCAGCGTGGCGACCACGGGGATGACATGGCGCCGGCCGAAGGTGGGGAAGCAGGCGATGCGCAGCACGCCCTGGACCTCGCCCTTCATGGAAGCGATTTCTTGCTGGGCATCGTCGAGTTCGTCGAGGACGCGGCGCGCCCGCACCAGGAGCGCCTGGCCGGATTCGGTCAGGGTCAGCATCCGGGTCGAGCGCAGGAACAGGGCGGCGTCCAGGTGCCCTTCGAGCGCATCGATCTGGCGCGCGACCGACGACGGCGTGATGCCGCGGCGCCGGGCGGCGCCGGAAAAGCTGCCCTCACGGGCCACGTCGGCAAACACGCCGAGGTATTCGGCAAAGCGGTCGGTCAGCATCCTGCGGCTCCACGCATCGATTGTGCCGGGCATTATCACATGGAAGACAAAGACGGGGCTGGGCAGGGCACTCCCGTAATCTGTATGACTTGCGCGATTCATGCACAGCGCGCATAGCCGTTTGCCGTCGCCGACGGATTATCAAGCGCTTCGCCGCTGGCTATCCTGATCACACATCCTCTATCGCACCGTGTGCGATCGACTTGCCCATCACTTCAAGGAGCTCAGCATGAAAGCGATTGTTTTCGACCAGTTCGGCGCGCCGGACGTACTCAGGATCGGCGAGGCGCCGGAGCCGGTGCTGCGTCCCCATGACCTGCTGGTACGCACCCGCGCGGCCGGCGTGAACCGCGCCGACCTGACCCATCGCCGCGGCGGCTACGGCCGCCCCGACTTCGGCGACTCCACCATCATGGGCCTGGAAATCGCCGGCGACGTAATCGCGGTCGGCGCCGACGTGCGCGGCCATGCGATCGGCGACCGGATCATGGGCATCGTCGGCGGCGGCGCCTATGCCGAGGTGGCGCGCATCGACTACCGGATGGCGATGCCGGTTCCCGACAGCTTCGACTACGTCCAGGCCGCCGCCATCACCGAGGTGTTCGTTACCGCGCACGAAGCTTTGATCCACCTGGGCAAGCTGCAGCCCGGCGAAACAGTGCTGGTGCATGCGGGAGCCGGCGGCGTCGGCGGCGCCGCGGTGCAGCTGGCGCATGCGCTCGGCGCACGCGTCCTGGCGACGGCCCGTGGCGCCTCGCACGCGCTGGTGCGTCGGCTCGGCGCCGATCATGCGATCGACTACGAGAACGAGGATTTTGGAGATGTCGTGGCCCGGCTGACCGACAACCGGGGCGTCGATCTGATCCTCGATTTCATCGGCGCGCCGTACTTCGAACGCAATGTCAACGCACTCGGCTTCGCCGGGCGGCTGGTCCAGATCGGCATCATGGGCGGCGTCGAAGACGCGAAGATTCCGCTCGAACGCCTGCTGTACCGCCATCTGCAGATCTTCGGCACGGTCATGAAGTCGCGCACGCAACAGGTCAAGTGGGGTATGTCGGAACGCTTTCGCGAGCGCTGGCTGCCGGCGTTCGCCAGTGGCGAGCTTGCGCCGGTGATCGACCGCACGTTTCCGCTGGCCGAAGCGGCACTGGCCCACCAGCGCATGGAAGCGGGCCTGAATGTCGGCAAGATCGTCCTGACGATATAGAGCGCGGCGGCACGCTGCCTAGCCGGGGGCGCGCGGTGCGACCCCGTCCAGCAGCGCCAGCAGGTTGCCGATATCCACCGGCTTGACCAGGTGCCTGGTGAAGCCCGCCTGCTTCGACGCCGCCATGTCCTGCGGCTGGCCATAGCCGCTCAGCGCGATCATGGCCGCACCGGCCACCAGCGGGGCCGCGCGCAGCCGTTCCACCAGCCGGTGGCCGTCCAGATCCGGCAATCCGATATCGAGCAGGCACACGTCGAAACTTTCCGTATCGACCCGTCGCAGCGCTGCCATCGAAGAATCCTCCACCCCGACCTCATGCCCGACCGCCGACAGCACGATGCCGAGCGATTCGGCCGCATCGCGGTTGTCATCGACAATCAAGATGCGCAGCCGCGATTGCGCGGCCAGCGTCGAGTCGCCCTCGCGCTGACCTGTGCCGCCGTCCTCGCCATGCGCACCAAGTGGCAGCACCACGTTGAAGCAGCTGCCCCGTCCCGGCCCGTCGCTGTGCGCCTCGACCGTGCCGCCATGCAGGTTGACCATGCTGCGTACCAGCGCCAACCCCAGTCCAAGACCGCCCTGGGCGCGATCCGGCGTGCGCTTGGCCTGGGTGAACAATTCAAACACATCATGCAGCAGCGCGGAATCGATGCCGATGCCATTGTCCTTGACGCTCAGCTTCACCTGGCCGGCATCCGGCAGCGGATCGGCGCATACCGCGATCTCGCCGCCGTCCGGCGTGTACTTGGCCGCGTTGTTGATCAGGTTGGCCATCACCTGCACCAGCCGCTTGCGATCGCCGGTGACGGTGACGTTGGCCGCGCCCAGGCGGGTCGACAGGGTGTGGCCCTTTTTTTCGATCAGCGGGCGCGCCTGCTCGATGGCGTTCTGGATCACCGACTTGAGGTCGACGGCCTGGCGCTCGAGCTCGACCAGGCCGCGCGTCACGCGCGAGACGTCCAGCAGGTCGTCCACCAGCTCGACCATGTGGCGCACCTGGCGCCCGATGACGTCGCTGGCGTGGGCGATGCGCTTCGGATCGGCGCCGGACAGCTTGAGCATCTGGGCCGCGGTGCTGATCGGCGCCAGCGGGTTGCGCAGCTCGTGGGCCAGCATGGCCAGGAACTCGTCCTTGCGCGAGTTCGCCGCCTTCAGTTCTTCGGCGGCCAGCTTGTGGTCGTGCATGTCGGTGACGGTGCCCATCCAGCGGATGATGCGGCCGGCCTCGTCGCGTACCGGCAGCGCGCGATTGAGTACCCAGCGGTACTCGCCGCTGTGGTGGCGCAGGCGGTGCTCGATCTCGAACAGCGCGCCGCTTGCCAGGCTGTCGGCCCACAGCGCCAGCAGCAAGGGCAGGTCGTCGGGATGGATGGCCTCGGTCCAGCTGGTGCCGGCCAGCTCCTGCGTCGGCAGGCCGGTGAAATCGCTCCAGCGCCGGTTCGTGTAGTCGTTCTGGCCGTCGGGCCGGCTCGACCACACCATCTGCGGCATCGCGTCGGTAATGGTGCGGAACTTCTCCTCGCTTTCGCGCAGCGCGCGCTGCGTGTCGACCTGGTCTGTGAGGTCCATCGAGGCCGCCACCGCGCCCGTGATGGCGCCATCCTCGGCGCGGATCGCCGTGGCATGGGTTAACAGGGTGCGCCGTTCCTGCGGCCGCCCGAAGGGCGCGATCTCGACGATGTCGACTTCGACCCGCTCGCCACGCAGCGCACGCGCCAGCGCCCATTCGTGCGCCTGGATCGGCCGGCCGTGGCGCTCCGAGCCGTCGGCCCACCAGCCGCGCCACTCGGCGTACTGGACCTGGCTGGTCGACATCGGGTGTTCGCCCCACAGCTGGCGGTTCATGCGGTTGACGGCCGACAGCGCGCCATGTTCATCCACATAGACGATGCCGACTGGCGCCGAGCTGAGCAGGGCGTCGAGGCGGCGGCGGTCGGCCTCGGCCTGGCTGGCCGCGGCGCGCGCCGCCGTTTCGCTGGCCTGCAAGGCGCGCTCGGCGTTCTTCTTGTCGGTGATGTCGGTGAACAGCAGGGCCACGCGGCGCTTGTCCGGATGGTCGATCGGACTGGCATACACATTGAACCAGCGTCCCATCGCTTCCGACCCTTCCTCGAAGCGGCGCGCCTCCCCGCTGCGCGCGATTTCGTCATAGGTGTCGACCCAGCCCTGCTCGAGATTCGGCACCAGCTGGCGCGCGGTCTTGCCCACGCTGTCCACCAGCCCGGTGTGGCGGGCGAAGGCGCGGTTCGCTTCGATGAAGCGGTAGTCGACCGCGCGCCCGTCGGCGTCGTCGATCAACTCGAGCAGGCAAAAGCCGTCGTCCATGGTCTCGATCAGCGCGTGATTGGTCTGCTGCAGGCGCTGCCGGAGCAGGTGGTCTTCGGTGACGTCGTTGCAGATGACCAGCACGCCGCGGATGCCGGCCTCATCCTCGATCGGGCTGTAGCCGTAGGTCCACCACACGTCTTCGCGCCGGCCGTTGCGGGTCAGCGGAACCAGGCGGTCCTCGAACCAGGCGCTGGCGCCGTCGCGCATCACGCTCTCGATGTCGGGGCCGATCAGGTCCCAGGCTTCCTCCCAGCATGGGCGGCCCGGTTGGCCAAGCGCGGCCGGATGGCGCTCCGGCCCCAGGGTGTGGCGGTAGCCGTCATTGTAGAACTGGATCAGGTCGTCGCCCCACCAGATGAACATCGGGTGATTGCTCGACAGCAGGACCCGCAGCAGGGTCTTGAGCGTGGACGGCCAGGCGTCGGGCGGCCCCAGCGGGCTGTCGCGCCAATCGTGGGCACGCATGAGGGCGCCCATCTCGCCGCCGCCGGCCAGGAAGCTGTGATTCGTATGCAACATCGTCAATCGGTGGTGTGAGTAACTGCCCACGATACGGGCTGCTTGCTCACTTGGCAACTGCAATGTTGCAAGGCAAGATTCGACTCAAGCGGCGCCGGCGCTGGACGCTTGCTGCTGTTCGGCCAGAAAACGGTGGACTTGCGCCACCACGGCCGCGCCTTCGCCGGCCGCCGCGGCGACGCGCTTGGTCGAGCCGGCGCGCAGGTCGCCCACGGCGAATACGCCCGGCACGCTCGTCTCGAGATCGCGTCCGCCATGCTGTCCCGTGGCTTCGTAACCGGTCAGCACGAAGCCCTTGCGGTCCAGTTCCACGCCGCACTCGAGCAGCCAGTCGCTGTTGGGATCGGCGCCGATGAACAGGAACAGGTGGTGGGTATCGAACACGACTGGCGGGCCGCCGCTGCGGCTGCGGCAGTGCACCCGCTCCAGTCCGGTATCGTCGCCCTCGAGCGAGGCCAGTTCGAGCCGGGTGTGCAGCACGATGTTCGCGCTCGCCCGGATGCGCTCGATCAGGTAGCTCGACATGCTGGCCTCGAGACCGCTTGAGCGCACCATCAGGTGCACCGTGTGGGCGTGGGCGGCCAGGTAGACGGCGGCCTGGCCGGCCGAGTTGCCGCCGCCGACCAGCACCACGGTCTGCTGGCGGCACACCTTCGCTTCGACCGGCGAGGCCCAGTAGTATACCCCGCGGCCCTCGAAGCGGGACAGGTCGTCCAGCTCGGGCTTGCGGTAGCGCGCGCCGGCCGCCAGCACCACGCTGCGTGCCCGCACGCAGCTGCCGTCGTCCAGTTCCACGCGCAGCGGGCGCTCGCGGCACAGCAGGCGCATCGCCGGCGCCGGGATCGCGACCTCGGCCCCGAACTTGCTGGCTTGCACGAAAGCGCGGCTCACCAGGGCGTGGCCCGAGATGCCGGTGGGGAAGCCGAAGAAATTCTCGATACGCGCGCTGGCGCCGGCCTGGCCACCGTAGGCGCGCTGTTCCAGCACCATCACCGACAGGCCTTCCGAGGCCGCATACACCGCCGTGGCCAGGCCGGCCGGGCCGGCGCCGACCACCAGCACGTCGTAGACCATCTCGCGCGTGATGCGCGGCATGGTGCCCAGGAAGCGGCCCACCTCGAGCAGGCTCGGGTTCTTGATCACGAAGCCGTCGGGCATGGCGACCAGCGGCCAGTCGTGTTCCTGGCGCCAGTGCTCGCGTACCAGCTCGGCGGCGTCCGGATCCGAGGCCGGGTCGCGCCGGGTATAGGGTTGCGCATTGCGCGATAAAAAGCTCTCGAGCTCGAACAGGCGCGCATGGCCGGGCGGCCCGATCAGGATCGGTCCGGTCGGTTGTTCGCCGATCAGGCGCGCGCGGCGCAGCATGAAGGCGCGCATCACGCGCTCGCCCAGCACTGCCTCGGCCATCAGCAGCGCACGCAGCGCCTCGGGATCGAGCACCAGGGCTTCCAGGTGGCCGACCGCCACGCCGTCGACCAGCGGCGGCCGGCCCGACAGCTGCGACACTTCGCCGGTGAACTGGCCAGGGTCGAACAGGTGCACCTCGACCCGGTGGCCGAGCGCATTGCTGCGGCTGCAGCGCAGCTGGCCGGATAGCACCACGACCATGCCGGGCGAATCGACCAGGGCCCGGAATACATAGTCGCCATCGTGCCAGGCGCGCTCGGTGGCGAAACGGCGAATGCGCTTGAGTTCTTCCTCGCCGAGGACGGGATAGACCTGGTGGCCGCGTGTTTTCAGGTCGATCAGGTAGCGCGGATCGATGACGGACGGTTCGGGCAGGGACTCGGGCGTGCTGTCGTTCATGGCGGTTCTCGGCTCGGCTGGGCTGGTCGGATGGCGTGCTGGCGACTGCATGGTAATCCAGGCCGGTCGCTTTGTAAGCTATACACTAGGATGGGTATCCAAGGCGTGTAAATCGCTCCCTATTCAGCGCTGGCGCTGCAGCCGCAACAGCAGCCAGCCGGCCACCGTGGTAAAAGTCGCGACCAGCCCCAGCGCGATCCAGAAGCCGTGGCTCTCGTCGGCCAGCGGGATGCCGCCCACGTTCATGCCGAGCAGGCCGGCGATCAGGTTGATCGGCAGGGCCATCACCGTCACGATCGTCAACAGGTACAGGCTGCGGGCATTGTCCTCATTGACGCGGGCGGCGAGTTCTTCCTGCAGCAATTTGATGCGTTCCTGCAGCGCGGCCAGGTCGCTCAGCACCACCGTGAATTCCTCGGTCGCCTGGCGCAGGTCCTGGCGGTCGTCGCCATCGACCCAGCCTGGTGGGCGCTGCAGCAGGCGGAACAGGGCGGCCGGTTCCGGCGCCAGCAGGCGCTGCAGGCGCACCAGCACCCGGCGCAGCGTGCCGAGGTCCTCGCGCTGGCGGGTCAGGCGGCCCGCCAGCAGCCGGTCTTCGATCGTGTCGACCCGCGCCACCGCCTCGCGCACGATATTGACCAGCACGTCGGCCTGGTCGCGCAGCAGGTGGATCAGCAGTTCGCTCGACGAGCGCAGCAGGGTGCCCTGGCGCACGTCCTGGCGCAGGCGCTCGATCGAGGCCAGGGGCTTCCTGCGCGCGCTGATCGCGACCTGCGGTGTGACGTGGACCCACAAGGTCGAGATCTCGGCGCTGTCGAGCGAAAAGCCGTGCAGCACGTCGTTGACGACGGCGATCAGGGCATTGTCGGCCAGCTCGAGGCGGGTCGAGCGCGAACCCTGGTGCAGCGTTTCGTAGAATTCGTCGGCCAGCATGGCGTGGCTGCGCAGCCAGCGCTCGCTGGCGGTGTTCGACAGGTTGAAGTGCAGCCAGATGAACTGTTCCGGTTGCGGGTCGCGCATCCAGGCCAGGGCCTCGTGCACGCCGATCGGCGTTGCGGTCGTGTCGCGGCTGAATAGAAATCCCCATACCAGGCCCGAATCGTCGGAGCCGTAACTGAAGCCGGGAGCCGCCATCTGCGCCATTGACCTTCCTGGATGAATAAACGATAGGCAATTGTAGAGCGTAATTGCAGCGCGATGCGGAACCTCGGCGCGATTGCCGGTGGCATGTATGGAAATCTTGGCTTGTCATCAAGTTGAAACCATCGGCCGTTAAGATTGCTCCTGTGTCTCTCCGCGTGATCCCTCAACCGGATACTGCGTTTTTCCGTCGGCTTCACGGTCGACGGATTTTTTTTGTGCGCCTCCCAGGCGGGCATGGCGCTGCACGATGGGCTGTCGAGCCCGACGAAAGGAAACAGATGCAAATTTCTCAGATCGATCGCCGCGGCGCGGCGCCGAACGACATGGCTGACAATAGCCTTGCCAATCCCTACGCGGGCGCGACCCACGTGGTGCGCCAGGGCATCCTCATCCAGGCCAGCCTGGGCACCCGCAGCGCCGTCGAATTCCTGAAGCAGCATGGCGTGCATGGCGCGGTGATCCACCGCGTGCTGATGGGCGAGCAGCTTCGTGGCGACGATCAGGCGGCGCTCGACGAGCGTGCGGTGATCGACGATCCCAGGATGTAGTCGGAGCCTGCGGCCGAGGTTCAGGCGTGTTCGGTCAGCTCGCGCAGGATGGCGCACTGGCCGGCGGGCCGCGTCGAATCGCAGCGCGCACGCAGGGTCGACAGTTCGGTGCGCAGCGCCTTCAGTTCGAGAATCTGGCGGTCGATCTCGGACAGCTGGTGGTCCACCAGCGCGTTGACGCCGCTGCAGGAGCGTTCCGGCTGGTCCTGGTAGCCGAGCAGGGTTTCCACTTCGCCCAGCGACATGCCCAGCGACCGGCAGCGGCGGATGAAATGCAGCCGCTCGGCGTGGCTGGCATCGTACATCCGGTAATTCGCCTGCGACCTGACTGGTGGCGGCAATAATCCCTTCTGTTCGTAGAAACGGACCGTCTCGGACTGGCAGCCCGTCAGTTTCGCCAGTTCACCAATGCGCATCAGCATGTTCATCCCTTGACCTTGTAGTAACTACAGGGATTCTAATGCAGTTATTGTCATTGGAGGGTGATCATGTCTGCTTGCTGTTCCGGATCCTGCAGTTCGTCCACGCCGCCGCCCGATGGGCGCTACCGTAAGGTGCTATGGGCGGCGCTCATCATCAATTTCGCCATGTTCGGCGTCGAGCTGGCCAGCAGCCTGGCCGCCGGCTCGGTGGCGCTGCTGGCCGACTCGGTCGACTTTCTGGGCGACGCCGCCAACTACGGGGTGTCGCTGTTCGTGCTGGGCATGGCCGTGGTGTGGCGTTCGCGCGCGGCCTATGCCAAGGGCGTCGTGATGGGCGTCTTCGGCGTGCTGGTGCTGGCGCGGGCGCTGTGGCTCGGCCTCGACGGCCATCTGCCGCATGCCCAGACCATGGGCGCCGTCAGCCTGCTGGCGCTGGCCGCCAACGGCGCGGTGGCGGCCATGCTGTACGCGTTTCGCAACGGCGACGCCAATATGCGCTCGGTGTGGCTGTGTACCCGCAACGACATGATCGGCAACCTGGCCGTGATGCTGGCGGCACTTGGCGTGTTCGGCACCCGCGCCGGATGGCCGGACATCGTGGTGGCGAGCATCATGGCGTGCCTGGGCCTGTCGGCGGCGCGCGAAGTGATACGGCAGGCGCGCGCCGAGCTGCGTGAGCAGGCGTCGGCGGCAAGCGTGCCGGTGCCAGTGCCGGTGATTACGCCGGCGCCGATCGTCGAGATCCGGCGGCACTGACCGGGATCGTCCTGGTCCCGGCAAACATCGTCGGCCATCATCATCCCAAAGGACGTGCACCCGCCTGCGGCCGCACGTCCTCGCGCTCGCCGTGCTCGGCGATCAGCAGGGCCGCGCTGTACAGGTCCGGCGCGATGCGCGTGGGCAGGCGGCGTGGGCCCAGGCGCCATTCGGTCTCGCTGCCGTTGTCGATCAACAGGGTGCGGCAGCCGGCGCGGTTGCCGGCCTCGACGTCGTGCAGGATGTCGCCGATCATCCAGGACGCGCGCAGGTCGATGCCATGCTCGTGCGCCGCGCGCAGCAGCATGCCGGGCGAGGGCTTGCGGCAGGCGCAGGCGAATGCATAGTCGCCGACAGTGCCGAGCGGATGGTGCGGGCAATAGTAATAGCCTGCGAGGGTGAGCTGCTCGCGAAACAGCAGGTCGCTCAGGCGATCCGAAACCGGGCCCATCGCCGCTTCGGTAAAACAGCCGTGCGCAATGCCGGACTGGTTGCAGACCACGAACAGGCGATAGTCGAGCTCGGCCAGCAGGCGCAGCGCCGCGCCGGCCCCGCTAACCAGGCGGATGCGGCGTGGCTCGGCATTGAATGGGATGTCGTCGACCAGCGTGCCCTCCTGGTCGAGGAAGATGGCTTTCATCGGATTGCGCGCTCAGGCGAAGCGCACGCGGTAGCGCACCGCGCCCGCCAGGCGCCAGAATACGGATAGTGGCGGCAGCAGGACCGAGGTGATCGCCATCTCGGCCACGTGCGAGGCGCTGTGCGCCGTGCCTTTCAGCCTGCGCATGCACAGGCGCACCGTGAGCGCCAGCCAGACGAGGGTGGCGGCCAGGGCCAGCCAGCGCACGCCCAGCGCCCAGCACGGCAGGGCGAGCAGCAGGGCGGCGACGATGGCGTAGTGGTCCCAGCAGGGACGCGCTTCTATGCGTTCGCGGTACAGCGTCGGGTGCTTCTTGTACAGCAGCGCGTCGAACACGGCATGGCGGATCTGCAGCAGGCTCGCACCCCAGGGCGCCGGACGCACCGGGTGCACGGCCAGCGCCTGCGGCGCGCGCACGATGCGGATGTTCTGTTCGAGCAGGCGGAAGTGCAGGTCGGCGTCGCTGCCGCGCTGGACGCTGAAGCGCTCGTCGAAGCCGTCGAGCCGTTCGAGCACCGGCTTGTAAACGAAGCAGTTGGCGCTGCTGAAATCGGCGAGTTCGTGCGCATGCGCGCTGCGCTGGCGGTCGGTGGGGCGGGCCGGCACCGGGGTCTCGATGCGGCCGCAGACGACGGCGGCGCCGCCGTCCAAGGCGGCCAGCCCATGGGCCAGCCAGTCGGGACTGGGTACGGCGTCGTCGCTGGTGAAGGCGATGACGTCGGCGCGCGCCGCGCGCCAGCCACGATTGCGTGCGGCGCCCGGCCCGCGTGGCCCGGTATTGGCGACATAGGCCAGGCGCGGCCCGCGTTCGAGCGTGCGGGTGCGCCAGCCGGCCACCAGGTGCAGCGTATTGTGATTGGGTTCGTCGTCCACGACGATGACTTCGACGCTGCGCGGATCGACGCTCTGGCGCATCAGGGCGTCCAGGCTGCGGTCGAGCAGGTCCATGCGGCCGCAGGCCGGCAGCACCACGGAAACCGTGGGGAGGGCGTTATTGGGGGCGTCATCCGGTGCAGGCATGCGAGGTCTCCTCGGTTTCTCCGCTGGTCTCGCGCCACCGCGTGGTGGTGGCGATGTCGAGCGGTTCGAGTGCCCTGCATATGGCCCGGTTCCTCCAGTCCGGTACGGTTTGGAGATGGATCAACGCGGATGCCGGAAAAAACAAGCGGCCCTCGATGGGGCCGCTAGTCATGCGAAAAAAGAGCGTGCTCAGCCGCGCGAGAAACCGGTGTCGTCGTCCATCTTGCGGTCGCCCGCCAGCTTGTTGGCGCCGCCCGGGCTGCGCGGGTAGCCGCCGGCGGCGTCGTTCGACTGGTGCACCGGATTCGGCTCGGCGTGCATGCTGCCGCCGACCTGGTAGCCTTCGCCCTCGGTGCGCGGACCCGAGTTGCCGGGGCTGCGCGGCAGGCCGCCGGACACGTTGTTCGACTTGTGGACGTCGTCGCTGCCATTGTCGCGCGGCTCGGCGCCGCCCTGCGCGGCTTCGCGGTCGACCTGTTGCTGGACCCGGCTGGCGCTGGCGTCCTGGGTGTCGGCCCGGTTGTCGTCGGCGCCCTGGCGGTTGCCATAGATGTCGCCGTGCTGCACGCCCGGCACGCCGGCCTCGGTGCCGATCGGCTCCGGCGCCACGGTGCCCGGCACGCGGCCGTCGCGGCCCGGTTCAGTGCCGTGCAGCTGCGGATGCGCCGGATCCTGCGGATTGAGCGTGTCGCCGGTCTGGGTCTTGCCCTGGCGATTGAGGACGTCGCCGCTCACCGAGACGCCGGTATCGCGCTGGCGGTTGCCAACCGGCTGCTCGAGCTTGCCCCAGGCATCGGAGTGCATGCCCATCTGGCGCTCGTGGCTGTCGGTGACGCCCTGGGTGGTGCCGCTGCCGCCGGACTGCTGGCCCTGCATCGAGCCACCCTGGGCCAGGCTGCCGCCCGAGTTGTCGATCGCGGTTGTGCCTTGCTGGCGGCTGGCCGCATTGGGGTAGGTATGATCCGGCGGGCCATCGCGCGTGATGCCCTTGGAACCGGGAGTGCCTTTTTCATTGGCGCCGTAGTCGGCCTGGTTGCCGGGAAGTGTGTGCTTGTCTTGCTTTTTGGTATCCATGACGGTCTCCTGTGCTGTAGACAGGCAGGTCGAATTCCTGCCGCATACAGCCATGATGCATGTCGCGCGCCCCGCACAGAATAGGAAGAGGTAGGGGGACGATGTAGGACTTATCCTGAAGAGTTTATTGACGACTGGAAGTAATTTTTCGCAGATGCATTATTTGTCGCGCGAAGTCCTACAAAGTCATCTGAAATGCTCCTATAGCCGCATCGGAGATGCCTGCCTAAGATGGGCTTCGACTCATCGTTCGCTGACCTGGTGGCCAGCGGCGATCGGGTCTCAAGCCTGCCGCAGGACGCGGCGGTTTCCACAAGTGTATAAGGGAGAACGTCATCATGGCCTCAAGCAACCAAGGTAACAAGCAATCGGGCACCCAAGGCAATAGCCAGAGCACCGCCAGCGGCACCCGTAATCGCGGCTTCGCCTCGATGGATCCGGCGCGCCAGCGCGAAATCGCCAGCCAGGGTGGCAAGGCAGCCCATGCCAAGGGTACCGCCCATGAATTCACGTCGGAAGAAGCACGCCGCGCCGGCAGCTTGAGCCACGGTAACCGCCAGTCGGCCAGCGCCAGCGCCGGCACGGCGTCGCGCACCTCGAGCAAGAGCGGCAACCGCCAGAGCGCCCAGGGCGGCAACCGCAGCGGCGGCTCGAAAGAGTAAGCAACTGACCGGCTGAGGCCGGTGACAGGCAGGCAACGGGAAGCCACGAGCTTCCCGTTTTGCTTTGGTTTTGCCTTCAATACACACAAAATGCGAATGGGATGGGGTAGAATCGCTGCGCCTTTTTCAACCTTCCCCCAAGGATCAACGTCGTGAAACCAGCGGTCATTCGTCAAGTCAAGAGCCTGTCCATGTCCTGCGACCGGGTCGGCAACCTGTTGCTCACCAAGTTCTCCAGCCAGGGCGCGAGCGACCTGTGTATCCACATCCCGGCCTCGATCGTTTTCTGGCTGCTCAAGCACTTGCCGGTCAACCGCGATCCGCAACTGAAGGCGCCGCCTGCCGGCCCCGGCATTACCCAGGACGATTGGGACAGTCCCTACATTCCGCGCGCGCAATATGTGAACTGCAAGGAACTGCCGGGCGCGATCCGCATGAGCTTCGTGCTCGATCGCAAGCCCGACCTGACCGTCGTCCTCGACCGCGGCAACGTCGAACTGATGCGCCAGATCATGGCCATGTACACCAAGGACCTGATCGACCTCGACGCGCAGTAAACACGCGCTTGGCGCCCGGCCCGGCATCAGCGGTCGGCGTGGCCGATCCGGTATCATGGCCGGCGCTGCTTATGCACTGATCGTCGGGCAGGCGCCCGACGCCCCGATATTTGCACACCGTCCACCGCGACGGGCCATGAAAGGATCCCACGATGCCCATCAAGATCAGCACGATGTTCGACTCCGGCTCGATCGACGTCGTCCGCGCCGACAACGTCAAACAGATCGACCTGAACCTGCGCAAGGATTCGCACGCCGACATCCACCAGTGGTTCCACTTCCGCCTGCAGGGCGCGCGCGGCCAGGCGGTCACGATGCGCATCCTGAACGCCGGCCAGGCCACTTATCCGAAGGGCTTCGAGGGCTACCAGGCGGTGGCGAGCTACGATACCGAGAACTGGTTCCGTGTGCCCACCAGCTTCGACGGCCAGGTGATGACGATCGAGCACACCCCGGAACTGGACAGCGTCTACTACGCCTATTTCGAGCCCTACACCTGGGAACGCCACCTGCGCCTGCTGGGCGAGGTGGCCGAGAATCCGATCGCGCGCGTGCACGACATCGGCAGCACGGTCGACGGCCGCGACATGAACCTGGTGGTGATCGGCAATCCGCAGGCCGAGAAGAAAATCTGGGTCATCGCCCGCCAGCACCCGGGCGAATCGATGGCCGAGTGGTTCGTCGAAGGCATGATGGATGCGCTGCTCGACAACGCCAACCCGGTCGCGCGCAAGCTGTTGCAGCGCGCCGTGTTCTACATCGTGCCGAACATGAACCCGGATGGCTCGGTGCGCGGCAACCTGCGCACCAATGCCGCCGGCGCCAACCTGAACCGCGAATGGATGAACCCGTCCCTCGAGCGCAGCCCTGAAGTCCTGTGCGTCAAGAGCAAGATCGAAGAAGTCGGCATCGACATGTTCTTCGACATCCATGGCGACGAGGCGCTGCCCTACAACTTTGTGGCCGGCTGCGAGATGCTCGAAGACTTCACCGCCGAGCGCGCGCTGGAGCAGAGCAGCTTCATCGATCGCTATATCTCGTGCAGCCCGGACTTCCAGAAGGAATACGGCTACGCCGCCAGCAAGTACAACGACGAGCTGCTGACCCTGGCCTCGAAGTACGTCGGCCACCACTACAAATGCCTGTCGCTGACGCTCGAGATGCCGTTCAAGGACAACGCCAACCTGCCCGACCCCCACGTCGGCTGGAACGGCGCGCGCAGCGCCTTCCTGGGCGCGGCGATGCTGCAGCCGATCCTGCAGGCGCTGGGCTGATCGCATGGGCGTTGAGATTGAACGCAAGTTCCTGATGGCGAACGATGCCTGGCACACGCTGGGCACGCCCGTCCTGGTTCGCCAGGGTTACCTGAGCTCTGACCCGCCGCGCACCGTGCGGGCGCGCATCTATGGCGACCAGGGTTTTCTTACCATCAAGAGCAAGAGCGAAGGCGCGGCGCGCGGGGAGTGGGAGTATCCAATCCCGCTCGAAGACGCCGCCGAACTGCTCGACCGCCTGTGCGAGCGGCCGCTGGTCGAGAAATACCGGCGCCGCATCGAGCACGCGGGCTTCACCTGGGAAGTCGATGAGTTCCTGGGCGAGAACGCGGGCCTGGTGGTGGCCGAGATCGAGCTGCCGGCCGAAGACGCGGTCTTCGACAAGCCGGACTGGATCGGCCAGGAAGTCACCGGCGACAAGCGCTATTACAACTCCAACCTGATCCGTTCCCCGTATTCCACCTGGACCGATACCGACCGATGATTACTGTCTCGCGCCGCAGCCTGCTCGCACTCTCCCTCGCCACCGCACTGGGACTGGCGCTGCCGGCCACCGGCGCCTTTGCCGCCGACAATGCTTACTTTCCGCCGGCCGGCGAGTGGGCCCGCAAGGATCCGGCCCAGCTGGGCATGGACCCGGCGGCCCTGGCCGCGGCCGTCAAGTTCGCGGAGTCGCGCGAGACCGAGCGCCCACTCGATCTGTCCGACCAGGAAGCCGTATTCGGCACCCGCCTGGGCTCGATGCCGACCAAGCGCGCCCACACCAATGGCGTGGTGATCTACAAGGGCTATGTGGTGGCCGAGTTCGGCGATACGCGCTTCGTCGATCCGACTTACTCGGTGGCCAAGAGCATGCTGGCGACGGTTGCCGGCGTGGCGGTGCGCGACGGCCGCATCCAGGTCAATGATCCGATGGCCAAGACCGTCAGCGACGGCGGCTATGCAGCGCCGCACAATGCCCCCGTCACCTGGAAGCAGCACCTGCAGCAGGAATCCGAGTGGGAAGGCGAGCTCTGGGGCAAGCACAGCAACTTCATCGGCAAGGAGGCCTTCGGCAAGGGTGAGAAAAAGCCGCGCGCGATCAAGGCGCCGGGCAGCTTCTACGAGTACAACGATACCCGCGTGAACCGCTTCGCCCTGTCGCTGCTGCGCGTGTTCGGCCAATCGGTGCCGGATGTGTTCCAGCAGCAGATCATGGATCCGATCGACGCGTCGAGCACCTGGAAATGGGTTCCCTACCATAACAGCTATGTGGAAGTGAACGGCAAGCAGGTTCCGTCGGTGAGCGGCGGCACGCGTTGGGGCGGCGGCATGTGGATCGACAGCTGGGACATGGCGCGCTTCGGCTACCTGTGGCTTCATCAGGGCAACTGGGGCGGCAAGCAGATCCTGCCGGCATCCTATGTGAAGGAAGCGCTCACCCCGAGCGCCCACGGCCCGGATTATGGCTATCTGTGGTGGCTCAACACCAAGGGCAAGAACCTGCCGGGCATGCCGGCCACCGCCTTTGCGGCGCTGGGGGCGGGCAGCAACGACATCGTCGTTTCGCCCGAGCATGATCTGGTGATCGTCTGGCGCTGGCACGCCGGCAACGCGGCCGAGTTCGCCACGCGTGTGATCTCTGCCATTCGTAAATAACGACGTCCACTATCCGCAACGCGGGGCGCTCCAATTGTGCGGAGCAAAACGGCATTTGAATGATATATTTTTATCATTAATTCCACCCGCGATGCGGTGTTGTGTGTCCACGATTGATCCGACAATTTATTCTTGAAGCAACCCAGGTCGGGTCAAGGTCAGGCATACGCTCCGGCATTGCCAACACCACCAGGACACACAAGAATGAACAAGAATATCGCCATCGTCGGCGCTGGATTCTCCGGGGCCGTGATCGCAAACCAGCTGGCGCAGGCCGGCTATACCGTCGACGTGTTCGAATCGCGTCCCCATATCGCCGGCAACTGCTACTCGGAACGTGATGCCGAGACCGGCGTCATGGTCCACGTCTACGGCCCGCACATCTTCCACACCGATAACGAGCGCGCCTGGGAATTCGTCAATCGTTATGCCGAGTTCAAGCCTTACGTCAATCGCGTCAAGGCGATCACCGATGGCAAGGTGTTCACCCTGCCGATCAACCTGTTGACCATCAACCAGTTCTTCAACAAGACCATGGGCCCGGCCGAGGCGCAGGAATTCCTGCAGAGCCTGGGCGACAAGTCGATCGAGAATCCGACCACCTTCGAAGAGCAGGCGCTGCGCTTCGTCGGTCGCGAGCTGTACGAGGCTTTCTTCAAGACCTACACCATCAAGCAGTGGGGCCTGCACCCGAGCGAGCTGCCGGCCAGCATCCTCAAGCGCCTGCCGGTGCGTTTCAATTATGACGACAATTACTTCAACCACAAATACCAGGGCATGCCGGCCGACGGTTACACGGCGCTCGTCCAGAACATCATCGACGTGCCGGGCGTGACCGTGCACCTGAATACGCCCTTCGATCCGCTTGAGAAGGGCAACTACGCCCACGTGTTCTACAGCGGCCCGATCGACGCCTGGTTCAAGCACGAAGAGGGCCGCCTGCCTTACCGCACGCTGGACTTCGAGACCTTCCGCGCCGATGGCGACTACCAGGGCAATGCCGTCATCAATTACTGCGACGACGAAAAAAAATACACCCGCATTACCGAGCACAAGCATTTCTCGCCGTGGGAAAAGCACGAGAAGACCATCTGCTACGCCGAGTACAGCCGCCAGTGCGAAGAAAAGGACGTCCCCTATTATCCGATTCGCCAGACGCGCGAGAAGGCGCAGCTGGAGCTGTACGTCAACAAAGCGAAGAACGAAGACAACGTCACTTTCGTCGGCCGCCTGGGCACCTACCGATACCTGGACATGGACGTCACCATCCACGAAGCGCTGCTCACTGCCGACAAATTCCTCGACAGCGCGAAGAACGGCGAGCGCATGCCGGCCTTCACCATCGATCCGATGGCGTAACTGCGCTCAGGCCGCGCTCATGCAGCAAAGCCGCCGTCGATCAGCAGGTCGGCGCCGGTGACGTAGGCGGCTTCCGGTCCGGCCAGGTAGGCGACCATGGCCGCGATCTCTTCGGGGCGGCCATGGCGCTTGATCGCCATATAGTCGTGCAGGCCGGCGCCGAACTCGGTCTTTTCCGGGTTCATGTCGGTGTCGACCGGGCCGGGCAGCACATTGTTGATCGTGATGCCGCGCGGCCCCAGTTCGCGCGCCAGTCCCTGCGTCAGGCCGCTCAGGGCTGACTTGCTCATCGCATACACCGACCCGCCCACCATCGGCATGCGCAACGCATTGGTGCTGCTGATATTGACGATGCGTCCGCCTTCCTTCATATGCGGCAGCGCCGCCTTCACGCCGGCGAAGACGGCGCGCACATTGACGTTGACCGTCTTGTCGAAATCTTCCAGCGTGAAGTCGTCGATCGGCCCGAACACGGCGACGCCGGCGTTGTTGACCAGGATGTCGATGCGGCCATATTGTTGCGCGACGCGGGCGATCGCGGCGTCGATCGCCGCCGGATCGGCCGCATCGCTGCGGATCGCTTCGGCGCTGCCGCCTGAAGCCTGGATCTCCGCTACCAGCGTCTCGGCGGCGCCAGCCGATTGCTGGTAGGTCAGCGCCACGTGCGCGCCCTGGCTGGCGAGCCTTTTCGCGATGGCGGCGCCGATGCCGCGCGAACCGCCGGTGACGACTGCAATCTTGCCTTCGAATGCCTTGTTCATGATGGACTCCCTGTGAATGATTGGACGAGTCGGCAGTATGCTGCCGACCAGAAGTTGAAACTAGCCAGCTAGAGGTCGTATGACTTTCAACTCCAGGTATAAAATCCCGGGATCGCTACCATCCAGACACCGCCATGCCGGAATCGATCAGCCATCTCGTCTCGTTCATCTACAGCGCCGAGGAGCGCGGCTTTTCGCCCGCCGCGCGCCGGCTGGGCCTGAGTCCGGCCGCGGTCAGCAAGAACGTCGCCCGCCTCGAGCAGCACCTGGGCGTGCGCCTGTTCCAGCGCACCACGCGCCAGCTGCGGCTCACGGCCGAGGGCGAACGCTATCTGCACGAAGTGGCCGAGCCCTGGCGCCGGATCGAGGAGGCGACCCTGGCCACGCGCCAGGGCGCCGGCCAGCCGGGAGGCACCCTGAAAATCGGCATGGCGCCGCTGGTCGGGCGGACGTATTTCGTGCCGATGCTGGAAGATTTTCTCAAGCGCTACCCGGCCATCGTCCCAGACCTGCACTTCGAGAACCGTCAGGTCGACCTGGTCAAGGAAGGTTTCGACGTGGCGATCGGCGGCGGCGTCGAGCTGAACGAGGGGATGGTGGCGCGCGAACTGACGATGGTGCGCAGCATCGTCGTGGCCAGCCCGGGCTACCTCGAGCGGCGCGGCGGGCCGCTCGATCCGGACGGCCTGGCAAGGCACGACGGCATCGCCCGCCGCGCCGTGGGCAGCGGCCGGCTGCTGAGCTGGACCCTGCGCCATGACGACGGGCGGCAGGCGCCGGTCGACCTGCGCACGGCGCTGGTGTGCGACGATCCCGAGGCGATGGCGCAGGCGGCGCTGGCCGGCATCGGCATGGCGGTGCTGCCGCTGCCGCACGCGCAAGCGTTCCTGCGCAGCGGGGCGCTGGTCGATGTCTTGCCGGGATGGTATGCGCCGGGGAGGGCGCTGTGCCTGTACTACGCGAGCCGCAGGTTGTTGCCGGCCAAGACGCGGGTGTTCATCGACTTTGTGGTCGAGCGTTTCGAGGAGCAGGGGTTGGCGCGGCAGTTCATGACGCCGGAGGCGCCGGGTGCGTAGTGCCGCATTATCTGAATAACGCAGCCCCAGAACCGTCGTTTAACGCAGCCCCAGAACCGTCGTTCCCGCGAAGGCGGGAACCTAAGTCCGTCGCGGACCAGCACATTTTTTCTGGCTAGATCCAGCGCACTTAGGTTCCCGCCTTCGCGCACTGGTGTCCGGAATAATTTCGGGCGCTTGAATAAGCCCGCTTCATAGGAAAAACCACGTCGTTCCCGCGGAGGCGGGG
>NZ_JAXCWM010000019.1:0-97313 GCF_034045115.1 Massilia sp. CFBP9012 | reverse complement strand
GCAAGAGCATGAACATTCTGTGATTTCACTTGGATCCCCGCCTTCGCGGGGATGACGATGCATACTTTGCGTATAAATATTCCGGACACCAGTGCGCCTTCGCGGGAACGACGGGGATTTGACTGGCGGGCTTAGTGGAAGTGCTCGGTCCCCGCCGGCGCGTCTTCCGGCATTTCGGCATGCACCAGCTCGCCGGTCGGATCGGCGAACAGCGGCGCGCCGCAGTCGTCGCAGTATTCTGCCGCGTAGCGTTCGTTGATGCGCTTGATGTGGGCGACGCCGGCGTCGTTGAGGTGGGCCGCGATCTCGTTGATCGGGGACAGCGGCGTGGCGGCGATCGCCAGCGGACCTTCCATCGGCGTGCCTTCCTCGTCTTCCTGGCCATACAGCGGCCAGACGATGCCATACACCACGTCGGCGCTCTGGCGCATGGTGAACGAGACGCGGTATTCGTCGATCTGGATGTCCGGCGACTCTTCGCCAAAGCCCGCGATCACGGCGCGCAGGTCGGACGCTTCCACGTTCAGCGTATTGGTCAGGTAGTGCACCGCGGCGCGGATCGAGATCGGGCGGATCAATTTATCGGCTTCGCGGCAGGCCACGTAATAGGCTTCCGGCAGCAGCAGTTCGATGCCGCAGCCCGGCAGCAGGCGCGCGATATTCGCGGTGGCCTGGGCGCGCCACTGCTCGAGACTGCGGTTGCGCTCGTCAGCGAAACGCAGATGGTGCTGCGGCTCTTGCCAGCGGAACAGCGGCTCGCCAGCCCGGGCGACGATCGCGATCAAGAGGTAGCGGGTATCGGCCAGGAAGGGCGCGGTTTCGTCCAGGTGCTGGGCCGGTTTGATGGTGCCGCCCTTGTGCGCGGCGGCGGCCAGCTTCTGCGTCAGCGCCGCAGTTTCGGCGTGGGTGCGCGGCAGCTGGTCGAGCGAATACAGGGTGGGTGCGATCGCCATCTTGGTGCCATCGGCCAGCAGGTGGGCCGAGAAATGGGCGCCCAGGGTCGACAGCAGGTCGTTGGGGATGGTGCCGGTGGCGATCGAGAAGCGGGTCCAGGCCAGGATTGGCGCCGCGACCAGCAGGGCCTGCCAGGTGACGTCGCCGCCATCGGCCTGCTCGACCATGGTGGCCGATTCGCTGACCGCTTCGACCGTATCCATCAGCACGTCGTACGAGGCCAGGTCGTCCTTGAACAGGGCGTTCAGGGCGGCGTCGATGCTGTCCTGGTGATTGGTCTTGAGCAGCTTCTGCAGGCACGTGTCGAGTTGGTGTTCCCACGCACGTTCTTCAGCACGGCTGGCAGCTTGCATGAGGGCTTGCGAGAGGCTGACGAGGCGCTGGCTTTCTGCGGAAAGTTTTGGTGTTGAATCTTTGGAAGGACGACGCATGGCGCTGGTGGGTCTCTTGTCAGTGAATGTTTCGAAAGTCCGAGGGGTGATGATAAACCCATATCCCCGGTATTGTAGTTGATTCGGCTACAGGTCATGAACAATGGCTGTCATGAAGGCAGGACGAAAGCCAGACGATCGCCGCGCACGCAAACGCTTGCACAATGTGTGAACACGGTACATAATGAGAATAATTCTCATTCAAACATGTTTGGGAAGAGCGATTGGAGTGTTCATCAAGTTGTGTTTCCAGCTGTTGTTGCAGTAGCCGTTGGTGACCGGGAAAGCACTGACGGATGTTTCTCACGGAGTACCACCCCCGCCGGGCAACCGGATTCTGCCCTCCTGACTCTGTCAGGAGGGATTTTTTTGTTGGTTCTACAGCAAGAAGAACGACATGATGCTGCATATTCCCGGCGTGCTGACGCCGGATCAGGTGGCCCAACTCCGCGCCCGCATGGCTGGCGCGCCGGAATGGCTCGATGGCCGCGAGAGCGTTGGCCCCCAAGGCGCGAAGGTCAAGCGCAACCGTCAGCTGGGCGAGGGCACGCCGCTGGCCGTTGAGCTGGGCCAGATCGTCAGCGCGGCCCTGATGGCGAACCCCATATTCTTTTCGAGCGCGCTGCCGCTGCGGGTGCTGGCGCCATATTTCAATTCATATAGCGGCGGCGAGCATTACGGACTGCACGTGGACGGCGCGATCCGCGCCCAGCGCGGCGGCGGGGCTCCGGTGCGGGCCGATGTCTCGACCACCGTGTTCCTGAGCGAGCCCGACGAATACGAGGGCGGCGAGCTGGAAGTGGTCGACTTGTACGGCACCCACGAGGTCAAGCTGGCGGCGGGCGACGCGATCGTGTATTCGTCGGGCAGCGTGCACCAGGTGCGGCCGGTGACGAGCGGCGAGCGGGTGGCTTCGTTTCTTTGGACCCAGAGCATGGTGCGCGACGACGGCAAGCGCGGGATGCTGTTCGATCTCGATACCCAGATCCAGAAGCTGCGGGCCCAGCATGGGGAGTCGGAGATCACGGTGGGGTTGACGGCGCATTATCATAACCTGCTGCGGATGTGGGCCGAGGTATGAGCGGCGGCGCCCGCTTTACAACCAGCCTCGAGACCGTCGTTCCCGCGCAGGCGGGAACCTAAGTGTGCGTGCTTACCACTGACGTTTGATACCCGTGGCGCGCGTAAGACTTGGATTCCCGCCTGCGCGGGAATGACGTGCTAGCGGCGATGGTTCGAGGTGACGGACGTGGTCCGCACCGTATATCACCAATAGAAAAGGGCTGGAACCCGTAAGGATTCCAGCCCTTTTGCTTGTCAGGCAGCCCGCCGCAGCGGGCTATACCGATTAGGCAGCCAGCAGCTGACGCAGCACGAACGGCAGAATACCGCCATGCTTGTAGTAGTCGACTTCGATCGGGGTGTCGATACGCAGCAGCACTTTGACTTCTTGCGATTCGCCGTTTTCGCGGTGGATCACCAGGGTCGCCAGTTGTTGCGGCTTGATCTCGCCTTCCAGGCCCTTCAGGTCGTAGGTTTCCTTGCCGGTGATGCCCAGGGTGTCGACGCTGTCGTTGCCGATGAATTGCAGCGGCAGTACGCCCATGCCGACCAGGTTCGAACGGTGGATGCGTTCGAACGAACGCACGATCACCGCCTTCACGCCCAGCAGCTGGGTGCCCTTGGCAGCCCAGTCGCGCGACGAGCCGGTGCCGTATTCTTCGCCGCCGAAGATCATGGTCGGGGTGCCCGCTTCCACGTACTTCATTGCAGCGTCATAGATCGACATCTGTTCGCCGGTCGGCTGGTGCAGGGTAATGCCGCCTTCGACCGCCGAACCGTCAGCCTTGGCCGGGATCATGCGGTTCTTGATACGCACGTTGGCGAAGGTGCCGCGCATCATGATTTCATGGTTACCGCGGCGCGAACCGTAGGAGTTGAAGTCCGCTTTCAGGACGTTATGTTCCTTGAGCCATTTGCCTGCAGGACCGTCTTCCTTGATCGAACCGGCCGGCGAGATGTGGTCGGTGGTGATCGAGTCGCCGAACACGCCCAGGGCGCGGGCCGCGGTGATGCTGGTGGCGGCCGCTTTCGGGGTCATCTCGAAATCGGCGAAGAACGGTGGTTCGGCGATGTAGGTCGATTCAGGCCAGTTGTAGACTTGACCTTCGGTCGACGACACGCGTTCCCACAGCGCGCCAGGGTTGCCCTTGACGTCGGCGTAGTTCTTCTTGAACACTTCCGAGTTCATCGCGAAGCGCATCAGTTCGCCGATCTCTTGCGAGGTTGGCCAGATGTCGCCCAGGTAGACGTCGACGCCGTTGCTGTCCTTGCCGACTGGCTCGGTCATCAGGTCTTTCGTCATGTTGCCGGCGATCGCGTAAGCGACGACCAGCGGTGGCGACGCCAGGAAGTTCGAACGGATGTTCGGGTGGATACGTGCTTCGAAGTTACGGTTGCCCGACAGCACGGCCGACGCGACGATGTCGTTCTGGGTGATCGTGGCGTTCAGTTCCGGGGTCAGGTCACCGGCGTTACCGATGCAGGTGGTGCAGCCGTAGGCGGTCACGCCGAAGCCCAGCTTGTCCAGGTAAGGCAAGAGGCCAGCGGCGGTCAGGTATTCGGTGACCACGCGCGATCCGGGCGCCAGCGACGACTTGATGTGCGGCGCGACGGTCAGGCCACGCTCGACGGCTTTCTTGGCCAGCAGGCCGGCAGCCAGCAGCACGCTCGGGTTCGAGGTGTTGGTGCACGAGGTGATGGCGGCGATCAGGATGTCGCCGTTCTTCACGCGCACGCCGTTGGTGGTCTCGTAGACCTTGTGCAGGTCGTCCGGGTTCTTGTTGAAGCCGTTCTGGGTGGTCGGCTTGCTGAACAGCTCGGTGAAGTTGTTCTTGACGTTGCCCAGCTCGATACGGTCTTGCGGACGCTTTGGACCTGCCAGCGAAGGCGTGACGGTTGACAGGTCCAGCTCGACCACGCGGGTGAAGTCGATCTCGCCTTCCTGCGGGATGCCGAACATGCCCTGGGCCTTGTAGTAGCCTTCGAAGGCAGCCAGTTCTTCTTCGGTACGGCCGGTGCCGCGGAAGTAGTCGACGGTCGCTTCGTCCACAGGGAAGAAGCCCATGGTCGCGCCGTATTCAGGCGCCATATTGCCGATGGTGGCGCGGTCGGTGGTCGACAGCGAGCGGGTGCCTTCGCCGAAGAACTCGACGAACTTGCCCACGACTTTCTCTTTGCGCAGCAGTTCGGTGATGGTCAGCACCAGGTCGGTCGCGGTGCAGCCTTCGCGCAGCTTGCCCTTCAGGTTGACGCCGATGACGTCCGGGGTCAGGAAGTAGACCGGCTGGCCCAGCATGCCGGCTTCGGCTTCGATGCCGCCCACGCCCCAGCCGACGACGCCGACGCCGTTGATCATGGTGGTGTGCGAGTCGGTGCCGACCAGGGTGTCAGGGTAGTACACGTCGCCCTGTTTCATGACGCCGCGCGCCAGGTATTCCAGGTTGACCTGGTGGACGATGCCGAAGCCCGGAGGGACGACGCCAAAGGTGTCGAAGGCCTGCATGCCCCACTTCATGAACTGGTAGCGCTCGTTGTTGCGCGAGAATTCCAGCTTCATGTTCAGGTCGAGCGCGTTCGGCTCGCGGAAGTGGTCGATGGTGACCGAGTGGTCGACCACCAGGTCGACCGGCACCAGCGGCTCGATCTTCTTGGCGTCCAGGCCCATCTTGGCGGCGACGTTGCGCATCGCGGCCAGGTCGGCCAGCAGCGGCACGCCGGTGAAGTCCTGCAGCACGACGCGGGCCACGACGAACGGGATCTCGTCGGTACGCTCTGCGGTCGCGCCCCAGTTGGCGACTTGCTTGACGTGTTCTTCGGTGACCTTCTTGCCGTCGCAGTTACGCAGCACGGACTCGAGGACGATACGGATCGACACCGGCAGGCGCGACAGGTTCACACCGAGGTTTTCCGCCAGCGCCGGCAGCGAATGGAACTGGCCGCTCTGGCCTGCGCCGATCGGGAATTCCTTCAGTGTGTTCAGAGTGTTGCGAGACATAATCTCTCCTTCAGTGGGAATATTGTTATTTCAACAGCAGCGTTCACGGAAATAACGGGCCAGATATAACTTCGGGCGACAGAACGGCGCTAACTTCCGGGAAAGTCCGCGCCGCATCTTCAAGTCTTGCTCGCCTCCGGTTCCGCGGTCGCCACGATCGCGGACTGTTCGGCGTTCTTGCATTCATTGGCCAACTGGCGGTTGAGCTTCGAGTCGAGCAGGATGCCCTTGGATGGGATACCGATCCAGATCAGGCCATAGTGCGGATTCTCGAAGCGCAGCGCGCCGGTGGTGGTGCCGATGCGGGCCAGGCGGTGCAGGCGCTGCTTCCAGCGCAGCGCGATATGGCTGTCATCGGTATCGTTGGTATAGATCGTGATCTTGTTGCCGAGTTCGCAAGCGTATTCGGTCACCCTGGTGTCGGTGATGTCCGGCTCGTTGATTTCGAGCGGGTTCGCCGCGACTGCCGCCGCAGCAGCAGCAGCGGTCGCCGCAGCGGCGGCTGCCTGCGCCTTCTTGCTCGGTTTCTTCTTGGCTTGCGCCTTCAGGACCGCTTCCGCTTTCGGATGCTTTTCCTTGGCGACAGAAGCGCTTGCCGGCGCGCACGCGACGGCAGCCGCGAGCGCGACGGCGCAGGCGGCGATCATTTTCGGGAGGAGGATGGCCATGGTCGGTTTATTCGCTGTCGGGGAGGTTGACGATTGCGGCAGCGGCTTCCGGCAGCGCGAGGCCCGCCAGTTTGGCCCGCTGCAACACCGACCAATAATATCGGTAGCTCGCACGGTCGTGCAAGCGGCCATGTTGGGCAATCGGTCCCCAGTCCGCCGCCATGGCCTCGGTCAAGATATTCGTCGCTTCATTGACCTCGGACAGGCGTGGCGTAAACGCCTTCAGGATCGGCTTGATCTGGTCCGGATGGATGCTCCACATCCGGGTAAAGCCGAATTCGGCGCCGGCGCGCTGGGCGTCGTTGGCGACCGTCGGGCTGTCCTTGATGTCGGTCGTGACGTTGTGCGATGCCACCTTGCCATGGGCGTGGCAGGCGGCCACCATCTCGAGCTTGGCGCGCACCACCAGCGGGTGGGTGAACTGGCCCGGGGTGCGCATCGCGCTCGCGGGGATCGCGCCATAGTGGCTCGACACAAAGTCCATGATGCCGAACGACAGGCATTCGACCTGGGGCAGGGCGGCGATGTCGTAGGCTTCGCGCAGCGCGCCATGGGTCTCGACCAGCACGTGCACCGGCAGATCCGCGCGGCCGGCGGCCTGGGCATGCTGGTTGATCAGGTCGATCGCGCGCGTGACTTCCATCGCGCTTTCCACCTTGGGAAGCACGATGTAGGCCAGGCGCTTGGCCGCGCCGCCGATGATGAATTCGACGTCTTTCGCAAAATGGGGGCTGGCCGGCTCGTGCAGGCGGGCGCCGATGCGGTTGAAATGGTTGTCGTCGCTGTTGACGAGTTGCGCCACCAGGATGGCGTGCTCCAGTTCGCTGCCGGCGGTGGCGCCGTCTTCGCAGTCGAACGTGATGTCGAACAGGGGGCCAAGCTCTTGTTGCAGGGCCATCGATTTGCGCATCAGCTTCTCGGAACCGGCGTAGTGATCGCAGGCGGGGAGAAGGAGTGGCTGGCGTTTGCCCTGGAATAAAACCTCGGAAGGGTGCATATCTCTCAACATAAAACGGCCGTGCCAATTGCATGGCACGGCGCAGTCGGCGCACGGCAAATGCCGCGCGCCAGGTTCAAACTTAGCCCAGCAGGTGAGCGACGCCGGCTTTCTCTTCTTCCAGCTCTTTCAGGGTCAGGTTGATGCGCTCTTGCGAGAATGCATCGATGTCCAGGCCCTGGACGATGGTGTATTCGCCATTCTCGGTGGTAACCGGGAAGCCGAACATGGTGCCTTCAGGGATACCGTAGGAACCATCCGAAGGGATACCCATGGTGGTCCACTTGCCGTTGGTGCCCAGCACCCAGTCACGCACGTGGTCGATGGCGGCGTTGGCTGCCGACGCTGCCGACGACAGGCCGCGCGCTTCGATGATCGCTGCGCCGCGCTTGCCGACGGTCGGCAGGAAGGTGTTGGCGTTCCATTCCTGGTCGTTGATCAGGTCCTTGACGGCTTCGTTGCCAGCGGTGGCGAAGCGGTAGTCGGCGTACATGGTCGGCGAGTGATTGCCCCACACGACCATCTTTTCGATGTCCTTGACGGCCTTGCCGGTCTTGGCGGCCACTTGCGACAGGGCGCGGTTGTGATCCAGGCGCAGCATGGCGGTGAAGTTCTTGGCCGGCAGGCTCGGGGCCGATTTCATCGCGATGTAGGCGTTGGTGTTGGCCGGGTTGCCGACCACCAGCACCTTGACGTTGCGCGAAGCGACGGCGTCCAGGGCTTTACCTTGCACGGTGAAGATCTGGGCATTGGCTTCCAGCAGGTCCTTGCGCTCCATGCCCGGGCCGCGTGGGCGGGCGCCGACCAGCAGGGCGACGTCGACGTCCTTGAAGGCGGTCATCGGGTCGGAGTGGGCGGTCATGCCTTCGAGCAGTGGGAATGCGCAGTCGTCGATTTCCATCATGACGCCCTTGAGCGCCTTCTGTGCCTTCTCGTTGTCGATCTCGAGCAGCTGAAGGATGACCGGCTGGTCCTTGCCCAGCATGTCGCCGTTGGCGATGCGGAACAGCAGGGAATAGCCGATCTGGCCGGCCGCGCCGGTGACGGCGACGCGCATTGGGGTTTTAGCCATGATGAATCTCCAAAGTGGGAATGAAAACGGTTTGCGCCGAAGGTCGACGCCGAGCATACGCCTGTTTGGTTACAAATTGCCTTCACTGCGGTTTGATGAAGCTGCAATGATACCAAAAGCGCTCTTCAAGCCTTCAAGGTCGAAAGACGGGTGTCGCGCGCGTACAATGATGACAAGGGTGGCGCCGACTCCCGGTCGGCCATGAGTGTATTCCTCCGCCGTTTGGTCTGTCAATTCAATATCATATGTCTTATATAAGACACATATCTAAAGACCTCTAATACTGGACGGTCATGCACTTTTGTGGTGAAATCGCGGTCTATGAATTCCGCCCCATCCAATCCGGCCGTTGATCCTGTCAGCAGTGGTTCGCCCTCGTTCCGGCCCCTGTACCAGCAGATCAAGGCGCTGATCACCCAGAGCCTGCAGGCCGGTGAGTGGAAACCTGGCGAACTCATGCCGAGCGAAGTCGAGCTGGCGGCCCGTTTCAAGGTCAGTCAGGGCACCGTGCGCAAGGCGATCGACGAACTGGCCGCCGAAAACCTCGTGCTGCGGCGCCAGGGCAAGGGCACCTTCGTTGCCAGCCACGCCGAAGAGCGCGCCCATTTCCGCTTCCTACGACTGATGCCGGATGAAGGGCTCCCCCATGATCCGGAGAACCGCTTCCTCGAGGTCAAGCGCATGCGTGCGCCGGCCGAGGTCGCGCGCCTGCTCGATCTCAAGTCGGGCGACGCCGTGGTCTACATCAAACGCGTGCAGTCGTTCGACGGCCAGCCGACCATCCTGGAAGAGCTGTGGCTGCCGGGTCAGCTGTTCAAGGGCCTGAGCGCGGAGCGGCTGCAGGAATACAAGGGCCCGATGTACGGCCTGTTCGAGACCGAGTTCGGCACGCGCATGATCCGCGCCACCGAAAAGATCCGCGCGGTGTCGGCCGACGCGGCCACGGCCGAGCACCTCAGGGTGGCGCCCGGCACGCCGCTGCTGTTGGGCGAGCGAGTGTCGTTCACCTACGGCGACAAGGCCGTCGAGCTGCGCCGCGAGCTGTACTCGACCGTGAAACACCATTATTTGAACGAATTGTCGTGAGGAGAATAAAGCTGAAAACAGCCGAGTAAATATTCTCTGTTTTCTGTCTTTTCAAATAGTTCGGAAAATAGCCAAATGGGATAAAACTCCCCTCTGCGGCAATCGCACGAATGCGATTAAAATATATTGGTTTTGGGTACGCGACGGACATGACCCGGTTCGCCGCTCGCTGTCCCGCTGGCCTGGTCCCACTTTCCCGGACCAGGACGTGAAATCGGCAAGAATGCAGGGTTCATACAAAAATTTGTCATAAATGGGAGGTGTACCATCATGTCGGAAGCCGTGAGAGAAGCAAGCAAGAAAGGGCGGCCGGTGTATCGCAACGTCGGAATCGGCGATATCACGACGAAATATCGCATGCCGCCGTCGGCGATCGTGTCGATCCTGCACCGCGTCAGCGGCGCCGGACTGTTCCTGATGCTGCCGTTCCTGCTGTATTTGTTCCAGCAGAGCCTGCTGTCGGAATCGACGTTCGGCTACTTTGCCGGCATCGTGTCGCACCCGCTGGTCAAGATCATCCTGCTGGGCCTGTCGTGGGCTTACCTGCACCACTTCACCGCCGGCATCCGCCACCTGTTCATGGACAATCACTTTGCCCTGGACAAGGACGCTGCCCAGAAGACCGCGCGCTGGGTGCTGATCATCAGCCTGCTGCTGACCGCGCTGGTCGGCCTGAAACTGTTCGGAGTGTTTTAAATCATGGCAACGAAGAATAATATCGGCCCACGCCGCATGGTTGTCGGCGCCCACTACGGCTTCCGTGACTGGCTGGCGCAGCGCGTCACCGCCATCGTCATGGCGATCTACACGGTCGTCCTGCTGGTCTCTTTCCTGACCGGCCAGAATTTCACCTATGAAGGCTGGGCCGGCCTGTTCGCCCAACAGTGGTTCAAGCTGTTCTCGCTGGTGACCTTCCTGGCGCTGTACTACCACGCCTGGGTCGGCATCCGTGACATCTGGATGGACTACGTCAAGAACGCAGGCCTGCGCCTGCTGCTCCAGCTCGCAACGATCTTCTGGCTGATCGCCTGCGCCGCCTGGACCGTGCAAATTCTCTGGAG
Source organism: Massilia sp. CFBP9012 (assembly GCF_034045115.1). NCBI lineage: Bacteria > Pseudomonadati > Pseudomonadota > Betaproteobacteria > Burkholderiales > Oxalobacteraceae > Massilia > Massilia sp. CFBP9012. Next base: position 86,987 of record NZ_JAXCWM010000019.1, on the reverse strand, counting down.
TGTGTAATCGTGGCAGCAATCAAAACTGCAATTCCAACCCGTCGTTTTGACGCGGTCATCGTGGGCGCCGGCGGTTCCGGCATGCGCGCCTCGCTGCAACTGGCCGAAGCCGGCCTGAACGTTGCGGTCCTGTCGAAAGTCTTCCCGACCCGCTCGCACACCGTCGCGGCGCAGGGCGGCATCGGCGCCTCGCTGGGCAATATGAGCGAGGACGACTGGTACTGGCATATGTTCGACACCGTCAAGGGTGGCGACTACCTGGGCGACCAGGATGCGATCGAATTCATGTGCCGCGAAGCACCGAAGGTCGTCTACGAGCTCGAGCACTTCGGCATGCCGTTCGACCGCAACCCTGACGGCACCATCTACCAGCGTCCATTCGGCGGTCACACTGCGAACTTCGGCGAGAAGCCGGTCCAGCGCGCCTGCGCCGCGGCCGACCGTACCGGCCACGCGCTGCTGCACACCCTGTACCAGCGCAATGTCCGCGCCCGCACCCACTTCTTCGTCGAGTGGATGGCCCTCGACATCATCCGCGACGCCGACGGCGACGTGGTTGGCGTGATGGCCCTGGAAATGGAAACCGGCGACGTGATGATCCTGGAAGCGAAGACCACCATCTTCGCCACCGGCGGCGCAGGCCGCATCTTCGCCGCCTCGACCAACGCCTTCATCAACACCGGCGACGGCATGGGCATGGCGGCGCGCGCCGGCCTGCCACTGCAAGACATGGAGTTCTGGCAGTTCCACCCAACGGGTGTCTCGGGCGCCGGCGTCCTGATCACCGAAGGTGTGCGCGGCGAGGGCGGTATCCTGATCAACTCGAACGGCGAACGCTTCATGGAGCGCTACGCGCCGACCCTGAAGGATCTGGCGCCGCGCGACTTCGTGTCGCGTTCGATGGACCAGGAGATCAAGGAAGGCCGCGGCTGCGGTCCGAACAAGGACCACGTGCTGCTGGACCTGCGCCATATCGGCAAGGACACCATCGAGAAGCGCCTGCCTTCGATCCTGGAAATCGGCCACAAGTTCGCCAACGTCGACGCGACCAAGGAACCGATCCCGGTCGTCCCGACCATCCACTACCAGATGGGCGGCATCCCGACCAATATCCACGGTCAAGTGGTGGCGCCTGACGGCGCCGGCGGCCAGAAGATCGTCAATGGCCTGTACGCAATTGGCGAATGCGCCTGCGTCTCGGTCCACGGCGCGAACCGCCTGGGCACCAACTCGCTGCTCGACCTGGTGGTGTTCGGCCGCGCGGCCGGCAACCACGTCGTCGCGTCGAACCTGAAGCAGAAGTCGAACAAGCCGCTGCCAGCGGACGCGGCTGACTTCGCCCTGGCGCGCCTGAACAAGCTCGAGACCTCGGTCGGCGGCGAAAAAGTGCAGCACGTCGCCAACGATATCCGCGCCACGATGCAGAAATACTGCGGCGTGTTCCGTACCCAGGAACTGCTGGAGACGGGCGTCACCGAAATCATGAAGCTCGACGAGCGTCGCAAGCACGTGTCGTTCCAGGACAAGTCGAAGGTGTTCAACACCGCCCGCGTGGAAGCGCTGGAACTCGACAACCTGATCGAGACCGCCAAGGCGACCATCGTGTCGGCAGCGGCGCGTCCGGAATCGCGCGGCGCCCACGCCCACAGCGACTTCCCGAACCGCGACGACGAGAACTGGATGAAGCACACCCTGTTCTTCTCGGAAGGCAACCGTCTCGACTACAAGCCTGTCGTGCAAAAACCGCTGACCGTCGACACCTTCAAGCCGAAGGCCCGTACTTTCTAATATTTTCCACGGCCGGAACCGATGTTCCGGCCCAGAACAGGTAATCAAATGGCACGCACCGTCCAACTGAAAATCTACCGCTACGATCCGGACAAGGATTCGAAGCCCTACATGCAAGACGTGACCGTCGAACTGCAAGACACCGACAAGATGCTGCTGGACGTCCTGCAGCGCATCAAGTCGGACGTCGACGATTCGCTGGCCCTGCGCCGCTCGTGCCGCGAAGGCGTGTGCGGTTCGGACGCGATGAACATCAACGGCAAGAACGGCCTGGCCTGCACCACCAATCTGAACGAGCTGACCCAGCCGATCGTGCTGCGTCCTCTGCCGGGTCTGCCGGTGGTGCGCGACCTGATCGTCGACATGACCAACTTCTTCAAGCAGTACCACTCGGTCAAGCCGTACCTGATCAACGATTCGATCAAGCCCGAGAAAGAGCGTCTGCAGTCGCCGGAAGAGCGCGAAGAGCTCGATGGCCTGTACGAGTGCATCCTGTGCGCCTGCTGCTCGACCTCGTGCCCGTCGTTCTGGTGGAATCCGGACAAGTTCGTCGGCCCGGCCGGCCTGCTGCAGGCCTACCGCTTCATCGCCGACTCGCGCGACGAAGCGACCAACGACCGCCTGGACAACCTGGAAGACCCGTACCGCCTGTTCCGCTGCCACTCGATCATGAACTGCACGGACGTGTGCCCGAAGGGCCTGAATCCGAACAAGGCGATTGGCAAGATCAAGGAACTGCTGGTTCGTCGCGCCATTTAAGGCGTGTCACGCATGCGACGCCGTCGTGCGGCGTTGCATGCGTTCAGTCTGGTATGCAGACGTGCGTCGAGCTCGCACGCGTTCGGCGCACGTGTGCATCACCCGTTTTGGCACTAAATATGCCGAAGCAATACAGTAAAAGTACCGTACTGCCGAATCGCGGCAGCCGGAGTATGATGTCGAACCCACAACGGACTCTAGTGTGAAACCTAGTGCAAACGCGCATCAATCCGATCCCGCCAACCGTGCCCGCCTGCGTTGGCGCGCACGCCGGGGATTGCTCGAGAACGATCTGATTCTCACGCGCTTCCTCGATGCGCACGAAGAAGAACTGACCGACGAAGAGGTCGATGCGCTGACCCGCCTGCTCGATCTGGCGGACAACCCGTTGATGGACCTGCTGCTGGGACGCTCCGAGCCTTCCGGCGAAGTCGACCTGCCGCATGTGCGTGCCTTGTTGGCGCGGTTGCGGCAAGCGTAAGCGAAATTGGGCATCCGGTCTGCCTCGCGGGCTGGTCGCGGCGCCCTCCGGTTTCGTTTTATTTTGTAGAACCCACTCCCACAAGAAGGAAGTGCCATGAACATCTCTGATACCAAAGCCACCCTGTCGTTCTCGGACGGCAGCCCGTCGGTCGACATGCCAATCTACAAGGGCACCATCGGCCCGGACGTCGTCGACATCCGCAAGCTGTATGCCCAGACCGGCAAGTTCACCTACGATCCTGGCTTCATGTCGACCGCCGCTTGCAACTCGAGCATCACCTACATCGACGGTGACAAGGGCGAGCTGCTGTACCGCGGCTACCCGATCGAGCAACTGGCCGTCAACTGCGACTTCCTGGAGACCTGCTACCTGCTGCTGAACGGCGAACTGCCGAACGCAGAGCAGAAGGCGACGTTCAGCGACACCGTGACCAAGCACACGATGATCCACGAGCAGATGAACTTCTTCTTCCGTGGCTTCCGCCGTGATGCGCACCCGATGTCGGTGCTGGTCGGCACCGTCGGCGCGCTGGCGTCGTTCTACCATGACTCGCTGGACATCAACGATGCCAAGCAGCGCGAAATCTCGGCGATCCGCCTGATCGCCAAGCTGCCGACGCTGGCCGCGATGGCCTACAAATACTCGGTCGGCCAGCCATTCATGTACCCGCGCAACGACCTGTCGTACAGCGCCAACTTCATGTACATGATGTTCGGTAACCCGTGCGAAGAGTACAAGGTCAACGACGTGCTGGTGCGCGCCCTGGACCGCATCCTGATCCTGCACGCGGACCACGAGCAGAACGCATCGACCTCGACCGTCCGCCTGGCCGGTTCGTCGGGCGCCAACCCGTTCGCCTGTATCGCTGCCGGCATCGCCTGCCTGTGGGGCCCTGCCCACGGCGGCGCCAACGAAGCCGCACTGACCATGCTGAAAGAAATCGGCTCGGTCGAGAATATCCCGGCCTTCATCGAGAAGGTCAAGGACAAGAACTCGGGCGTGAAGCTGATGGGCTTCGGTCACCGCGTGTACAAGAACTTCGACCCGCGCGCCAAGCTGATGCGCGAAACCTGCCACGAAGTGCTGGAAGAGCTGGGCCTGCAGGACGACCCACTGTTCAAGCTGGCGATGGAACTGGAAAAGATCGCCCTGAACGACGAATACTTCGTGTCGCGCAAGCTGTACCCGAACGTCGACTTCTACTCGGGCATCGTGCAATCGGCCCTGGGCATCCCGACCTCGATGTTCACCGGTATCTTCGCCATGGCTCGCACCATCGGCTGGATCGCCCAGTGGAACGAAATGATCGCCGATCCAGAGCAGAAGATCGGCCGTCCACGTCAGCTGTTCGTCGGTTCGCCGGTGCGCGACGTGCCGGGTATCGACAAGCGTTAATTACAACGCGGCGTCATCGGAAAGCGGGCTTCGGCCCGCTTTTTTGTTGGCTGTTTCTCGTGGTCCGGCGTTCCCAGTCCTGCGCAGCTTCTCCGGCGGTCGAAGCATAAAAAAGTGGTAACCTCGCCTTCGTCCACTTATTTGCCGAAGGAAAGATATGCGTCTCATGCGTTTTGCCCCGTATTTTGCCCCGCATTTTGTCCTGGTTGCGGCCGCCCTGGCTGCGGGTGTCGCCAACGCGTCGCCCACCGACCCGCGTAACGGCGCCGAATTCACCACCCTGGCACAGCCGCAGGCGACCCAAGCTGTGGGCAAGAAGGTCGAAGTGATCGAGTTCTTCGCCTATCACTGCGGCGCCTGCAACGCGTTCGAGCCGACCCTCGTCAACTGGGCGAAGAAGCAGGGCGACAATATCGTCATGCGCCGCATCCCGCTGCCGTTCCAGGGTCCGCTCGACCCGGAAGCGCGCCTGTTCCTGACGCTGGAAGCGATGGGCAAGCTCGACGAATACCACCACCGCGTGTTCCGCGCCGTGCACGTCGAACGCAAGCGCCTGATGAAGGACGACGACATCATTTCCTGGGCCGCGGCCAATGGCCTGGACAAGGCGAAATTCATGGGAGCGTGGAACTCGTTCGGCGTGCAGACCAAGCTCAAGCGCCTGACGCAGATCGCCAACGCCTACAAAGTGAGCGGTACGCCGACCGTAGTCATCGACGGCAAGTATGTCGTGTCGCCCGATGCGGTGCGGCAAGCCAACAAGATCCAGGACGTGGGCCAGTTGATGACGGCGACCGGCCAGGTGCTCGACGCACTCGTGAGCAAGTCCGCCGCCAGCAAGTAAATAAGCCATCGTCCAGAGCCATCGCCGGTTGACTGGACGATAAAGGGGGTTATTAACAGTTAGATGAGAACTTGTTTGAATTTATGCAGTCTTATGCATTATGAACAAGTTCGTTTCCATCAGCTTGGCTGCGCAAGCCTTGGGCGTCTCGACAAGTACCTTGCGTCGCTGGGAGGCCAGCGGTCGGCTTACTCCTTTGCGAACAGAAGGAGGTCAGCGCCGGTATAACTTGTCTGCCTTGCGACCTGAAGCTCGCAGCGGTGCTCAGGCGGTGCGTAAGACTGTCGCCTATGCTCGGGTTTCCAGCCATGATCAGAAAGCGGACCTGGAGCGACAAAAGCGGGTACTTGAATTGTACTGCGCGAGTCATGGATGGGCGTTCGACATGATTGCCGACCTTGGGTCCGGCATGAACTATCGCAAGAATGGCTTGAAACGTTTGCTTGATGGGATTGTCGAAGATGAGGTTGGACGCCTGGTCTTGACGCATAAGGATCGACTACTGCGTTTTGGCGCAGAGCTGATATTCGCCCTGTGCCAGACAAGACAGGTCGAAGTAGTCATCATCAACCAGGGCGAGGACACCAATTTCGAAGAAGAGCTAGCTAGCGACGTGCTCGAGATCATCACCGTCTTCTCGGCCCGTCTCTATGTAAGCCGCAGTCACCGCAACCAGAAGCTGATCGATGGCGTGCGTGCAGCAGTCAAGGAGTCGCAATGTACCTAGCCCATCGCATCCGACTCGATCCGAACAATGTCCAGGCGACGTATCTGGCGCGTGCGGCTGGCACTGCACGTTTTGCCTATAACTGGGCCTTGGTCGAGTGGAGGCGACAGTACGAGGCAAGCAAGGTCGACCCGGCGGTGGACAAGCCAAATGAGGCGGCATTGCGGTGCCAGCTCAACGCGATCAAGCGCGAGCAATTCCCCTGGATGCTGGAAGTGACCAAGAACGCACCGCAGATGGCGATCATGCAGTTGGGGCGAGCATTCGAGAATTTCTTCAAAGGGCGTGCCCGCTATCCCACCTTTCGCCGCAAGGGCCGTGACGATCGATTTACATTAAGCAATGACCAGTTCCGTGTCGGGGAGAAGCGCATCCGCATTCCTATACTGGGATGGGTCCGCATGCACGAATCCCTGCGTTTCTTCGGGCGCATCGTCTCTGCCTCGATCAGCCGGATTGCCGATCACTGGTATGCGAGCATCACCGTTGACATCAAGGATCAACCTCAACCGCCAGCCGAAACCCAAGGCGCGGTGGGAGTCGACCTTGGTGTCTCGGCGCTGGCCACGCTGTCTACCGGTGAAGTGTTCACAGGCCCGAAAGCGTTGGGCACACTGCTCGCTCGCCTGCAACGCCTGTCGCGCGAGGTCTCACGCAAAGTCAAAGGATCGCGCAATCGTGCAAAGGCGAAAGCCAGGCTTGCCCGGCTATACGCCAGGATTGGCGATATGAGGCGCAATAGCCTGCATCAGTTGAGCGCCTATATCACCGGCCATTTCCACACCATCGGTATCGAAGACCTGAACGTAAAGGGCATGCTCGCAAATCATTGCCTGGCCCGGGCGATCGCTGATATGGGATTTGGTGAACTGCGCCGCCAGCTGGAATACAAGGCTGCGCGGCGTGGCGGTCAGGTCGTCGTGGTGGATCGTTGGTACCCGAGCAGCAAGACATGCTCGTGCTGTGATTACCGGATGGATGTGCTCCCACTGGCGGTGCGTCATTGGCGTTGTCCCGGCTGTGGCACACTGCACGACCGGGACGTCAACGCGGCAATCAACCTGAGAAATATGGCGGTGAGTTCCACCGCATCGGCCTGTGGAGGGGCAGGCGCTGGCCTCGCGCGTCAAGTGCGAGGTGAAACCGGCCCCGGTGAAGCAGGAATTCAACAGCAAAGTTAACTATGGATAGCTTCGCGTAAGTTTGAAGGAACGGCTATACTGCGCTAATCGTCTCAGCCGCCCGCCATGAATCCATTTTGCCTGCCACCGTTTGACGCCACATCGCCCCTGGGCGCTGGTGGCGTGCGCGTGCGCGTGGCATCGCGCCGAGCGGCGCGCCTTTCCAGCCTCGACCTCGCCCGGCTTTCCCGGGCTCGGTGAGGAACACGGCAGGCCAGCGCCTGTCCATCCTCCCGGGCCGCCTCCATTCACTGAATCGCCGCATCGACCATGCGGCGCCGTCATCATTCTTGACCTTATCCGGTCATTTTGTGGAGAACACATGAAACCTTCCATCGTCGTATCCTGGCTCGACCTCGAGCGTCTCGAACGCATCCTCGACCGCCTTCCCGCCGCGCAAGCCAATGCGCGTGACGCCCTGTTGAGCGAACTCGAGCGTGCTGAAATGGTCGAGCCGTGGGACATGCCGCCCGACGTCGTCACCATGAACTCGCGCGTGCGCTTCCGCTTCGCCGGTTCCGACGAAGACGTGACCATGACCCTGAGCTATCCGAAAGACATGAAGGACAGCGGCGAGCAATTGTCGGTGCTGACGCCGGTCGGCACCGCCCTGCTGGGCCTGCGCGTCGGCGCCAGCATCACCTGGCAACGCCCGGGCGGAGGAACTTTCGAGGCCGTCGTGCTCGACATCGACTACCAGCCGGAACGGGCAGGGGAGTTGCACCGGTAAGGAGCTTGAGCGCGTGTATTGCTCACATTGTTGCGAGCACATTTGCATGTGTACAATAACTGCGCTCAAACTCTATCGAAGGGACTTTTCGTGAAACGCTTTCTGACCGCCTGCTTGCTGTGCCTGGGCTTGATTGGCGCTGCCAACGCGGCCACCGATGCCGAACTGACGAAGCAGGTCAACGCCTTCGTCGACGAATGGCATGACGACGCGGCGAACACGCGCATGGCTTATTTCGACAAGATCGCCAGGGACGGTGTCTACATCGGCACCGACCGCAGCGAGCTGTGGACCCGCGACGAATTCAAGGCATGGTCGAAGAAGTATTTCGACGCCAAGTCGGCCTGGACTTTCAAGGCGACTCGCCGTAACGTCTACGCGTCGGCCGACAAGTCGCTGATCTGGTTCGACGAATTGCTCGACACCAAGAACATGGGGCATGCGATGGCCAGCGGCGTGATCCGCAAGACGGCCAAGGGCCTTGAGATCGTGCATTACCAGCTGTCGGTCGCCGTGCCGAACGAAGTGGTCGATCAAGTTACCGGCATCATCGCCGAGCACGAAAAGAAGGCCAAGAAGTAAGCAAGTGAACCAAGCTTATATCGGTCGCTTTGCCCCATCGCCCTCCGGCCCGCTGCACGCCGGTTCGCTGGTGGCGGCGCTGGCCAGCTATCTCGACGCGCGCTGGCACGAAGGCACCTGGCTGGTGCGCATCGAAGACGTCGACGAGGGCCGCAGCGTGCAAGGTGCGGCCGAGGGCATCCTCGCTTTGCTCGATGCGCTGGGCATGCATGCCGACGGCGAAATCGTTTGGCAAAGTCATCGCAAGGACCTGTACCAGGCGGCAGCGGAGCGAATCGCGCAAGACACCTATCCCTGCGGTTGCAACCGGCGCGAGATCGCCGACTCGCGCCTCGGCTTCGCACCAGACGGCGCGGCCATCTATGCCGGCACCTGCCGCCACGGCCTGGGGCCGGACCGCACCATGCGCAGCCTGCGCGTACGCGTACCCGAGGCCGGCCTTGACGAGATCACCTTCATCGACCGTTTCGCGGGCAAGGTCACGCAGCACCTGGCGCTCGACTCGGGCGACTTTGTCCTGAAGCGCGCCGACGGCTTCTGGGCCTATCAGCTGGCGGTGGTGGTGGACGATGCCGAGCAGGGCGTGACCGACGTCGTGCGCGGTGCCGACCTGCTCGATTCCACGCCGCGCCAGATTTTCCTGCAGCGCCTGCTGGGCGTGCCGACGCCGCGCTACCTGCATGTGCCGGTGGTGCGCAACGAGAATGGCGAGAAATTGTCGAAGCAGACCGGTGCGCTGGCGGTGACGGCGGGGGACGAACCCGCCGCCGTCGCCGCGCTGCTGGCATCGGCCCGCTTCCTTGACCTCGACCTGGAAGGTGCGCCGCCGCGCACGCGCAACGCCTTCTGGCAGGCGGCAATCCCCGCCTGGGGCCGCCTTCTGGCGCGCCGCGCAGCAGCGGAAGCTACTTCGCCAGGCGTGGCTGCGGAGTAAGACGGCGCCGCGCCAGCAGCGCCAGCATGCCCAGTCCCATCCCCATCATCGCCCAGGTGTGCGGCTCCGGGATCGGGGCCGCGACCGCGAAGCCGCGGATTTCGCCGCCCGTATAGCGCTCGGTATGGATGTTGATGTAGGCCTGGTTGCCGTTGAAGGCATCGATCAGCGCTCCGCTGGCCAGCTGCGGCGTACCGCCATTTTCGGCCAGGAAGTCCGGGTTGTAGACGGCGGGGTCGCCCAGGTCGAATGAGGCCGTATAGGCGCCGGCCGTGACTTGCAGCGGGAAGTCGGTGAAGGGAATGGCGACCGGCGCCACGCCGCGGAAGGCGTCCACCGTGCAGCAATGGATGTGGGCACTGATGCTCGGGCTGGACAGGTCGCGGAACGGCACCTCGGCGCGCAGGATGAGGTCGTCGATCTCGAAGGCCGAGACGCTCGATCCCGGCGAGCCGTTGGGAGTGTCTTCGGCGGGGCCGCTGGCAACCGCCCGGTAATAGACCGGCGCGGCCTGGCTGGTGGCGGCGGCCATGGTCGACGCGGCCAGCGCTAACACGGTGAGGGATCGTTTCATGGTAGACCTCCTGAATAGGAAAGAAACCAATCGCGCCGCCAGATTGGCGGCAGTGCCCAAAAAATTAGCACAGCAGGATTAGGCCGCCCACACCGTACGGGAGGTTAAAGGCTGCTGAGAAATCTCGGCAGTTCAGGCAAGAGCGAAGAGGCTATTGAGGCTTGCGCAGGATGCTGATCTGCCCGTCCGCTTCGAGGAAGGCGCATTTCATGTCGGGACGGGGACAGTCGGCCTCGCGCAGCGCTACTTCCACGTCGCTTTCGGAGAGACGGCAGCGCTTCATTACCTTGTCGAAGAACACGCCGTCGCGGCCGATCAGCACAGGGCTACCCTCGATGATTTCCTCGAGCTTCTTGCTGCGTGAAGTGACGAAGGCGAACAGCACAGTCAGGGCGACCAGGGTCGCAGCGATGATCAGGCCACCGAACAGCGATTCGTCGCCACCTGTCATTGAGTTGGATACAGCCTCCGACAGCAGCATCACCACCAGCAAGTCGAATGGCGTGAACTGGCCGACGGTGCGGCGACCGGACAGGCGCATCATGATGAGGAGCGCGCAATACACGATGGCGCCGCGCGCAATCAGTTCCCACCATGGAAGATCGAGACCAAACATGAGCCCTCCGCAGGCATGACACGGTTCAGCTCATTGTAATCAATCTATTAACATTACGACTTTCAGTTGGGCGGTGCTTGCGCCGCTTCCCATGCCGCCAGCGCGGCTTCATAGCGCGCCAGCGCGTCCTCGTACAGGTCGAAGACGCAGGGCACGCAGCCGCTGCGGCAGCAATCGTCGAGGTCGGGCGCGACGGGCGGTTCTGGGCGGGGAGTGGTCGGGGCGGGGGACGTCATTTGCCCAGCATAGAGGATGCCGGGCCTGGCGTCGACCGCGCTCAATCCGCGCGATGGTAACTGCGCAGGTGAAATACCATCTTGCCGCCTTCGTTCTCGCACACGCCGCCCATGCCTTCGCCGGGGCGCATGGTCAGGTTCAGCCTGGTGCCATCTACCTTGCCCTGGCAGGCCGCGTGGAAGGCGGCGGGAATTTCGGGCAGGTCGATTTCGGGTGGCGCCGGCGGCGCCGGAGGGGCGGGCCTGGCCGGCGTGGCTGGCGTCGGCTGGCCGACGATCGCCGGCGGGGCCGGCGGCGCGGGTGGAGCGGGAGGGGCGGGCGGCACCGGCGGTTTCGGGCATTTGCCGCGCGCCGCCTCGCATACGTAGTGGATGCTGGCGTCGGCAGCGGTGGCGCCCAGCGCGAGCATGGCGGCCAGGATCAGGGGGATGGTTCTTTGCATGGTTTTTCTCCTCGGTGGCGATGAACACCATCGTGCCTTCCGAATGTGGAGAAAAAATGGAGACCAGTTAGAGATCGCAGCGGTAACCGAGTCCGTAGATCGAGCGGATCGGTTCCAGGCCAGGGGCGATGTTGTCGATCTTGCGCCGCAGGTTCTTGACGTGGCTGTCGATGGCGCGGTCGGTGGCGTCCAGGTGGTCGGCCCTGGCCGCGTCGAGCAACTGGGCGCGCGACAGCACCTGGCCGGGACGGCGCGCCAGGGCGGCCAGGATCGCGTACTCGCTCGGCGTCAGTTCAAGCGCCTGGCCGTGGAGTGTGACGCGGCGTGTGGCTTCGTCCAGCGCCAGCACGGGCGCAGCCTCCGATGTACCGCTGCGGCGCAGGATGGCCTTGATGCGCGCCATCAGCTCGCGTGGGCTGAACGGCTTGCACAGGTAATCGTCGGCGCCCGTTTCCAGCCCCAGCAGGCGGTCGACTTCTTCCACCCGCGCCGTCACCATCACGATCGGCACGCTGGAGAAGGCGCGCACCGCGTGGCACAGCGCCAGGCCATCCAGTCCGGGCAGCATCAGGTCGAGGACCACCAGGGCCGGCGGTGCGCGCCGGATCGCTTCAAGCGCCACGAGGCCGTCGCCGAACACGGTTGGCGCATAGCCCGCGGCCAGCGCATAGTCGGCGATGACGGATGCCAGCTCGGGTTCGTCCTCGACGATCATGATGGCCACGCTCATGCGGTTTCCTTTCCGTCCAAAGGCAGCGAGATGGTCACGCGCAGGCCGCCCAGCGGCGAATGGGCGAAGGCGAGGGTGGCGCCCTGCGCCTCGAGCAGCCGCCGACACAGCGCCAGCCCGAGTCCGGCGCCGCCATGTTCACGGCTGCGCGAGGCGTCGACCCGGTAGAAGCGCTCGGACAGACGGGACAGCGCTTCGTCCGGCACGCCGGGCGCGCTGTCGTCGAGCAGCAGGTGAAGGCGGCCGGCGTCGGCATGCGCGGCGAGGCGCACCGTGCCGCCAGCCGCGGTATAGCGCAGGCTGTTCTCGAACAGGTTGGCAAGTACCTGGCGCATGCGGTCGGGATCGGCCAGCACCCGCGACCGGGCGGGCGCCTCGGCAATGTCGGGTGCGATCCCGGCCGCCTGGAAGCGCGCGGCAAAGGCGCCGGCCTCCGTGGCCGCCAGCGCCCACAGGTCGAGCGCTTCGCGCCGGCATTCGAGTGCGCCCACGTCGGCGCGCGCCAGCGCGTACAGCTCATCGATCAGCCTGGTCAGGGACATTACCTGGCGCCCCATGGCGTCGATGGCTTGCGGCGTGGGCTGGCGCACGCCGTCCTGGATCGCTTCCAACTGGGCGCGCAGCACGGCCAGTGGCGTGCGCAACTCGTGCGAGGTATCGGCCACCCACTGGCGGCGTGCCGTTTCGGCGCCGTCGAGGCGCTCGGCCAGCACATTGAAATGGCGCGCCAGCGCGCCCAGTTCGTCGCTGCGCGTGTCAGGCAGCCGCACGCCATAGTCACCGGCGGCGAGCGTGGCGGCGCCGCGCGCGAGCTGGTCGATCGGATGCCGGAAGTGGCGCGCCAGCAGGATCGCGGCCAGCGCGCTCAGCACAACGGCGACGGCGCCGATCAGCCACAGGCTGTGCTGCAGCTGGGACAGGAAGGCGTAGGCCATCGCATCGCTCGGCCGGTGGCTGCGCGCCACGCCGAGGTAGCCGACCGTGCGGCCATCGACGGCGATCGGACGTTGCACCAGCGGCAGCGTGCCGGGAAGACGTCCGGCCAGGTAGCCGCCCGTGGCGTCGAGCAGGGTGATGCGCGTGTGCAGGTCCTGGGTGACGCCGGTCGGCACGGGTGGTGGCAGCGGGGGAAGTGGTGGCGCCGGTGGCGCGGGAGGGACCGGGGACACCGGCATGGCGGGCGGAGCAGGCGGCGCCGGCGCGACCGGCATGACCGGTGCGACGACATGGCTCGCCTGCAGGCGCGCCAGTTCTTGCGTGATCCAGCCGCGCCGCGCGTCGCTGACGGGCACGAAAGTCCAGTCGCCATGGTCCCGGTACTGGCGCGCCATGGCGTTCGACAAGCCGTCCAGCCGGTCGAGTTCGATGCCGACGGCGTAGTCGCCGAAACTGCCCAGGACCTTGTGCCGCAGTAATAAAACACCGGCGCCGGCCACCGTGAGAATGGCGAGCAGGACAGCGATGAAAAGACGGTGCCCGATGCCGATCTTCATATTGTCGCAAAGAGATGATGGTGTCTCGACGTAGCCAATTTCTTCCGCAGAGCTTCCACTTTACTAAGTATCATTCTATAAACTGGCAAATTCATATCTGATTTTTCTTTCAATATGCCAGTCCAGACGCATAGGCCAGTGGGGCAGACTCCTACAGGAGCACTGCCGGTTTTTGGTGTTCAGCGCGCTTTCAGGTGGCTACGATGGAGTCCTTCGCGTCAGCGCTGCTGACATGTGTTCACGATGAAAAGGAGTCAATCATGGCAAACAATTCGCGTAACAACAACCCACAGGGCAACAACCAACACTCGCAGCAAGGCAATAGCCAGAGCGGTAACGAAGGCAATCAAGGTAGCGGCAAGCAAGGTTTTGCGTCGATGGATCCGGAGCGCCAGCGTGAAATCGCCAGCCAGGGCGGTCGTGCGTCGCATGGGTCGAGCAACCAGCAGAGCGGCAACAACCAGGGCAGCCAGCAGAGCAACCTGAACCAGGGCAGCCAGCAAAGCGGCCGCAGCCAGGGCAGCCAGCAGAAGGGCGTCCAGGGCGGCACGCCGGAACAGCACGCCGAAGCAGGGCGTCAAAGCCACAAGAACGACAAGCGCTAACGCTGTGTTATCTCAGCAATATTGATCGATACCGCCGGCTTTGCCGGCGGTTCTGTTTTCAGTTAGTAGACGTCGCGCCGGTAGCGTCCGTCAGCCATCATGGCCTCGACCGTATCGAGTCCAAGCGCCGACACGAGCGCATCGTGCACGCCGCCGGCCATGCCTTGCAGGCTGCCGCAGACATAGATTGCCGCGCCATCCGCGACCCAGCGGCGCAGTTCTTCCTGCTGTACATTCACCAGGTGCTGCACATAGCGCGCTGCGCCCTCGTCGCGTGAAAACGCCAGGTCCAGCCGCGTCAGCATGCCTCCATCACGCCAGGCTTCCAGTTCCTCGCGGCACAGATAGTCGTGGGCCGCATTGCGCTCGCCAAACAGCAGCCAGTTGCGGTCCGTGCCGACATCGATGCGCGCCTTGAGCAGCGAGCGCAATCCAGCCAGGCCGCTGCCGTTGCCGATCGCGATCAGCGGACGTCCTGCATTCGTGCCCAAGCGGAAGCGCGCGTGGGCGCGCACGCGCAGGCGGATCGTGTCGTTCGGGTCCGCGCACACGCACAGCCAGCCAGACGCCGCGCCGGGCGTGCCGTCCTCGCGCGTCTGCAAACGCACCAGCAGTTCAAGCCGGCCTTCGCCCGGCACCGAAGCGATCGAGTATTCGCGCGGGTGGTCGGGGTCGAGCGGCGCGCTGACCTGGGCCAGGTCGCCTGCTTCCCAGGCGGGCAGCTGGCCATCGCGCGGCACCAGGGCGATGCGGTACAGCGGCGCGCCGGCGCTGCCGGGATTGAGCTGGATACGGCTGGCGATGCGCCATTCGCCGTAGGCCGGCGCTTCCCAGTCCGGCGCATCGCTGGTGCCGGCCAGGTGGCTCAGGTGGTGCTGCCAGGCGGCCAGCGCCTCGGGCGCGCCGCGGTCGACGTCGATCCGGTCGAACAGCGGCGTGGCGCCGCGCTCGCGCAGCCAGCCGTCCAGCGCGCGGCCGAAGCCGCAGTAATTGGTATACGTCGCGTCGCCCAGCGCCAGCACGCCATAGTGCAGGCGCGACAGGTCGAGTGCTTCGCCCATCGTGTGGCCCGCAAAGCGCGCGGCCGTATCCGGCGCATCGCCTTCGCCATAGGTGCTACAGATGAACAGCACGCGCGAAGCTGCGGCCAGCTGCGCGGCGTCCACGGTCGACATGCAGGCGGCGCGCGCGTCCAGGCCCCCCAGGGCCAGGGTGGCGGCGGTGCGTTCGGCCAGGAATTCGGCGCTGCCGGTCTGGCTGGCGTGGACCACGAGCCAGTCGGCCGCGCCGCCAGTGGTGCGGGTGCGCGCCAGGCGGCTACGCCAGATGCCGAGGCACATGGCGAGGTAGACGCCGGACAGCGCGAGCGCGCCGCCCCAGCGCAGGGGTTCGATCGTCAACATCATTGCAGTAAGGCGCGCCAGTCGCCGGACGTGGATTCGACCAGGCCGCCAGGTGCGCGCACCAGGAAACGCGCCGCGATGCCGCGCGCCTCGGCGAAGGCGAGGCCTTGGTCGGCACCCAGTACGGTGAGCGCGGTGGACAGCGCATCGGCCGCCATGCAGGTGGGCGCCAGCACCGTCACCGAGGCGACGCCATTGGCAACCGGATGGCCGCTGCGTGGATCGAGGGTGTGTGCGGCGCGCCGGGCGCCATGTTGAAAATAGCGGCGGTAGTCGCCCGAGGTGGCGATTGCCAGGCCGTGAAGGGCGACCACGGCCTGGGTGGTGGCGGCGTCGGCATCGGGGACGCCTTCGATCTCCACCCACCACGGCTCGCCACTGGCCTTGGCGCCGGCGCCGCGCAGTTCGCCGCCGGCCTCGACCACGTAGTGGCGCACGCTGCGCTGTTCCAGGCAGCGCGCCATGCAGTCGACCGCATAGCCCTTGGCGACGGAAGAAAAATCGAGAAGGGCGCCGCCCGGCTGCAGCAGGCGGCGGCCAGCACGGTCGAGGGTCGGTTGACTGGCGCCGCGTTGCGCCAGCACGGCGCCGATCGCGGCGGCATCCGGCGCATAAAAGCCGGCCTGGTCGTAGCGTCGGGTGGCGCCGAAGCCCCACAGGTTCACCAGCTGCCCGCCGGCCGGATCGTAGGCGCCGCCGCTGTCTTCATGCACCCGCAGCGCGTAGTCGGCGACCTCGAAGAATTGCGGCGGCAGCGCATGCCAGCTGCCGGCCGGGGCATGGTTGTAGCGCGACAGCAGGGAGTCGGGCTCCCAATGACTCATCTGCGCAACGATCTCGTCCAGTTCGCGCTGCAGGGCAAGCGTCAGGGCGGCGCCGTCGGCGCCGGGCGGCAGCATCAGCCGCGCCGACCAGCCGGTGCCCATCGACGTGCCGGCAGTCGTGTACAAGGTGCTGCCGCCGGGCGGCAGCGCCATGTCGACTTCCAGTGGAACGAGAACGTCGCGCATCGTACTTATTGCGGCAAGACTTCGAGCGTGGCCGCGTAGCTGTAGCGCTTGGCGCCAGGCTGCGGCTTGCCTTCGCCGAACGGGAAGCCGGCGCTGAGCCAGTACATATTCGCCGCCGGAACGGTGAACGAGGCCTCGCCCTTGGCGTCGGTGGTCAGGCGCTGCTCACCCGACGCGCCGCGGTACTTGACGGTGCCCTGCACGATGCTGAACGGCAGGTTGGCGACCGGCTTGCCGTCGAGGTGGAAACGCACGCGGATCGGCTCGCCGACGCGCAGGTCGGACGGGTTGGTCAGCGGGATCATTTCCAGGCCTTCGCCGACCGGCTTCAGGGCGGTGTCGTTCTGCTTGTTGGCCGACACAAAAGTTTCATTGCGCGAGTGGACGGCGGTGGTCTGCACCTCGGTGGCGCCGGCGGGAATCGCCACCGCCGGGCTGCCGGCGGCGCCGCGGAAGCGCTTGGTCTCGCCGTTCAGCTTGTAGCTGCCCATCAGGTTGTTGTTGACGATCGCCAGGCGATAGGTGCCGTCCTTCGGCAGGCGCAGGTCGAGCGTGCTGCGGTATTTGCCGACCACGGCGCCTTCGGCCTTGGCCTGCACGCCGTCCGGATCGGTGACCACCAGGTTGTCCAGGCGCAGCGGGTGGTGGTTGAACTCGAACACCTCGTTCGAGATCGCGGCGTCGATCGTGACCCAGGCTTCCTTCGAATCGACCATGGCGGTATTCGGCAGGATCCAGGCGCGGTGGGCCTGGGCCGTCATCGAGGCGCCGGCGAGCATCAGGCCGACGATGGCGGCTTTGTAGAATTTGTTCTGTTGCATGGTGTTCTCCTGATTGTGTTTAGTTATCGTTATTGGATCTGGAGCGACACTGCGCCCAGTTCTTCCTTGCCCGCTGCGTTCGCCGCCAGCTTGCCCTTGCCGGTCCAGGTGAACGGCACCTTGACCACTTCGCGTCCGCCCGCTTCGCGCGCCGCTTCCACCACCAGCTTGTATTCGCCGGCCGCCAGTTTGTCGATGCCGAACTTGGCGCCGTCGAACTTCATGGTGTGGGTGCCGGGCGCGCGGGTGGCGCCGCTGACGCCGTCGATCGGCAGGGTGGCGTCGCGGCCCGCCTTGCGCCACCAGGTGCGCAAGTCCTTGACCCATTTTTCGCCGCCCTTGTCCTTCATCTTGACGTCGTACAGCACGGCCAGGTTGGACGCGATGCCCTGGTCGGCGCCCTCGATCCAGATCGCGACATAGGGCTTGTGATATTCGGCCACGTTCAGCTGCGGCACGTCGAACTTGACGGACAGGTCGGCGCCCATGGCCCAGCCCGATGCGAGCGGGAGGGTGAGGGCGAGCGAATGGGACAGTTTCATTCTTGGTCTTCTCTCAGGTTGATGGATCAGTGGACAAACTCAGTGAACGAACAGCAGGGCCAGCACGATCGGCAACACGATGCCGAATCCGACCACCGGCCAGGTCGACGGCCGCTTGGCCGCGTGGTATTTCATGATCAAAAAGCCGGTGATGCAGAACACCACGCAGGCCACGGCGAAGATGTCGATGAACCAGCTCCACACCGCGCCCGTGTTGCGGCCCTTGTGCATATCGTTGAGCCACGAGATCCAGCCGCGGTCGGTCTTCTCGAATTCGGCGCTGCCGTCGACGGCGATGCGCAGCCAGGCGTCGCCGCCCGGGCGGGGCAGGGCGACGTAGGCGTCGTCCTCGCTCCATTCGGCGCGCTTGCCGCGCACGTCGACCGGGAAGACGCCATTGGTCCAGTCCGCGATCTCGCTCGGCAGCGGCACTTCGGCGTCGACATGGTCTTCGGCATAGGCGTGCAGCTGGGCCCGCAGCGGTTCGGGCAGCGTCGCCTTCAGGCGCGTGACGACCGGCTTGGCCTCGATCAGGGTGGCATTGTTCAGGGTCAGGCCGGTGAAGCTGAACAGCAGCATGGCCATCAGGCAGATGGCCGAACTGATCCAATGCCATTGATGCAACTGCTTGAGCCACATGGCGCGGCTGGCGCCGGGCAGGGCGGAGCCGGCCGCGGGGGCGCCGGCAGATGCGGACTCGGCCTTGATGGCAGGCTCGGCTTTATTCTTGAGGGGAGTTGCGTGAGAAGACATCCTTAAATGATAACGATTATCATTTACACGGTCAACTCAGCAGTGAAATGAATGCCAAAAGTGCGACACAGAAAAACACAATTTGAAATAAATAATTTGTTCGACCAAGGTCTGCCTTGGTCAAGATCATGCGTTACAATAATGTGCGCAAATTGGCAGGATTTTGCACAAGTATTTTGGTACCGAACAGTCCTTCCCCCACAACTTGATGTCTTGAAGTGCAATCCGCTAACCGGTCAGGCCGTGTCGCGGAAGGTTTTAAACAACCCGCCCAAACCTCGCGAAGCGCGAAAAGAAAGGTGAGCAAGAATGATGCAACAACATAACGCCAACTCCTACCTGTTCGGCGGCAATGCCCCGTACGTGGAAGAGTTGTACGAGGCCTATCTGGATAATCCGACGTCGGTGCCCGAAAACTGGCGCGCCTATTTCGACCAGATGCAACACGTGCCGGCAGTCGATGGCTCGAACCGTCCCGATGTGGTGCACTCCTCGGTGGTCGCCTCGTTCGCTGAACGCGCCAAGCAAGGTCCGATCCGCACCGTCGTCGCTTCGGCCGACTCCGAACTGGGCCGCAAGCGCGTCGCCGTCACCCAGATTACCGCCGCCTACCGCTACCTCGGTTCGCGCTGGGCCAACCTGGATCCGCTGCAACGCCAGGAACGTCCACCACTCCCAGAGCTCGATCCCGCCTTCTACGGCTTCACCGAAGCCGATCTCGACACCGTTTTCAATATCAGCAACACCTACTTCGGTCAGGAAACCGCGCCACTGCGCGATATCCTGAACATGTTGCGTGATACCTACACCCGTTCGATCGGCGCCGAGTTCATGTACATCAGCGATCCGACCGAAAAGCGCTGGCTGCAAGAGCGCCTGGAGTCGATCCGCTCGACCCCGACCTTCAGCGCCGAAAAGAAAAAGCACATCCTCGAACGCCTGACCGCGGCCGAAGGCCTGGAACGCTATCTGCACACCAAGTACGTCGGCGCCAAGCGCTTCTCGCTCGAAGGCGGCGAATCGTTCATCGCCTCGATCGACGAAGTGATCCAGCGCGCTGGTGAAAAAGGCGTGCAGGAAATCGTCATCGGCATGGCCCACCGCGGCCGCCTGAACGTGCTGGTCAACACCCTGGGCAAGAGCCCGGCCGACCTGTTCGAAGAATTCGAAGGCAAGCATGCCGACGACCTGCCGGCTGGCGACGTGAAATACCACCAGGGCTTCTCGAGCGATATCTCGACCCCGGGCGGCCCGGTCCACCTGTCGCTGGCGTTCAACCCGTCTCACCTCGAGATCGTCAACCCGGTCGTCGAAGGTTCGGTCAAGGCGCGCATGCAGCGCCGCGGTGACAAGAAGGGCAAGGAAGTGCTGCCGATCCTGGTGCACGGCGACGCTGCGTTCGCCGGCCAGGGCGTGGTCATGGAAACCCTGAACCTGGCGCAGACCCGCGGCTATGGTACCGGCGGTACCGTCCACATCGTCATCAACAACCAGATCGGCTTCACCACGTCGGATCCGCGCGATGCGCGCTCGACCCTGTACTGCTCGGACGTCGTCAAGATGATCGAAGCGCCGGTGCTGCACGTGAACGCGGACGATCCTGAAGCCGTCGTGCTGGCCAGCCAGATCGCCCTCGACTACCGCGCCGAGTTCGGCAAGGACGTCGTGGTCGACATCATCTGCTACCGCAAACTGGGCCACAACGAGCAGGATACGCCGGCGCTGACCCAGCCGCTGATGTACAAGAAGATCGCCAAGCACCCGGGCACCCGCAAGCTGTACGCCGAGAAACTGGCTGCGCAGGGCACCATCGAAGCCGACGGCGGCGACAAGCTGGTCGCCGCCTTCCGCGACGCCATGGATGCCGGCAAGCACACGGTCGATCCGGTGCTGACCAACTTCAAGGGCAAATACGCCGTCGACTGGGCGCCGTTCCTGAACAAGAAGTGGACCGACGCCGCCGACACCGCGGTGCCGATCACCGAACTGAAACGCCTGGCCGAACGCATCACCAAGGTGCCTGAAGGTTTCAAACCGCACTCGCTGGTCGACAAGGTGCTGGCCGACCGCGCCGCCATGGGCCGCGGTGAAGTCAACCTCGACTGGGGCATGGGCGAACACCTGGGCTTCGCTTCGCTGCTGGCCTCGGGCTACGCGATCCGCCTGTCGGGCCAGGACGCCGGCCGCGGCACCTTCGTGCACCGCCACGCCGTGCTGCACGACCAGAACCGCGAGCGCTGGGACCAGGGCATCTACCTGCCGCTGGCCAATGTCTCTGACAACCAGGCCGACTTCACCGTGATCGACTCGGTGCTGTCCGAAGAAGCGGTGCTGGGCTTCGAATACGGCTTCTCGACCGCCGAACCGAACACCCTGACCATCTGGGAAGCCCAGTTCGGCGACTTCGTCAACGGCGCGCAAGTCGTCATCGACCAGTTCATCGCCTCGGGCGAAGTGAAATGGGGCCGCGCCTCGGGCCTGGTCATGATGCTGCCGCACGGCTACGAAGGCCAGGGTCCGGAGCACTCGTCGGCCCGTATCGAGCGCTTCCTGCAGCTGTGCGCCGACAACAATATGCAAGTGGTCCAGCCGACCACGGCTGCCCAGATCTTCCACCTGCTGCGCCGCCAGATGGTGCGCCAGTTCAGGAAGCCATTGGTGATCTTCACGCCGAAGTCGCTGCTGCGTAACAAGGACGCCGGTTCGCCGCTGACCGACCTGGCCAAGGGCGGTTTCCAGACCGTCATCGGCGAGTGCGACGACAAGATCGAAGCAAGCAAGGTCAAGCGCGTGATCGCCTGCTCGGGCAAGGTCTACTTCGACCTGGTCAACGCACGCAAGGCACGCAACAGCACCGACACCGCGATCATCCGTATCGAGCAGATGTACCCGTTCCCGCACAAGTCGTTCGCCGCCGAACTGAAAAAGTTCCCGAACGCGACCGAAGTGGTGTGGGCGCAGGACGAGCCGCAAAACCAGGGTCCGTGGTTCCAGATCCAGCACAACATCTTCGAAGGCATGGAAGATGGCCAGCGTCTGGCTTACGCCGGTCGCGCCGCGTCGGCATCGCCGGCGGTGGGTTATGCGGACAAGCACATCGCTCAGCAAAAAGAACTGCTGGAGACCGCGTTCTCGAAGCTCAAGGGCTTCATCCTGACGAAGTAAGTCGGGCAAGGTGAAACCATGGCCCCCGCGTTCCGTGCGCGGGGGTACTTGCAAAGAATAATTACTGGAGTTTTAAAAAATGGCACAAATCGAAGTCAAGGTCCCTGTTCTGTCGGAATCCGTTGCTGAAGCAACCCTGCTGTCGTGGCACAAGAAAGTCGGCGAGTCCGTGTCGCGCGACGAAAACATGATCGACATCGAGACCGACAAAGTGGTCCTGGAACTGCCAGCGCCAAGCGCCGGCGTGATCGTGCAACTGCTCAAAGCCGACGGCGCGACCGTCGTCGCCGGCGAAGTCATCGCCATCATCGATACCGAAGCATCGGCGCAGACCAGCCCGATCGCGGTCAAGGCTATTCCCTCGGCAGCGCCAAACGCGCCGATCGACGCCGCACCAGCCGCTGCGCCAGCTGCCGACCAGTCGAAAGCAGGCGTCGCCATGCCGGCCGCCGCCAAGATCCTGGCTGAGAACAATATCTCGGCGTCGAGCGTCGAAGGCTCGGGCCGTGACGGCCGCGTGACCAAGGGCGACGCCCTGGCCGCCGCAGCCGGCAAGCCTGCCGCAGCACCTGCCGCCGCACCGAAGGCAGCCCTGCAGCAAGTCTCCGCACCGTCGCCAGCCAACCTGGGCGACCGTCCGGAAGAACGCGTGCCGATGAGCCGCCTGCGCGCCCGTATCGCCGAGCGCCTGCTGCAATCGCAATCGACCAACGCCATCCTGACCACCTTCAACGAAGTGAACATGGCTCCGGTCATGGAACTGCGTAACAAGTACAAGGACAAGTTCGAGAAAGAACACGGCGTCAAGCTGGGCTTCATGTCGTTCTTCGTCAAGGCTGCCGTTGCCGCGCTGAAGAAATACCCGATCCTGAACGCCTCGGTCGACGGCAACGACATCGTCTACCACGGTTACTTCGACATCGGCATCGCCGTCGGTTCGCCACGTGGCCTGGTGGTGCCGATTCTGCGCAACGCCGACCAGATGACGATCGCCGAAATCGAAAAGAAAATCGGTGAGTTCGGCCAGAAAGCCAAGGACGGCAAGCTGACCCTGGACGACCTGTCGGGCGGTACCTTCTCGATCTCGAACGGCGGCGTGTTCGGCTCGATGCTGTCGACCCCGATCATCAACCCACCGCAGTCGGCGATCCTGGGCGTGCACGCGACCAAGGACCGCGCCGTCGTCGAAAACGGCCAGATCGTCATCCGTCCGATGAACTACCTGGCAATGTCGTACGACCACCGCATCATCGACGGCCGCGAAGCCGTGCTGGGCCTGGTCGCGATGAAGGACGCGCTGGAAGATCCGGCCCGCCTGCTGCTGGACCTGTAATTCATCACGTGCCGGCGCCACATCGGACCTCGATGCGCGGCGCCGGCTTGCTGTTTGCCGGAGAACGTCATGCTGTCAGATGAAATCAAGCGGCTGCACGAGCTGCACCAGGCCGGCGCGCTGTCGGATGCCGAATTCGAGCAGGCCAAGGCGCGCATCCTGTCGGGTGCGTCGACCGTGAGCCTCAGCAAGGAACCGCCCACCACCGAGCGGATCTCATTCGACCAGCACCGCGACGACCTGCTGAGCGGCCTGCGCCGTTCACGGCTCGACCGCTGGCTCGGCGGCGTGTGCGGCGGCCTGGCGCGCACCTACGGTCTCGAATCGTGGGTCTGGCGCCTGATCTTCGTGCTGTTCGTGTTGACGTTCGGCTTCGGCATCCTGATTTACCTGCTGTTGTGGGTATTCATTCCGGAAGAATAAACACGTTCCATGCGTGACTGGCCACTACCGCCACCACGTCGTTCCCGCGAAGGCGGGAACCTAAGTCTTTCGTTCAGTAGCTCGCGTCAAGCGTAGCCGGTATACGAGCAACTTGGGTCCCCGCCTGCGCGGGGACAACGTGCGGAGGGAGCGGGCCGCAACGCGTGAATTGGACTCAATAAGGAATCAAAGTAATGAGCGATAAACAATTTGACGTCGTCGTGATCGGCGGCGGTCCTGGCGGCTACATCGCCGCTATCCGCGCTGCCCAGCTGGGCTTCAAGACCGCCTGCATCGACGAGTGGAGCAATGCCGCCGGCAAGCCTGCCCCGGGCGGCACCTGCACCAACGTCGGCTGCATCCCGTCGAAAGCGCTGCTGCAATCGTCGGAACACTTCGAGCACGCCGGCCATGCCTTCGCCGACCACGGCATCAAGGTCTCGGGCCTGGAGCTCGACCTGCCGACCATGCTCAAGCGCAAGGACACCATCGTCAAGCAGAACAACGACGGCATCCTGTTCCTGTTCAAGAAGAACAAGGTCACCTTCTTCCACGGCCGCGGCGCCTTCGCCGGCAAGGCGGAAGGCGATGCGGGCTACACGATCAACGTCTCCGGCCCTACCCTTGAGGCCATCACCGCCAAGAACGTGGTCGTCGCGACCGGTTCGAACGCACGCCAGCTGCCAGGCGCTGAATTCGACGAGAAACTGATCCTGTCGAACACCGGCGCACTGGCGATCGACGCCGTGCCGGGTAAACTCGGCGTGATCGGCGCCGGCGTCATCGGCCTGGAAATGGGCAGCGTGTGGCGCCGTGTCGGCGCCGACGTCACCGTGCTGGAAGGCCTGCCGACCTTCCTGGGCGCGGTCGACGAGCAGATCGCCAAGGAAGCTCATAAACTGTTCACCAAGCAGGGCCTGAAGATTAACCTGGGCTGCAAGATCGGCGCGATCACCAAGGGCGCCAACGACGTCACCGTGGAATACGCGGATTCGACCGGCGCGGCACAGAAAGCCGTCTTCGACCGCCTGATCATCTCGATCGGCCGCGTGCCGAACACGATCGGTCTGGGCGGCGAAACCGTCGGCCTGCAGCTCGACGAGCGCGGCTTCGTGGTGGTCGACGATGAATGCCGCACCAGCCTGCCGGGCGTGTGGGCGGTGGGCGACGTCGTGCGCGGCCCGATGCTGGCGCACAAGGCCGAAGAAGAAGGCGTGGCGGTTGCCGAGCGCATCGCCGGCCAGCACGGTCACGTCAACTTCAACACCATTCCTTGGGTTATCTACACCTCGCCGGAAATCGCGTGGGTCGGCAAGACCGAGCAGCAGCTCAAGGCCGAAGGCGTGCAGTACAAGGCCGGCACCTTCCCGTTCATGGCCAACGGCCGTGCGCGCGCGCTGGGCGACACCTCGGGCATGGTCAAGTTCCTGGCCGATGCCACGACCGATGAAATCCTGGGCGTGCACATCGTCGGCCCGATGGCCTCCGAGCTGATCTCGGAAGCCGTGGTCGCGATGGAGTTCAAGGCCTCGTCGGAAGACATCGCCCGCATCTGCCACGCGCACCCATCGCTGTCGGAAGCGACCAAGGAAGCCGCGCTGGCAGTCGACAAGCGTTCGCTGAACTTCTAAGCAAACAGGAACATTCGCCGGCGCGGTTCACGCGGCGCCGGCGAACGGTATCCCGTAATGTGGGCGGGCTTCCCCGCCCACATTACGTTTACAGCGGTAAGAATATGAACGTTCAAGAGTATTACCAGCACGCGCTGAACGAGCGCGGCTTCAAGTCCGACCCCGCGCAGCAAATGGCGGTCGACCGCCTGCAACAGGCGTACGACGACTGGGTCCACTACAAGGCCCAGCGGTCGTCCGCTTTCAAGCGCCTGATCAACCGTCCCGACGTGCCTAAGGGCATCTACATGTGGGGCGGGGTGGGGCGCGGCAAATCCTTCCTGATGGATTCGTTCTACCTGGTGGTGCCGGTGGTGCGCAAGACGCGCCTGCACTTCCACGAGTTCATGCGCGCCGTGCACGGCCAACTGGATGAACTGAAGGGCGTGGCCGATCCGCTCGACGAAGTGGCCAAGCGCATCGCCAAGAAGTATCGCCTGATCTGCTTCGACGAATTCCACGTCTCGGACATCGCCGACGCGATGATCCTGTACAACCTGCTCAAGGCCCTGTTCGACAATGGCGTGAGCTTCGTGATGACCTCGAACTACGAGCCGTCGACCCTGTATCCGGACGGCCTGCACCGCGACCGCATGCTGCCCACCATCGCGCTGCTGCAGCAGAAACTGGATGTGCTGAACGTCGACGCCGGCAACGACTACCGCAAGCGCGCGCTGGAACAGGTAGAGGCCTATTACACGCCGCTCGACGCCGCGTCCGACAAGGCGCTGCGCGACGCCTATGCCAAGGTGGCCGATACCGCCGACGAATCGCCGATCGTGCACATCGAAAAGCGCGAGATCCGCGCGCTGCGCCGCGCCGGCGGCGTGATCTGGTTCGACTTCGCCACCCTGTGCGGCGGCCCGCGCTCGCAGAACGACTACCTGGAACTGGCCAGCCAGTTCCACACCGTAGTCCTGTCGGGCATCCCGGCGATGTCGGCGGCCCAGTCGTCCGAGGCGCGCCGCTTCACCTGGCTGATCGACGTGTTCTACGACCACAAGGTCAAGCTGATCATGTCGGCCGCGGTCGAGCCGGAAGAACTGTACACCACGGGCCAGCTGGCGAACGAATTCCACCGGACCGTATCGCGTATCATCGAGATGCAGTCGCGCGAGTACCTGCTCGCCGAACGGCGCGGCGCGGCCGACGCCATTGCATGATCGAAAGGAACACCATGACGAGACAACCGAAGCGCATCACCGCAATCGCCGCCTCCATCTCCCTGACGCTACTGCTGGGGGCTTGCTCGAACACCGAACTGGTGCCGGAGGAAACGCCGCCGGCGCCGACCACCTCGGCCGAACAGGCCGAAGGGCGCCTGGCGGCGGTGGCCGCGGAACGCGCCGCGATCGAGGCGCGCTATGCTGATCGCGAGGCGGTCTGCTACGACAAATTCTTCGTCAACCGCTGCCTGGACGAAGCCCGCGAAGTGCGGCGCGCGGCCCTGGTGACGCAGCGCGCGATCGAGATCGAGGCCTCGCTTTATCTGCGCCGCCTCAAGGTCGACGAGCGCGACAAGGCGATCGCCGAGGCCGACGCTGCCTATGCGGAAGAAGAAGCCAGGCTGGCGGCCGATCCGCCGCCGGTCAAGGCTGCGGCCAGCACCGCGCCGCCGCCGCCGCGCACCAGGCCGGCCGAATCGCGCGTGGTGCGCAGCCAGCAGCGCGCCCAGGAAAGCGCGGCGAACGCCGAGAAGGAAGCCGCCGAACGCGCGGCCAATGTCGCGGCCTATGAAGAGCGCCGCCGCAAGTCGGAAGAGCGCCAGAAGGAAGTGGCGCGCCGCGTGGCCGAACGCGAAGCCAAGGCGGCCCAGCGTGCGGCCGAGGAGGCCAAGCGGGTAAGTGGCAACCAGCCGGCGCCAGCCAATAGCCAGTAGCCTCAGCACGTCGTTTCTGCCAGTGGCAGGAACGACGGGGCGAGGGCTGCCGGCTCAAGCTGGCGGTCGCCGTTGACGCCAGCGACGACCCTGGTCAGGCGAACGATCCATCCTGCGCCGGCTTGACCAGCTTCACGATCGCCATCGTGCAGTTCCCGCCTTTGCCTTGCGAGCGTTCGGTGGCCTTGTTGATGAGCATTTCGGACGCCTGGCGCGGCGTCGTCCTGGCGGTCACTGCCGCCAGTTCGGCGTCGGTGAAGAAATGCCACAGGCCGTCCGAGCACAGCAAGAAGCTGTCGCCCGCCGCCAGCCCGGTATGGCTGCCCGTCGTGACGAAAGGTTCCTTGCGGCTGTTTCCCAATACATTGAGCAAGAGCTTGGAGCGGCGGTGGTTGCGCGCCGCGTCCGGCGGCAGGCGGTCGCTGCCGACCAGGTGCTCGACGTAGGCGGTGTCGCTGGTGCGCACCGCGCACTTGCCGTGCTCGAAGCGGTAGAGACGCGAATCGCCCACGTGGGCCCAGACCGCCTCGCCGTGCGGGCTGATCACCAGGCCGACGAAGCTGGCGTGGACCTCGGCCTGCGTGGCCACGGCGTTCATCTTGATCACCGTGTGGGTCTCGCTGATCATCTCGTGCAGCAGTTGTGCCAGGCGCTCGATGCCGGGGCGGTCGCCGGGCTTGAATGCGTCGAAGACCTGGCGCGCTGTGTGCAGCACCTGGTCGGCCCCAGCCGGGCTGGCAACCCCGTCCGACAGCACCGCGAGCACGTAGCCGGGGGCGCGGGCGCCGGTGAACAGGGCGGCGCGGTCGTTCTGCTGGGGGCGGTTCCCGATATGTTGCGCGGTGCCCGCTTCGATCTTGTAAGAAGTCATAAATCCGTGTTTTCCGGGACGCTAGCGCCATTCTTTGTTGGCGGCAACCTCCGCCTCGATTAAACTATGCACTGAGAAGCCACCAGCTTGCAAGTTAATGTTGTAGCAACAACATAGCAAAATCCGGAGCGCCCGCCTTGGCCGGCGCTTTTCGCCATTCTTTCCCGTAACTGCATCCAACATGACCGACGTCCAGGACATCCAACGCCGTATTATCGAACTCGATGTGGAACACCGCGACCTCGATGCCGTGATCTCCCTGTTGACGGCGGACGGTCATGCCGACCAGTTACAACTGCGCCGCCTCAAGAAGCGTAAACTGCAGCTCAAAGATCATATTACGCTGCTGAAGATGCAGCTGGTACCCGATATCCCCGCCTGATTCATTCCCAGGCCCAACGAAACCACGTATTTTGACCGACCAACTTTCTGCTTCTCCGGATGCGGTGGAGACTATCGCTCCCGTAGCCCCGGAAACCCAGGCTCCCGCCGGCAAGTACGACGCCGACGTCGATCGCCTGTTCGGTGCGGGCGGCCCGCTCGCGCCAGCCGTCGGCACCTTCAAGCCGCGCCAGTCGCAGACCGAGATGGCCAAGGCCGTGGCCCAGGCCATCGCCGACCAGCAGGTGCTCATGGCCGAGGCCGGCACCGGCACGGGCAAGACCTTCGCCTACCTGGTGCCGGCACTGCTGTGGGGCGGCAAGACCATCGTCTCGACCGGCACCAAGAACTTGCAAGACCAATTGTTCCTGCGCGATATCCCGACCGTGCGCGCCGCCTTGCGCGCGCCGGTCTCGGTCGCCCTGCTCAAGGGCCGCTCGAACTATGTCTGCCATTTCCATCTCGAGCGTACCCTGCAGAACGGGCGCCTGACCTCGCGCGACGACGTCGGCCACCTGCGCGAGATCTCGCGCTTCATCAAGATGACGAGCTCGGGCGACAAGGCCGAGCTGGCCAAGGTGCCCGAGACTGCCACCGTGTGGAACCTGGTCACCTCGACCCGCGACACCTGCATGGGCGCCGAGTGCCAGTACTACCAGGATTGCTTCGTGATGAAGGCGCGCAGGGAAGCACAACAAGCGGATGTGGTGGTGGTCAACCATCATCTCTTCTTCGCCGACGTGGCGCTGAAGGATACCGGCGTGGCCGAGCTGCTGCCGTCGGCCAATACCATCATCTTCGATGAGGCGCACCAGCTGCCCGACGTCGCGACCCTGTTCTTCGGCCAGTCGGTGTCGACCTCGCAAGTGCTGGAACTGTGCCGCGACGTGCTGGCCGAGGGCCTGGCCCATGCGCGCGGCGGCCCGGACTGGGCCAAGGTGGTGACCGTGGTCGAAAAGGCCGCGCGCGACCTGCGCCTGTCCTTCGGCGACGGCAACCTGCGCCTGTCGCTGCCGCAGATCATGCCGACGTCGCAGTTCTTCCCGGCCCTGAATGGGTTGAAAGAGCAATTGGCCGGCATGATCACGGTGCTGGAAGAAAACGCCGCGCGCGCCGAAACCATCGAGGCCTGCCGCCTGCGCGCGCACGAGCTGGCCGCCTCGTTCGACGGCTGGAAGCCGGATCACAAGGCGCCGGCCAATGAGCAGGCCGTGCTGTGGGCCGAGGCCTTCTCGTCCTCGCTGCAATTGCACAAGACGCCGCTGTCGATCGCGCCGATCTTCACCAACCAGCGCGAAGGCACGCCGCGCAGCTGGATCTTCACCTCGGCCACGCTGGCGGTGAAGAACGACTTCAAGCATTTCTCCGATCAGCTCGGATTGACCGGCGAGCCGGCCAAGACCTGGCCCAGCCCGTTCGACTACGAGAACCAGGGCATCCTGTACGTGCCGACCGGCTTGCCCGAGCCGCAGGCGGCCGTGTACACCGACGCCGTGGTCGATGCCGCCTTGCCGGTGATCGAGGCGGCCGGTGGCCGCACCTTCTTCCTGTGCACGACGATCCGCGCGGTCAATAAAGTGGCCGAACGCCTGCGCACCGAGTTCGCCGAGCGCGGCTGGGATTTCCCGCTATTCGTGCAGGGCGAGCGGGGCCGTACCGAACTGCTCGATTCCTTCCGTAATGCCGGTAATGCGGTGCTGGTCGGCAGCCAGAGCTTCTGGGAAGGCGTCGACGTGCGCGGCGAGGCGCTGTCGCTGGTGATCATCGACAAGCTGCCGTTCGCGCCGCCCGACGATCCGGTGCTGGCCGCGCGCATCGAGGTGATGGAAAAGCAGGGCATGAACGGTTTCATGCACCACCAGCTGCCCGAGGCGATCATCACCCTCAAGCAGGGCGCCGGCCGCCTGATCCGCGACGTCGACGACCGCGGCGTGCTGATGATCTGCGATCCGCGCATCATCACCAAGCCCTATGGTCGCCGCATCTGGCAGAGCCTGCCGTCGTTCAAGCGCACCCGGGTGCAGGAAGAAGTGATCCAGTTCTTCCGGCCGGTGGAAGAGGCGAACGAGAACGTCGCCTGATTCTTCGTTGCCCGCTCAGGGCACGATGATGACCTTGCCGATGACCTTGCGCGCCGCCATGTCCTGCAGCGCCTGCGCGGTGTCGGCAAGGCGGTAGCGCCGCGAGACCAGCGGTTTCAATTTCCCTTGCGCGATCCAGCCGGTGATGCGCGCCATCGCCGCCAGGTGCGCATCCTGTTCCTTGCGCGTAAAGTCGCCCCAGAACACGCCCACCACCGACGCCCCTTTCAGCAGCATCAGGTTCCACGGCAGGCGCGGGATCTCGCCGGCCGCGAAGCCCACCACCAGGTGCCGCCCGCGCCAGGCGATCGAGCGCAGCGCCGGTTCGCTGTACTTGCCGCCGACCGGGTCGTAGATGACGTCCGGGCCATTGCCGCCGGTGGCGGCGCGGATCGCTTCGCGCAAGTCCTCGGTTTCGTAATTGATCAGCACGTCGGCTCCGTGCGCCTTGCACGCCGCCAGTTTCTCGTCGCTGGACGCGGCCGCGATCACGCGCGCGCCGAGAGCCTTGCCGATCTCGATCGCCGCCAGTCCCACGCCGCCGGCCGCGCCCAGCACCAGCATCGTTTCGCCCTGCTGCAAGGCGCCGCGGTCGGCGACCGCGTGGTACGAGGTGCCGTAGGTGAGCGTGATGGCGGCGGCGACGTCGAAGTCCATATCGTCCGGTATGGGGAGGAAGGCGCTGCCTGGCGCCACGGCCTGCTCGGCGAAGGCGCCGGTGCGGGTGAAGCCGATCACGCGCTGGCCGGGAACAAAGCCGTCCACGCCTGCGCCGACGGCGCGCACCACGCCCGCGAACTCGTTGCCCGGCGTGAAGGGGAGGGGAGGACGCACCTGGTATTTTCCCTGAACCGTCAGCACATCGGGGAAGTTGACGCCGGCCGCCTTCACGTCCACCACGACGTCGCCAGGGCCGGCGACCGGCTCCGGCAAGTCTTCCAGCACCAGGCTGTCTGGCGGTCCCCAAGCGGTGCAGCGTACGGCTTTCATTGCTTCCTCACAGTTTATTGGCGGAATTGTTGGCGGGGCGAATTATGCCTTAAGAAAGAGAGCGAATCTTCGCCGGCAAGGCCCGTGTCTGCTTGTCCGTCCGCAAAGCCGGCAGGGGGCTGCGCGCTAGAGTCTTGGGATGTGGACGCTGCGCGCGCCCAGCACAAGAGGACAAGCATGGCAATCCGTTACGGTTGTTTCTTCAGTTATGCCCACGGCCGGCACGCGCTGATGCAGCGCTTCAAGTCGGCCCTGGCCAACGCCCTGCGCTGCTATCTCGAACCCTACTTCGACAACGAAGACGAACTGTTTATCGATACCGAGCAGCTGGGCGGCGGCGACGATCTCGACAGCAAGATCGCACGCGCCATGTGCGAGAGCGTCTGCATGATCCTCATCTATACGCCCAAGTACGAGGCGCACGCCTACACGCGGCGCGAGTACGAGGCCATGCGCCTGATCGAGGCCGAGCGCGGCAAGTGGTACACCCTGCCGAGCCGCCTGATCATCCCGGTCGTCATGACGCGCCACCCCGAATCGCTGCCGCCCCAGATCAGCGACGCCCGCTTCTACGTCGACTTCTCGCACTACACGATGGCCACGCCAGATCTCATGTCGAATCCAGACTTCTTGCCGGACATTGACAAAATGGTCAAGCGGATCGCAGCCCATTATGCATGTCAAAAAAAGCATACTCCACTCGACCACGACTGCAACCAATTCGTGCTTCCCGCTGTCCCACCAGAATGGCGCGATGTCCCAGAACTGACGTTTCCAAAAGAATGAGGAGCCATATGGACCAACAAGGTATCTCGCTCCCGCCGCTGGCCATGCCCGGCGCGGTGACGAGCTTCTATGCCTACGAGGGTGGCGCGGCGCGCAATGCCGTGCTGGCGGCGCTGGCGCTGCAGCTGGCGGGTGGGGACGCCGAGGCGCCGGTGCTGGTGATCGACTGGGATCTCGAGGCGCCGGCGCTGCACCGTTATTTCGCGGTGCCGGCCGATGAACCGTTTGCCGGCCTGCCTGTCTCGCTGCATGCTTCCGAGCCTGCCTCTCAGCCCGACACCGGGCCGGCGTCCGCGCACCTGGCGGGGCTTCCGGCCGCGCATGCCGCCGCCGACGACGCGGGCGACGCGGCCCGGCCCGGGCTGCTCGAATTCTTCGAGGCCTGCCGCGCCCGGCTGCGCAACACCGCCGGCCGCGGCGAAGAGCTGGCCGACCGCGTGATCGACGGTGTCGGCTGGCAGGCCTATCTCGAACGCGCCGACGGCCGCCGCCCGCTCTACCTGCTGCGCGCCGGACGCTTCGACGGCAGCTATGCCGAACGCGCCGGCCGGCTCGACTACCCAGCCCTGTTCGACGCCTGCCCGGCGCTGTTCCGCCGCTTCGCGGCGCGCCTGGCGCAGCATTTCGGCCACGTGCTGGTCGCCACCGCCGCCGGGCGCTCGGCCGCCGTCAGCGTGTGCTCGACCCTCGTGCCCGACCGCCTGGTGGGCCTGTTCACGCCGGCGCCGGGCAGCATCGAAGGCATCGAAGGCGTGCTGCGGCGTGCCATCGATTACCGCTGCACCCATGAAGACGAACAGCGGCCGCTGCTGCTCTATCCGCTGGCCTGCAGCGCCGACGGCGCGCGCAGCGATCCGCATGCGCGCTGGCGGCGTGGCGAAGCGCGCCACGGCGTGCCGGGCTACCAGCCGCGCTTCGAGGCGCTGCTGCGCGCCAGCTACGGCTGGTCGCGCGTCAACCTCGACAGCTGGTTCGACGAGACCCAGCTGGCGCTGGCCGACGCCCTGTCCACCGCCGGCCCGGCCGGCGACCGCCGGGCGCTGGCGCGCCATGCCGCGCTGCTGGCCGAATGGCTGGCGCCGGTAAGCCCGCCCTGGCAATCGCTGGCCGAAGTGCGCCTGCGCGCCGCGGTCGCGCAGGCGCGCACGCTGGGCGGCGACGACGAGATCGGTTCGCCGCAGGTGGCCGAACAGCTCGCCCGCCTGGGCGAGCTGTGCCGCCGCGAGCGGCGCCGCGACGAAGCCCGTGCCTGTTTCGAAGAATGCCTGGTCCTGCGCGAACGCCTGCTTGGCGACGACCATGCGGCCACGCGCCAGGGCCGCGCCGCGCTGGCCGCAGTCCTGCTCGACAGCGGCGCCGTGCAAGAGGCGCGCCGCCACTACGACCTGCTGGTCCAGGCCTGCGCGCGCAAGGCCGGCGCACAAGCCGCCGAGACGCTGACGGCGCGCTCGCAGCTGGCGCGGGTGCTGGCCGCGCTGGGCGAGGGCGAGCGCGCGCTGGCGCTGCACGAGCAGGTGGTGTCCACCTGCGAACGCGCGCTCGGCGCCGAACACCTGGTCACGCTCGACTGCCTCGAAGACCTGGCCCACAGCCTGGTGCAGCAGCGCGAACTCGAACGCGCCCGCATCGTGCTCGAGCGGGTGCTCGATGCCCGTCGCCAGCGCCAGGGCGGCGAGCATGCCGACACCCTGCGCTGTGGTCATCGTCTGGCGCTGCTGCTGGGCGAGACGGGCGAACTGGGCAACGCTCGGCGCATGCTCGAATCGGTATTGCGGGCCCGCGAACGGCACGACGGCCTGGACGCCGCCGGCACGCTGTCGGCGCGCGAGGCGCTGGCCGAGATCCTGGCCGCCCAGGGCGACCTGGCGGCGGTGCGCAGCATCCAGGAATCGCTGGCGCGCACGCGCGAGCGGCACCTCGGGGCCGGCCATCCCGAAACGCTCAATATGCAGCTGCGGCTGGCCTCGACCCTGGGCCAGCAGGGCGAGGCCGAAGCCGCGCGCCGCCTGCGCGAACAGGTGGCCGAGTTGCGCCAGCACTTGCGCGAAGTCGAAGGCGCGCCGGCGTCCGGTGGCGCCCAGGACGATGCCGTGCAGGCGCAGATGCTGGAGCGGATGCGGGCCCAGGCCGGGGCGTCAGCCGCCGGGCTGCTCCCGGACAGCGAAGAGACAACCCCGCCGTCCCAGCCTGCGGCGGACGGCGTTGCGGCGCGCGGCCAGCACGCGCATGCGGCCTCGCGCGAACATGCCGAGACCCGTCACGCGGCCGACAACCTGGGGCACAAGCTGACCCAGTTGCAGAACCTGATCGACAGCAGTAGTCCGGGCGAGGCCAGGGCGCTGGCCGACAGCCTGCGCACCTCGGTGCTCAGGCCCAGCGCCGCCCATCCGCTGCGCCGGCGCGGCGCCGCCATGATCAAGCAGGTCTATCTGCAAGAGGGCGACAAGGACGCGCTGCTGTCCTTCACCCAGGACGAAGTGTCGCTGCTCGAAGGAGCCTTGATCGAGGCGGCGCGCGACAATCCGATGGCGATGCGCTGACGGCGCTGACGGCGCTGCGCCAGCCTCGACGCCCGGCGCCGCTCCGGGCAAGTGCTTGCGCCGTCTTTCGTATGCCGGCTCTTATGTCGGCTCTCTTATGCCGACGCCCGTATGCCGACGCCCGTATGCCGGCGCCCGTATGCCGGCGCCCGTATGCCGGCGCTCGCCGGCCTCGCATCTGCCTGGGCTGACTTGCCATCACTTTCCCACGCCACGCCCAGACTTACCCTGCTGACAAGCAACTTGTAAAGACGGCATTGGTCGATTCCGGTCGAGCTTGTCAGCCTGTCCAGTAAACTGTCGCATGTCCGCTTCACTGTTATCAGGCGGTCCATCGTTCGTCCCGGATTATGAAATCCGGGCGTGAATTTCTGATGCCGGGCGTCGATACGGGCGTTGCTTCAGGTAAAATCTCCGCCATGCGAATCTTGATCAGTAACGATGACGGTTATCTGGCGCCTGGGCTGCAGGCGTTGGCGGACGCGCTCGCGCCGATCGCCGACATCGTCGTCGTCGCACCCGACAGCAATCGCTCGGGCGCCTCGAATTCGCTGACCCTGGACCGGCCGTTGTCGGTCTACAAATCGGCCAACGGCTTCTATTTCACCAATGGAACGCCGACCGACTGCGTGCACATTGCCCTGACCGGCATGTCCGATGCGCCCCCCGACCTGGTGGTTTCCGGCATCAATAATGGCCAGAATATGGGCGACGACACCCTGTATTCCGGCACTGTCGCCGCCGCCACCGAAGCCTTCCTGTTCGGCCTGCCGGCGATCGCCTTTTCGCAGGTGCACGGCGGCTGGGCCCACGTCGATTCCGCCGCCCGGGTGGCGCGCGACATCGTCGAGCGTTTCGCCGCCGGCGGCTTCGACATGCTGCCCAAGCCCTTCCTGCTGAACGTGAACATCCCGAACCTGCCATACGAGGAGATCGGCCCGCTGACGCCGACCCGCCTCGGACGCCGGCACCAGGCCGAGCCCGTGATCCGCGCAGAGGATCCGCGCGGCCGCGAGATTTTCTGGATCGGCGCCCCGGGCGCCTGCCGCGATGCGGGCGAGGGCACCGACTTCCACGCGACCGCGGAAGGCCGCGTGTCGATCACGCCGCTGCAGATTGACCTGACCCACAAGACCCAGCTGGCGCTGCTCGCGGGAGGCCTGGCATGAAGGATGCGCGACCGAATTTCCCGCTGCCGCTGTCGTCGGTGACGAGCGGCGTGCGCAAGCCCGGCACGCCGGCGCCGGTGCAGACGCCGCAGACCGCCACCCGCAACGCCACCACCTATACCGGCGCCAGGACGCCGCAGTCCCCGGGCCCGGCGCCGCGCGCACCCAGCTATGTGCAGGTGACCAGCAGCGCGCCGGCCGCCCAGCGTTCCGACCTGGCGGCGAGCGAGGCGGTGCGCCGCGCGATGGTGGGCCGCATTGCGCGCCAGGGCGTGAGCGATCCGAAGGTGCTGATGGCGATGGAAACCGTGCCGCGCCACCTGTTCATCGAACCGGCCATGTCGGGCCAGGCGTATATCGACGCCTCGCTGCCGATCGGCCATAACCAGACGATTTCCCAGCCGTATATCGTCGCCCGCATGATCGAAGCAATGCGTGCCGGCGGCGCGCTGGGCAAGGTGCTCGAAATCGGCACGGGCTGCGGCTACCAGGCCGCGGTCCTGTCCTTCGTCGCCAAGGATGTGTATTCGATCGAACGCATCAAGCCCTTGCACGAGCTCGCGAAGACCAATCTGCGGCCGCTGCGGATATCGAACCTGCGTTTGCAGTATGGCGATGGTATGCTAGGCTTGCCGCAGGTCGCGCCTTTCGATGGCATCATCCTCGCCGCCGCCGGACTCGAGGTGCCGCGGGCCTTGCTCGAGCAGCTGGCCATCGGCGCGCATCTCGTGGCGCCGGTCGGCGCCCAGGTGCAGCATCTGCACCGTATTACCCGCACCGGCAAATCCGAGTGGACCAGCGAAACGCTGGAAGCGTGCCACTTCGTGCCGCTGCGCCCAGGCACCATCTAAAACCCAAGAAGGGCCGCCAGGCCCGCCGTACGCCGATAAGACAATAGAATGCCAATGACACAAGCACCGCGTTTAGCCCTCCTGACGATCCTCATCGGCCTCGTGGCCGGTTGTTCCACCACTACCCGCCAGGCGCCGGTCGTCGAGCGTCCTGTCACCGCTGCCCCGAGCCGTCCCGCTCCGGCCAAGGTCGAAGAAGCGCCGAAGCAGGACGAGCGCGGCATGTACACCGTGCGCAAGGGCGACACCCTGCTGCGCATCGCCCTCGATTTCGGCGAAAACTACCGTGACCTGGTGGCCTGGAATAACCTGGCCAATCCGGACGACATCAAGGTCGGCCAGGTGCTGCGCGTGAGCCAGCCCGGCGGCGAACGCAGCGCCAATATCCAGACCCAGCCGGTGCCGATGCCGCCGTCGGCCAGCGTGCCGCGCAAGACCGAGCCGCGCGCCGACAAGACGCCTTACAGCGACGGCAAGGTGGCCACCACCACGCCGCCGGCCACCACCGCACCGGCCACACCGGCCGCACCTGCCACCCCGGCTGCTGCCGACGAAGCGCGCCTGAGCTGGATGTGGCCATCGGAAGGCCGCGTCGTCGCCACCTTCGACGATGGCCGCAACAAGGGGCTGGACATCGCCGGCAAGCTGGGCCAGCCGGTGGTCGCCGCCAGTTCGGGCAAGGTAATGTATGCTGGCAGCGGCATCCGCGGTTATGGTAATCTCGTCATCGTCAAGCACAGCAACAGCCTGCTGTCCGCCTATGCCCACAACCGCAAGATCGTGGTCAAGGAGGGCGACAACGTCAGCCGTGGCCAGGTGATCGCCGAGATGGGCGACTCCGACGCCGATGCGGTCAAGTTGCACTTCGAGATTCGTCAGCAGGGCAAGCCGGTCGACCCGACGAGGTTCTTGCCCGTTCGTTAGGAACGGTATGACGCAGCCGCCGCACTCGCTGGACCAGGACGATACGGATGAGTTTCCGGATGAGCCGGATAGCGAGCGCGTGCATGCTGATGACGATACCGACCGCGGCGACGGCGCGGCGGGCCAGGAGCCGCTCGCACGCCACGCCAGCGTCGAGACGGTCGACGAGCTGCGCAAGGTCTTGCAGGCCGAGCTCGCGACCGACACCACCCAGCACTACCTGAACCAGATCGGCGCCCGGCCGCTCCTGACGGCCGTCGAGGAAGTCCACTTCGCCACGCTGGCCAAGGCCGGCGACTTCGGTGCGCGCCAGAAGATGATCGAGCATAATCTGCGCCTGGTCGTCTCGATCGCCAAGCACTACATCAACCGCGGCGTGGTTCTGCTCGACCTGATCGAAGAGGGCAATATCGGCCTGATGCGCGCCATCGACAAGTTCGAGCCCGAACGCGGCTTTCGTTTCTCGACCTACGCCACCTGGTGGATCCGCCAGAGCATCGAGCGCGCCATCATGAACCAGGCCCGCACCGTGCGCCTGCCGGTGCACATGGTGCGCGAGCTCAACGGCGTGCTGCGCGCCAAATACCACCTTGAGGCGCAAAAGCACGACGGCAAGGAAGCCTCGAGCGAGGATATTGCCAGCCTGGTCGGCCGTCCGGTCGAAGAGGTGCAAGACATACTGACCCTGTCCGAGCACGCGACGTCGCTCGATGCGCCGCTGGACAACGACCCGCAATCGAGCCTGATGGACATGCTGCCCGACGACGGCGAAGGCAGCCCCGACGCCCACGCCGAGCAGCAAGAGGTGGCGCTCTTGGTGCGCGACTGGCTGACCCGGCTGCCGGACAAGCAGCGTCTGGTCGTCACGCGCCGTTTCGGCTTCGACAACGACGATCCAGCCACCCTGGAAACCCTGGCCGAGGAGATGGGCGTGACGCGCGAGCGGGTGCGCCAGATCCAGCAGGAAGCGCTGGTCAAGCTCAAGCGCGCGATGGCGGCGCGCGGCGTGGTCCGCGATTCCTTGTTGTAACGACAAGGCCTCCGGTAGCGTCCACTTCGATTCCTTGCTATCATCCGCCGTTCTTTTTTGCGCGGCCTTTGAAGCATGCGCCGCCAGCCAGGGCCAGCCCCTGCCTTCACCCCACTTTCTCATCACCATGCAAGAAATCTTCATCGACATCAAATCCCTCGACATGGACGGGCGCGGCGTGGGCCACCTCGAGAACGAGGACGGCTCGCCGGGCAAGGTGATCTTCGTCGAAGGCGCGCTGCCGGGCGAACGCGTCAGCTTCGAGACGACGCGCAAGAAAAAGAATTGGGAAGCTGGCCGCATGGTCACCCTGCAGCGCGCCTCGTCGATGCGGGTCGAGCCGAAATGCCAGCATTTCGGTACCTGCGGCGGCTGCTCGATGCAGCACCTGGAGCCGGGCGCCCAGGTGGCGATGAAGGGCCGCGTGCTGGAAGATAACCTGTGGCACATCGGCAAAGTGAAGGCCGAGATGATCATGCGCCCGATGTACGGCCCGACCTGGGACTACCGCTACCGCGCGCGCCTGTCGGTGCGCCACGTGGCCAAGAAGGGCGGCATCCTGGTCGGCTTCCACGAGCGCGGCTCGTCCTTCGTCGCCGACATCACCACCTGCGAGATCCTGCCGGATCACGTCGCGTGCCTGCTGGTGCCGCTGCGCGAACTGATTGCAAGTCTGTCGATCTACGACAACCTGCCGCAGATCGAGGTGGCGATCGGCGAGGAAAGCACGGTGATGGTGCTGCGCATCATGGAATCGCTGACGGGCGCCGATGAAACCCTGTTGAAAGCCTTCGCCGACCAGTGGGGCATCCAGTGGTGGCTGCAGACGAAAGGCCCTGACACTGCCCATCCGTTCTACCCGCTTGGCAAGGAGCTGTATTACACGCTGCCTGAATTCGGCATCCGCATGCCGTTCAAGCCGACCGACTTCACCCAAGTCAACCACCAGATCAACCGGGTGCTGGTGGCGAAGGCGCTGCGCCTGCTCGACGTGCAGTCGCAAGACCGCGTGGCCGACCTGTTCTGCGGCCTGGGCAACTTCACCCTGCCGCTGGCGACCCAGGCGCGCGAAGTCGTGGGCATCGAGGGCAGCACGGCGCTGACCACGCGCGCGCTGGACAATGCCAAGGCCAACGGCCTGGCCGCAAAAACCTCGTTCTCGACCCGCAACCTGTTCGAAGTCACCAAGGACGACCTGGTGGCGCTGGGCAAATTCGACCGCATGCTGGTCGATCCGCCGCGCGACGGCGCCATGGCGCTGGCGACGGCGCTGGCCGAACTGCGCGAGACCCATGAAGACCTGATGCCGCAGCGCATCGTCTACGTGTCGTGCAGCCCGTCGACCCTGGCGCGCGACGCCGGCATCCTGGTGCACAAGGCGGGCTATGTGATGAAGAAGGCGGGTGTGGTGAACATGTTCCCGCACACCTCGCACGTCGAGTCGATCGGCGTGTTCGAGCTGGGCGCCAAGCCCGTGCCGCCAGCGGACGCGGTGGCCTGAGTGAGGCGGATCGGCCGCCACGCGGCAGCCTTGCTGGCCGCCGCCGTCGCGACCGGTCTGGTAGCCAGCCTGGTCCAGACCCAGGTCAATCTCGGCGAACTGACCGCGCTCGGCGCGACGATTCCACTGTCGCTGCGGGCCTGGACCACGCTGCAAGACCTGGCGGGATTCGGTCCGGTCATGATCGGGATCTCGTTCGCGGCGCTGCTGCCGGCCATGCTGGCCGGGCACGCGATCGGGCGCACCGCCGGGCTGGCGCACCGCGCGCCGCTGTTCGCCGTGGCTGCCGTCGCCGGCCTGTGGGCGGCATTCTGGCTGATGCTCAACGTCATTCCCATGCCGGCGATCGCCGCGACCCGCGGTGGACTCGAGCACGCCCTGATGGCCATGAGCGGCATCGCCGGCGGCCTGGTCTATGCCCGCATGACGTCGCCGGCGCGGCAGGCCGCACAGCCGCGGCGCCAGGTGTTGGCGGCGGCATTGCTGGCCCTGATTCCCGCGACGGTCTTCCTCATTACCTCGCCGGGCGCGGCCGACAAGCTCGATGCGGTCGACCCCGCCACTTACCGGGTCGAGACCGTGGCGAAGGGACTCGATCGGCCGTGGTCGCTGGCTTTCCTGCCGGATGGCCGCCTGCTCGTCACCGAGATGGCCGGGCGCCTGCTGGTCATCGGCAGGGATGGCGCGAAGACGGCGATCGCCACCGGCGGCCTGCCGCCCGTGTTCCAGCGTGGCGGTACGATCGGCCTGATGGACGTCGCCCTCGATCCCGCCTTCGCGCACAATGGTTTGCTGTACCTGACGATGGGCCATGGCGAGGAGGGCGCCAATGGCACGCGCCTGGCGCGGGCCAGGCTGGAGAACGACCGGCTGGAGGACGTCCGGATCCTGTTCAGCTCCACGCCGAAGCCGCGCGCCGGCAATAACGGCGGCCGCGTCGCTTTCCTGCCCGATCAGACGCTGGTGCTGACGGTCGGCGACGGCAACTGGCGCCGTGAAGAAGCGCAGAACGCCGCCAATCACCTCGGCACCGTCGTCCGGATCGACCGCGACGGCAAGGCGCCGCCCGACAATCCTTATATCGGCCGTCCCGGCGCCGCGCCCGAGATCTACAGTCTCGGCCACCGCAATCCGCAGGGCATCGCCGTCGATCCGGCCAGCGGCGAGCTGCTGCTGACGGAGCACGGCGCACGCGGCGGCGACGAGATCAACCGCATCGTGGCGGGCAAGAATTACGGCTGGCCGCTCGTCACGGCCGGCATCGATTACCCGTTCGGCCGCGTGACGCCGTTCAGCCGCCTGGCCGGCTTCGAGGCGCCGCTGCTGGAATGGACGCCGTCGATCGCGCCGGCGGGCCTGGCGGTCTATCGCGGCGACCAGTTCCCCGAATGGCGCGGCGACCTGCTGGTGCCGGCACTGCGCGGACGCGCACTGCACCGCGTCGCGCGCGATGGCGGCAGGATCGTCGGCCAGCAGACGCTGTTGGCAGAACTGAATCAGCGCCTGCGCGACGTCAAGGTCGGCCCGGACGGCGCGATTTACGTCCTGACCGATGGCGTCGATGCCAGGCTGCTGCGTTTGACGCGCCCATGAAAAAACCGGCCCGCAGGCCGGTTTCTTGTCGAGAAACAGCGATCGGTCAGTCGTCGCCGCCCACGATGCCCAGCAGGCGCAGCAGGCTGGTAAAGATGTTGAACACGTTCAGGTAGATCGACAGGGTGGCGGTGACGTAGTTGGTCTCGCCGCCGTTGACGATGCGCTGCACGTCATACAGGATGAAGGCCGAGAAGATACCGATCGCCAGGACCGAGATCACGATCGACAGCACCGACATCTGCAGGAAGATGTTGGCCACGACCGCCAGCAGCAGGACGACGACGCCGGCCATCAGCCAGCTGCCCATGCCCGAGAAGTCGCGCTTGGTGGTGGTGGCGATGCTGGCCATCACGGCGAACACGGCGGCGGTACCGCCGAAGGCGGTCATGATCAGGCTGCCGCCGTTCGAGTAATTGAGCGTGTGGGTCAGCAGCGGCGCCAGCATCAGGCCCATGAAGAAGGTGAAGCCGAGCAGCAGGGCCACGCCCAGGCCGGAATCCTTGTTCTTCTGGATCGCCCACATGAAACCGAAGGCAACCGCGAGGAAGATGACGAAGCCCATGATGCCGGTGAATGCGATGCCCAGGGAGATGCCGGTGAAGGCGCCCAGGACGGTAGGAATCATCGACAGCGCCAGCAGCCAATACGTGTTGCGTAACACTTTGTTACGCGTGGCCTGACCACCTTTGCTCAGGTCGATGGTACTTTGCTGTTGGGTACTAGGGTACATATAGTGCCTCCGGTTAGATAAATGGTACTTGCGAGTGCAACGCGAGGTACGTCAGCTTGATCCTATCGCATCTTTCTTAACTGAAGATGAAGAAAGGCTCACTTTGGACGGACTTTTGCCGCCACTGTAACCCATGCTTGCCGCTACCGCAATATCGGATATCTGGGGCAGGTATGGTAAAATTAAAGGTTGATTGAGTCCCAAAGTTCAAACGAATTTCTCAGTTCAAAACCTTTCTTTTATTGGAGTTTTCTCATGGCAATCGAACGCACCCTGTCCATCATCAAGCCGGACGCAGTTGCAAAAAACGTGATCGGCAAAATCTACAGCCGTTTCGAAGAAGCCGGCCTGAAGGTCGTGGCTGCACGCATGGTGCAACTGTCGCGCGCTGAAGCCGAAGGCTTCTACGCAGTGCACGCTGCGCGTCCGTTCTTCAAGGATCTGGTCGACTTCATGATCT
Source organism: Massilia sp. CFBP9012 (assembly GCF_034045115.1). NCBI lineage: Bacteria > Pseudomonadati > Pseudomonadota > Betaproteobacteria > Burkholderiales > Oxalobacteraceae > Massilia > Massilia sp. CFBP9012. Next base: position 43,957 of record NZ_JAXCWM010000019.1, on the reverse strand, counting down.
CGGGTCCGGTGATGATCCAGGTGCTCGAAGGCGAAGGCGCGATCCTGAAAAACCGCGACCTGATGGGCGCTACCGATCCGAAGAAAGCCGACGCCGGCACCATTCGCGCCGATTTCGCTGACTCGATCGACGCCAACGCCGTTCACGGTTCGGACGCTGCCGAAACCGCCGCTGTGGAAATCGCTTACTACTTCCCAGCACTGAACGTCTACTCGCGTTAATTAGTAAGGGGGAACGCAGTCCGGGCGTTCCCCGGATTGATTCCCCCGGACTAATTTAAATGAGTAACCCGCTTGCCCGCAGCCAAGGGCTGGCGCAAGCGGGTTCGGAAATATAGGAAGACGATATGACAACTCTCACCAACCTGCTGGACTTTGATCCCGCGCAACTCGTCGCTTACTGCGCCGACTTGGGTGAGAAACCGTTCCGCGCCAAGCAATTGCAACGCTGGATACACCAGTTCGGCGCGGCGGACTTCGATAGCATGACCGACCTGGCCAAGTCGCTGCGCGAAAAGCTCAAGACGCGCGCCGAAGTGCGCGCGCCAGCCATCGTCAGCGACCAGACTGCCACCGACGGCACCCGCAAATGGCTGGTCGACGTCGGCAACGGCAACGCGGTCGAAACCGTGTTCATCCCGGAAGAAAACCGCGGCACGCTGTGCATCTCCACGCAGGCGGGCTGCGCCGTCAACTGCCGTTTCTGCTCGACCGGCAAGCAGGGCTTCAACCGCAACCTGACGGTGGCCGAGATCATCGGCCAGCTGTGGATGGCCGAGTTCGAGCTGCGCCGTACCAAGGGTATCGAGCCCGGCCCGAAAGGCGAACGCCAGATCACCAATGTGGTGATGATGGGCATGGGCGAGCCGCTGCTGAACTACGAGCCGACCGTCACCGCGCTCAAGCTGATGCTCGACGATAACGCCTATGGCCTGTCGCGCCGCCGCGTGACCCTGTCGACCTCGGGCGTGGTGCCGAATATCGACAAGCTGTCGCAAGACGTGCCGGTGGCGATGGCCGTGTCGCTGCACGCCTCGAACGATGCGTTGCGCGACATCCTGGTGCCGCTGAATAAAAAATATCCGCTGCGCGAGCTGATGGCCGCCTGCAAGCGCTACCTCGAGTTCGCACCGCGCGACTTCATCACCTTCGAGTACTGCATGCTCGACGGTTTCAACGACAGCGACGAGCACGCGCGCGAACTGATCGCGCTGGTGAACGATCCGGTGGTCGGCGTGAACTGCAAGTTCAACCTGATCCCGTTCAACCCGTTCCCCGAGTCGGGCCTGTTCCGCTCCAAGAATCCACGCATCAAGGCTTTCGCCGAAGTGCTGATGAACGCCGGCATCGTGACCACCGTGCGCAAGACGCGCGGCGACGACATCGACGCCGCCTGCGGCCAGCTGGCGGGCGAGGTCAAGGACCGCACCCGGGTGGCCGAACGCATGGAAAAGATGGCCGAATACCAGAAGAAGTTCGGCGCCGATTTCGGCCGCATCGTGGAGATCCCGACCTGATGAAATTCGCCGCCGCCTGGCTCGCATTCGCATCGACCCTGTCCCTCGCTGTGCTGGCCGGTTGCGCCGGCACGGGGGCGGGCGGCGCGGCAACGGCGCGCGACGGCGAACTCAGGACCGCCTCGGACCAGACCGCGCTGGAAAAGCGCGCCTCGATCCGGGTGCAGCTGGCGGTCGGCTACTACCAGGAGGGCAAGCACGAAATCGCCCTCGACGAAGTCAAGCAGGCGCTGGCGGCCGATCCGAACTACGCCGACGCCTACGGCCTGCGGGCCCTGATCTATACCTCGATGGGGCAGTTTCCGCTGGCCGACGAGAACCATCGCCACGCGCTGCGGCTCGAACCGGGCAATCCCGAGTTCGCGAACAACTACGGCACCTTCCTGTGCCAGTCGGTGAACAAGCCGGCCGAAGCCTTGCGTTATTTCGATGCCGCGCTCAAGAATCCCGCCTATCAGACGCCGCTGTCCGCGCTGATCAACGCGGGCGCGTGCAGCATCAAGAACCGGAATGTCGACGCGGCCGAGCGCTACCTGCTCGAGGCCCTGCGTCTGAACCCGACGCAGCCGGCGGTCAATGCCGGCCTGGCGCGGGTGTACTACGAGCGGCGCGACATGCAGCGCGCCGGTTTTTTCGTGAATCGCCTGATCGAGACGGCAAGCATCGAGACACTGCCGGCCGACGCGCTCTGGCTCGCGCTGCGCGTACAGCGCAAGCTGGGCGACCGGACCCATGAAGCAACGTTCGCGGCCCAGCTGCGGCGGCGCTTCCCCGGTTCGCCCGAGTACGCGGCATTCGAGCGCGGCGCTTTCGACGAGTAAGCAAAAAAACAAGCTCAACTAGAAGCTCACACGGACAAGGACGAGGACAATGAACGAGCAAGCAGATCAGCCGGCTACGCCAGGCAACCAGCCCGGCATCCCTGGCAAGACCCTGCAATCCCAGCGCGAGGCGATGGGCTGGAGTGTGGAACAGGTGGCGGACCAGCTGAAGCTGGCCCCGCGCCAGGTGGTGGCGCTGGAAGCGGGCGATTACGCCGCGCTACCGAGCCCGGCCGTGACACGCGGTTTCGTGCGCGCTTACGCCAAGCTGCTCAAGATCGACGCCGCGCCGCTGGTGTCGATGATCGAACTGAATATGCCGCCGGAAGCCCAGGCGGGTGCTCCCATCAATACCGGCGCCGTGCGCCGCGAACAGCGTCCGGCCACGTTCTCCGAGAACCGTTTCCCAATGGGCGGCAAACGCAACCGCCTGCCGCTGGGCTGGATCGCCGCCGCCGTGGTGGTGGCCGGCGCCGCCGTCGCGGCCTGGCAGTTCGACCTGATTCCTAACCTGCAGCGCGATGGCCAGGCGGACGACGCCACGGTGCTCGAGAATCCCGCCGCCGGCGTCGTCGCGCCGGGTTCGGCGCCAGCCAATGGCGCCCACCCAGGCCTGATCAATCCGTCGGTGCCGCTGATCTCGGTGCCGGCCCCGGCCCCGGCCGGAGAAAGCACGCCGCCAGCGGCAGCTCCGGGCTCGGCGCCGGATACCGCGCCGGCCACCCCGACCGCACCGGTGCCAGCCGTGCCGCCGCCGGCCTCCGGCACGCCGGGCGCCGCCGCACCTGGTGCGACGCTGGCTCCTAGCGTCTCGACCGCCGCGGCGCCGGTCACCGCCGTGGCGCCCACCGCCGGCGCCAACACCCTGGTGCTGAACGTGCGCGAGGATTCCTGGATCGAAGTGCGCCCGAGTGCCGGCGGCCGTCCGCTGATCTCGCGCCTGGTCAAGGGCGGCAGCACCGAGTCGATCGAGCTGGCCGGCCCCGCGACCCTGGTGGTCGGCGCCCCTGGTGGCGTCAGCGCGACCCTGCGCGGCGCCGACATCGCGCTGCCGCCGCAGCCGGGCCGCACCATCGCGCGCGTGGCGCTGAAATAATTAGCTGGAACAAGCTGGAACAAAACCGATGAACTCGTTGAATCAAGGCTGCATCTCCGAAGCAATTCCCTCAGGCCCGCTGGCGCGCCGCGCCAGCCGCAAGGTGGCCGTCTCGCATGGCGCCCGCACGGTGTGGGTGGGCGGCGACGCGCCGGTGGTAGTGCAGTCGATGACCAATACCGACACCGCCGACGCGATCGGTACCGCGATCCAGATCAAGGACCTGGCGCGCGCCGGCTCCGAGATCGTGCGCATCACGGTCGACACGCCGGCGGCGGCTGCCGCCGTGCCGGCGATTCGCGAACAGCTCGACCGCATGGAAGTCGACGTGCCGCTGGTGGGCGACTTCCACTACAACGGCCACCTGCTGCTGCGCGACTATCCGGAATGCGCGCAGGCGCTGTCGAAGTACCGCATCAATCCGGGCAATGTGGGGCAGGGCGCCAAGCGCGACACCCAGTTCGCCCAGATGATCGAGATCGCCGCCAAATACGACAAGCCGGTGCGCATCGGCGTCAACTGGGGTTCGCTCGACCAGTCGCTGCTGGCCCGCATCATGGACGAGAACGCCGCGCGCGCCAATCCATGGAGCGCCCAGGCGGTGATGTACGAAGCCCTGATCACGTCGGCGATCGAGAACGCCGTTCGCGCCGAAGAAGTCGGCCTGGCGCGCGACAAGATCATCCTGTCGTGCAAGGTATCGGGCGTGCAGGACCTGATCGCGGTCTACCGCGAACTGGCGCGCCGCTGCGACTACCCGCTGCACCTGGGCCTGACCGAGGCCGGCATGGGCAGCAAGGGCATCGTCGCCTCGACCGCGGCGCTGTCGGTGCTGCTGCAAGAGGGCATTGGCGACACCATCCGCATTTCGCTCACGCCGGAACCGGGTGGCGACCGCACCCGCGAGGTGGTGGTGGGCCAGGAAATCCTGCAAACCATGGGCCTGCGCAAGTTCACCCCGATGGTGATCGCCTGCCCGGGTTGCGGCCGTACGACCTCGACCGTGTTCCAGGAGCTGGCGGACAATATCCAGACTTTCCTGCGCGAACAGATGCCGGAATGGAAGAAAACGTATCCGGGCGTGGAGGCGATGAACGTGGCCGTGATGGGCTGCATCGTCAACGGCCCGGGCGAATCGAAGCACGCGAACATCGGTATCAGCCTGCCGGGCACCGGCGAATCGCCGGCCGCGCCGGTATTCGTCGATGGCCAGAAATTCGCGACCCTGCGCGGTGAGCGCATCGTCGACGAGTTCCAGACCATCGTGCTCGATTATGTGAAGAAGAATTACGGCCGCGAGGCAGTCGCACCATAAAATACGGCCATCGGCCCCCGCACGTCGTTCCCGCGAAGGCGGGAACCTAAGTTTTCCAGCGCTGCGGTAACGTATGCAAACTTGGGTTCCCGCCTGCGCGGGAACGACGAGGATCAAAAGTTAACTAATATGTCCAAACCAGAAAAAATCGTCGCCATCAAAGGCATGAACGACATCCTGCCGCAAGATGCGCCGCTGTGGGAGCTGTTCGAGAACACCACCGAAACGATCCTCAAAAGCTACGGCTACCAGAAGATCGTGACCCCGATCGTCGAGCAGACGGGCCTGTTCGCGCGCGCCATCGGCGCCGTCACCGACATCGTCGAGAAGGAGATGTATTCCTTCGAAGACTCGATGAACGGCGACCAGCTGACCCTGCGTCCGGAAGGCACGGCCAGCGTCGTGCGCGCCGTGCTCGAGCACAACCTGGTCTACGACGGCCCGCGCCGCCTGTGGTACAAGGGTCCGATGTTCCGCCACGAGCGTCCGCAGCGCGGCCGCTACCGCCAGTTCTTCCAGTTCGGCGCCGAAGCGATCGGCTTCTCGGGCCCGGACATCGACGCCGAGATGATCATGATGTCGCGCCGCCTGTGGGATGACCTGGGCCTGCAGAACGTGCGTCTCGAGCTGAACTCGATCGGCAATGCCGAAGAGCGCAACCGCCATCGCGCCGACCTGATCGTGTATCTCGAAAAACACGAAGACATCCTGGACGCCGAAGCCAAGCGCCGCCTGCACAGCAATCCGCTGCGCATCCTGGACACCAAGAACCCGGCGATGCAAGAGATGGTCAACGCCGCCCCGCGCCTGCTGGACTACCTGGGCGAGGAATCGCTGGCCCACTTCAACGGCGTCAAGGCGCTGCTGGACAAGAACGCGGTGCAGTACACCGTCAACCCGCGCCTGGTGCGTGGCCTGGATTACTACAACCGCACCGTGTTCGAGTGGGTCACCGACGAGCTGGGCGCCCAGGGCACCATCTGCGCCGGCGGCCGCTACGATCCGCTGATCGAGACCTTCGGCGGCAAGCCGACCCCGGCGGTCGGTTTCGCGATGGGCATGGAACGCATCATCGAGCTCATGAAGGGGCTGGGCGAACCGGCCGAGCCGAACGTGTGCGACGTCTACATGGTCCACCAGGGAGAAGAAGCGCAGCTGCAGTCCTTTATCCTGGCCGAGAGGATTCGGGATGCCGGCCTGGATGTTGTGTTACATTGCGCAACTCCAACGGGTGCGGGCAGCTTCAAGAGCCAGATGAAGAAGGCCGATGGCAGCGGTGCGGCCTTTGCCGTCATCATCGGCCAGGACGAGATCGCGAACAATGCCGCGCAAGTGAAAACGATGCGCGGCGAGATTGGCGAACAGCAGCAGGCCAGCGTGCCGTTCGAGGAAGTGGTCGACTACCTGGTCGACCAGATCGTCGGTGGACATGTTCACGGCCCCGATTGCGACCACGACCACGACCACGTGCACAGGCATTAATCCCGGCACTGGCCACATTTTCGAACCACTCACTACAAGAATACGCACATGGCATACGATCACCAGGAACAGGAACAGCTTGATTCCTTCAAGGCGTTCTGGTCGCAGTACGGCAATATCATCATCTGGGTCCTGATTCTCGCGCTCGGCTCCTACGCCGGCTGGAACTACTGGAAAACCCACCAGCGCAACAAGTCGGTCGAGGCGTCGGCGCTGTATGACGAGCTGCAGACCTCGCTGCTGGCGAACGACAATGCCAAGGTGCAGCGCGTCGCGGGCGACATCCGCGCCAAGTACGAATCGTCGGCCTACGCGCCGATGGCGGCCCTGGCCGCGGCCAAGACCGCCTTCGAAGCGAACGACCTCAAGACTGCCAAGACGCACCTGCAGTGGGCGGCCGAGCACGGCAACGACGAGTACAAGTCGATCGCCAACCTGCGCCTGGCCGGCGTGCTGCTGGACGAGAAGGCATTCGACGAAGCGCTGAAGGTCTTGAACGGCAAGTTCCTGCCGCAGTTCACGTCGGAAGTGAACGACCGCAAGGGTGACGTGCTGGTCGCGCAGAATAAGCTCAACGAAGCGCGCGCGGCCTATGTCGCGGCGATCGCCGCCATGGAGCCGAATGCACCGGGCCGCCAGTTGGTGCAGATCAAGCTGGAAGCAATCGGCGGCACCGTGCCGGCAGATAAGAAATCGGAAGCAGCTGCCGAGCAAAAGGCAGCCGCGTAATCCTCCCCCATGAGAGGGCCCGCGCACGCCTGACGGCGGCGCGGGCCTTGCGTCCTCTATAGTCCAGGAACAAGGTAGAACAAAATGCGTATTTGCAGCAAGCTTGTTGGTGTCGGCGTACTGGCCCTGATGACGGGTTGCTCGACCCTCAATTCGCTCAATCCATTCGCGTCTGAAAAGAAGGGCGACCAGCCGGCCAAGCTGGTCGAGCTGAAAGGCAGCATGGCCGTGCGTACAGCATGGAAACTTGATATCGGCAAGGCGCACGGCTACACCTTCTCGCCCGCGCTGACCGGCAACACGGTGGTCGTGGCCGGCGCCGACGGCGCCATCGCGCGCGTCGAAGCCGCGAGCGGCAAGCAGCTGTGGCGCATCAAGGCCGATACCGAACTGTCAGCTGGCGTCGGCACCGACGGCAACCTGATCGTGGTCGGCGCCGACAAGGGCCAGCTGCTGGCCTTCGACATGGATGGCAAGGCGCTGTGGAAGACCCAGCTGTCGAGCGAAATCCTGTCGGCGCCGGTGGTGTCGCAGGGCGTCGTCGTGGCGCGCTCGATCGACAACCGCATCGTCGGCATCGACGCCGCCAACGGCAAGACCAAGTGGACGGTGCAAAAGGTCGCGCCGCCGCTCACCCTGCGCAATGCGCCGGGCATGATCGTGGCTGGCGGCGACGTCATCGTCGCCCAGCCGGGCGGCAAGCTGTCGTCGATGATCCTGGCCACCGGCGCGCCGCGCTGGGACGTCGAGGTGGGCGTCTCGCGCGGCGCCACCGAGCTGGAGCGCGTGACCGATATCGGCGGCGCCCCTGTGCTGTTCGAGAACGAGGTGTGCGCCGTGTCCTATCAAGGCCGCGTAGGCTGCTTCGACCTGGTCACCGGTTCGGCCAAGTGGACGCGCGATCTGTCCTCAAGCGTCGGCGTCGCCGTCGACCAATTGTATGTGTTCGCACCGGACGACAAGGGCGCCCTGCATGCCTTCACCCGCGACACGGGTTCTTCCAGCTGGAAGAACGACAAGCTGGCTTTCCGCCGCCTGTCGACCCCGCTGTCGTATGGCCGCGCCGTCGCGGTCGGCGACTTCGAGGGCTTCGTGCACTTCCTGTCGCGCGAGGACGGATCTTTCCTGGCGCGCGCAGCGACCGATGGCAGCCCGATCCTGGGCACGCCGCTGGTGGCCGGCACGAACCTGATTTTTCAAACACAAAATGGAACTGTGACCGCCATCGCGGTCGAATAGAATAAAACATGAAGCCGGTAATCGCACTCGTAGGTCGTCCCAACGTCGGGAAATCGACCTTATTTAACCGCCTGACCCGTTCGCGTGACGCGCTGGTGGCCGACCTCCCTGGCCTGACACGCGACCGCCACTATGGCGAAGGCCGGATTGGCGAACGGCCATTCCTGGTCATCGACACGGGCGGTTTCGAGCCGGTCGCCAAAGAAGGCATCATGCACGAAATGGCGCTGCAGACGCGCCAGGCCGTGGCCGAGGCCGACGTGGTCGTGTTCATCGTCGACGGCCGCCAGGGCCTGACCCCGCACGACAAGACCATCACCGATTTCCTGCGCAAGAGTGGCCGCAAGGTCATGCTGGTGGTGAACAAGTCGGAAGGCATGAAGTACACCTCGGTCACCGCCGATTTCTATGAACTCGGCATGGGCGACCCCTACGTCATCTCCGCCGCCCATGGCGACGGCGTCACCGACCTGGTCAACGAGGCGCTCGACATGGCCTTCGAAGGCCGTCCGGAAGAACCCGAAGAGCTCGAGCCGGCCGACCACGGCTTCAAGATCGCCATCGTCGGCCGTCCTAATGTTGGTAAGTCCACATTGATCAACACCCTGGTCGGCGAGCAGCGCGTGATCGCCTTCGACATGCCGGGCACGACCCGCGACTCGATCGAAGTGCCGTTCGAACGCGACGGCAAGCGCTTCACGCTGATCGACACCGCCGGTATCCGCCGCCGCGGCAAGGTGTTCGAGGCGATCGAGAAATTCTCGGTGGTCAAGACCATGCAGTCGATCTCGGACGCCAACGTCGTGATCCTGCTGCTCGACGCCCAGCAGGATATCTCGGAGCAGGATGCGCACATCGCCGGCTTCATCCTGGAGTCGGGCAGGGCGCTGGTGGTGGCCGTGAATAAATGGGATGGCCTGCAGACGCAGGACCGCGACGAGGTCAAGATCGACCTCGACCGCAAGCTGGACTTCCTCAGTTTCGCCAAGACCCACTTCGTGTCGGCGCTGCGCGGCACCGGCGTGTCGCAACTGATGAAATCGGTCGAAGCGGCCTATGCCGCCGCCACCGCCAACCTGTCGACGCCGCGCCTGACGCGCGCGCTGCAAGAGGCGGTCGAGAAGCAGGAGCCGAAGCGCAAGGGTACCTCGCGTCCGAAGATGCGCTACGCCCACCAGGGTGGCCAGAACCCGCCGATCATCGTCATCCACGGCAATGCCCTTGAAGGCATTACCGAGCCGTACAAGCGTTATCTGGAAAAGCATTTCCGCGAGACGTTCAGCCTGGTCGGCACGCCGTTGCGGATCGAGCTGCGTAGCGGTAAGAATCCGTTTGCCAAGGACTGATTCACGGAGGCGATTAAGTCGTTCTTAACCTTAGCAGTACGACAAAAACCGGCAAAACAGGTTACAGTAGGCTTAGGGCTGCATTCGCTCACGCAGAATATGGCTCTAGCTACTTGAAAATCGGCAAATCGCCTCAAACTTTTAACTACAACAACATTACGGAGCTGTTATGAGCAACAAAGGGCAACTGTTACAAGACCCATTCCTCAACGCCTTGCGCAAGGAACACGTCCCTGTCTCCATCTACCTCGTCAACGGTATCAAACTCCAGGGCCATATCGAATCCTTCGACCAATACGTCGTTCTGCTTCGTAATACCGTGACCCAGATGGTCTACAAGCATGCCATTTCCACCGTCGTGCCGGCACGTGCCGTCAACCTTAACCTTGACTCCAACGAAGCCGAGTAAGGCCGATGGCTGACGCCCCCGGCACTCCCACCTTGCGCGCAGCGCTGGTCGGCATCGACTTCGGGACTGGCGACTTTGCCGCCAGCCTCGAAGAGTTGTCGCTGCTTGCGCGCTCCGCCGGCGCCGAACCGATCACCACGATCACGGCGAAGCGCAGCAGCCCTGACCCCGCGCATTTCGTCGGCAGCGGCAAGGCCGACGAAATCGCCCTCGACGCCAAGGCCCTTGGCGCCGAGATCGTCATCTTCAATCACGCGCTCTCTCCTGCCCAGCAGCGCAACCTGGAACGCCGTCTCCAGCTGCGCGTGATCGACCGTACCAGCCTGATCCTCGATATCTTCGCGCAGCGCGCCAAGAGCCACGAGGGCAAGCTGCAGGTCGAGCTGGCTCAGTTGCAGCACCTGGCCACGCGCCTGATCCGCGGCTGGACCCACCTTGAACGTCAAAAGGGCGGTATTGGCCTGCGCGGTCCGGGTGAAACCCAGCTCGAGACCGACCGCCGGCTGATCGGCGAGCGCGTCAAGATGCTGCGCGCGCGCCTGGCCAAGCTGCGCAAGCAGCACGAGACCCAGCGCCGCCAGCGCGGCCGCAACAAGACCTTCTCGGTGTCGCTCGTCGGTTATACCAATGCCGGCAAGTCGACCCTGTTCAACACGCTGACGAAAGCCGGCGTGTATGTGGCGAACCAGCTGTTCGCGACCCTGGACACCACCAGCCGCCGCCTGTACCTGAATGACGAAGTGGGTAGTGTCGTGATCTCGGACACCGTCGGTTTCGTGCGCGAACTGCCCCACCAGCTGGTGGCGGCTTTCCGCGCCACGCTGGAAGAAACCATCCATGCCGACCTCTTGCTGCACGTGGTCGACAGCGCCTCACCGACGCGCATGGAGCAGGTCGAACAGGTCAATGAAGTGTTGCGCGAGATTGGCGCAGATCATGTTCCGCAAATTTTGGTATGGAACAAGATCGATGCCGCCGGCCTGGAGCCTGGGGTCGAGCGTGATGAGTATGATAAGATCAACCGGGTTTTCATCAGCGCCCACAGCGGCGCCGGCCTGGATCTGCTGCGTTCGGCAATCGCCGAGGTAGCCGCGTCCGCGCCGGGGTCACGCGGGTACAGTAACCCAGAAAACGAAGAGCAGGACGAAGCCTTCGGGCTCGCCGAGGACGACGCGTCGGTGGACGCGCACCCTGGCGGTCTTGCCGACAATATGCCAACTTCCACCCATGTCAGGCCCAACTAGCCTATGCTTGTTTCTCTACTAAAAAGATTCGGCGTCAAACTGTCGCTGAACGACCCACGCTGGGGACGCAACCCCGAAGACGACCGCAAGGCCCAGGATGGTCGCCGCCCCGGTGACGGTCCTCCCGACCTCGACCAGATGTGGCGCGATTTCAATGCGCGCCTGAACCGCATGTTCGGCGGCCGCGGCAACAATAACGGCGGCGGCGACAATGGCAGCCCGCGCGGCGAGATGCGCGGCGCCGGCATCGGCGCCGGCGTGATCGCCATCATCGTCGGCTTCATCTGGCTTGCCAGCGGCGCCTTCATCGTGCAAGAGGGCCAGGTCGGCGTCGTGACCACCTTCGGTAAGTACAGCCATTCGACCACGCCGGGTTTCAACTGGCGCTGGCCGTATCCGTTCCAGGCCCACGAGACCGTCAATACCTCGCAGATCCGTACTGCCGAGATCGGCTACCGCGCGAACGTGCGCAACAAGCAGCCGCAAGAAGCGCTGATGCTGACCGATGACGAAAACATCATCGACATCCAGTTCGCGGTGCAGTACACGCTCAAGGATCCGGTCGCCTGGTTGTTCAACAACCGCGACCAGGACGACAGCGTGCGCCAGATCGCTGAGACCGCGATCCGCGAAGTGGTCGGCCGCAACAAGATGGACTTCGTCCTGTACGAAGGCCGCGAGAAAGTCGCCGCCGACGTGCATTCGATGATGCAGGCGATCGGCGACCGCTATGCGCTGGGCGCCCTGATCACCAACGTGACGATGCAGGGCGTGCAGCCGCCGGAGCAGGTGCAGAGCGCCTTCGACGACGCCGTGCGCGCCGGGCAGGACCGTGCCCGTGCCCGTAATGAAGGTGAGGCATATGCCAACCAGATCATCCCGGCTGCGCGCGGCCAGGCCTTCCGCCTGCAGCAGGACGCCGAAGCGTACCGCTCGATGGTGGTCGAGAACGCGACCGGTAACGCCTCGCGCTTCGACCAGGTGGTGGCTGCGTATTCGCGTGCTCCAGCCGTGACCCGCGACCGCATGTACATCGACACCATGCAGCAGATCTTCACCAGCACCACCAAGGTGATGATCGACTCGCGCGCCAACAACAATATGCTGTACCTGCCGCTCGACAAGCTGATGCAGCAGCAGGCAGCCAACGACGCCCAGGTCGGCAGCAAATCCGGTCCGGTGCAGTTGCAGCAGAACGGCCAGCCGGCCGAAGTGACCCAGGCCTTGGAAGCGGTGCGCCAGCGAGACGAGCGTAGCCGCGATACCTCACGCGACAGGGAGACCCGCTGATGAACCGCCTCGTAACTATTTTCGTCGCGGGCTTCATCGCACTGATGCTGCTGTCGTCGACGATCTTCGTCGTCGACCAGCGCCGCTTCGCGATCGTGTTCGCGCTCGGCCAGGTGAAGGAAGTGATCGCCCAGCCGGGCCTGCACTTCAAGCTGCCGCCGCCGTTCCAGAACGTGATCTACCTGGACAAGCGCATCCTCACGCTGGATACGCCTGACGCCGACCGTTTCATCACGGCCGAGAAGAAGAACATCCTGGTGGATGCCTTCATGAAATGGCGTATCGAAGATCCGCGCCTGTACTACGTCAGCTTCGGCGGCGACGAGAGCCGTGCGCGCGACCGCATGTCGCAGATCATCAAGGCGGCGCTGAACGACGAGATCACCAAGCGCACCGTGCGCGAAGTGATTTCCGGCGAGCGCGCCGCGGTGATGGCGGCGGTGCAGGCCAAGGTCGTGGCCGAGGCCAAGGAGATCGGCGTCGGCATCGTCGACGTGCGCTTGAAGCGTGTGGACTACATCGAGCAGATCAACAACTCGGTGTACGAACGCATGCGCGCCGAGCGCGTCCGCGTCGCCAACGAGCTGCGTTCGACCGGCGCCGCCGAGTCCGAGCAGATCCGCGCCGATGCCGACCGCCAGCGCACCGTGATCATCGCCGAAGCCTTCCGCGATGCAGAGAAGGTCAAGGGTGACGGCGACGCGAAAGCTTCGGCCATCTACGCCGACGCCTTCGGCAAGAACCCGGAATTCGCCCGCTACTACCGTTCGCTCGAAGCCTACCGCGCCAGCTTCAAGGATCGCAGCGACGTGCTGGTGGTGGATCCGAGCTCGGAGTTCTTCAAGTACATGAAGCAGCCGGGGGCATCGGGTCGCTGATGACTGGCTCCGCTTGAGTGCGGGGCTGTTCATGCATTACTTAGGTTCCCGCCTTCGCGGGAACGACGGTTTTGAAGCTAGGTGAGAAGCGTATAGCGCCTCTGTTCACCTCCTGCCAAAGCACGTCGTTCCGCGAAGGCGGGAACCCAAGTCATTTGCAAACCACCACCCCAATCAGCACCTCCAACCGTGGCAGATTATCAACCTGCCACCATGTCTAGACAGCATTCCACTCCTCGATCTGTCCGTTTTCGGGTAAAATCACCGATTCGGCGTTCGCGCCATGCGCCGGCACGCCCGTCGCAAATACAATCCCAACTCCCATCTGTTGCCCATGCCGAACTGGCTATTGCCTGAGAATATTGCCGATGTCTTGCCGTCCGAAGCGCGCAAGATCGAAGAGTTGCGCCGCCTGATGCTCGATAACTTCCGGCTCTACGGTTACGAGCTGGTGATGCCGCCAATGCTCGAGTACCTTGAATCGCTGCTGGCCGGTGCCGGCGAAGATACCGACTTCAAAACCTTCAAGGTCGTCGACCCGCTGTCGGGCCGCCTGCTCGGCCTGCGCGCCGACATGACCACGCAAGTGGCGCGCATCGACGCGCACCTGCTGAACCGCGAATCGATCACCCGCCTGTGCTATGCCGGCAGCGTGCTGCATACCCGTCCGTCGGGCCTGCACGCGACCCGCGAGCCGGTGCAGATCGGCGCCGAGATCTACGGCCATGCCGGCCTCGAAGCCGACGCCGAAATCCAGGAACTGGCCCTCGGCTCGCTGGCCCTGGCCGGCTTTACCAATGTGCGCCTGGACCTGGCCCACGTCGGCGTGCTGCGCGCACTGCTGAACGAAGACCCGGCCGCCAAGCGCGACGAGACCCAGATCTATTGCCTGCTGCGCGCCAAGGATGCGCCGGGCCTGGACGAGATCTCGGCCAATTACTACCCGCAGACCCGCCAGGCGCTGCTGGCGTTGCCGCACCTGTACGGCGACGTCGAGGTGCTGGCCAAGGCGCGCGAACAGCTGCCGGCGCTGCCGGGCATCGGGCGCGCACTGGCCGAACTGGCGGCGCTGGCAGCCGGCGCCATCGGCCGCGCCGACGTGGCGATCGACCTGGCCGACCTGCGCGGCTACCAGTACGAAAGCGGCGCCATGTTCGCGCTCTACGTGCCGGGCCTGCCGAACGCGGTCGCCCGTGGCGGGCGCTATGATCATGTGGGCGAGGCCTTCGGACGTGCGCGTCCGGCGACCGGCTTCTCGCTCGACTTGCGCGAACTGGCCCGGCTGCTGCCGACGGCCGAGCGCAAGCATTCCATCCGCGCGCCGTGGGGCAATGCCCCCGAGCTGAAGGAAAAAATCGCTGACCTGCGCAAGGCAGGCGAAGTCGTGATCCAGAGCATGCCTGGTCACGACAATGTTCAGGACGAGTTCGAGTGCGACCGCGTGCTCGTCCTCGAAAACGGAAATTGGATTCTCAAAAACTTAGGTTAAGTGATGTCAAATACTAACGTGGCAAAGAACGTCGTTGTCATCGGCACCCAGTGGGGCGATGAAGGCAAAGGTAAGATCGTCGACTGGCTCACCGACCACGCCGCCGGCGTGGTGCGTTTCCAGGGCGGCCATAACGCCGGTCACACCCTGGTCATCAAGGGCCAGAAGACCGCGCTGCAGCTGATCCCGTCGGGCATCATGCGCGAAGGCGTGGCCTGCTACATCGGCAACGGCGTCGTGGTCTCGGTGCCGGACGTGATGCGCGAGATCGACAAGCTGCAGGCCGCCGGCATCGAAGTCGTGTCGCGCCTGAAGATCTCCGAGGCGTGCCCGATCATCCTGCCTTACCACGTCGCCATCGACAAGGCGCGCGAAGCCAAGCGCGGCGAGAACAAGATCGGCACCACCTGCAAGGGCATCGGCCCGGCTTACGAAGACAAAGTCGCGCGCCGCGCGATCCGTATCGCCGACCTGCTCAACGCGGAACGTTTCGCCGAGAAGCTCAAGGAAAACCTGGACTACCACAACCACGTGCTGGTCAACTACCTGGGCGGCGAAGCGATCGACTTCCAGACTACCTACGACGACGCGATGGCCCTCGTGCCGCGCCTGCGTCCGATGGTCGCCGACGTGTCGTCGCTGCTGTACGCGGCCCACAAGGCCGGCGGTAAGCTGCTGTTCGAAGGCGCGCAGGGTTCGCTGCTCGACGTCGACCACGGCACCTATCCGTTCGTCACCTCGTCGAACTGCGTGGCCGGCAATGCCGCCGCCGGCGCCGGCGTCGGCCCGAACATGCTGCACTACATCCTGGGCATCACCAAGGCCTACACCACCCGCGTCGGTTCGGGCCCGTTCCCGGCCGAGCTGTCGACCGAAGAAGGCGTGGGCGAACACCTGTCGCGCATCGGCCATGAATTCGGCACCGTGACCGGCCGCGCCCGTCGTTGCGGCTGGTTCGACGCCGCACTGCTGCGCCGCTCGGTCCAGATCAACGGCGTGTCGGGCATGTGCCTGACCAAGCTGGACGTGCTGGACGGTATCGAGTCGCTGAAGCTCTGCACCGGCTACAAGATCGACGGCCGCGAGGTCGACATCTTCCCGGTCGGCGCCGAAGAAGCGGCGCTGTGCGAGCCGGTGTACGAAGAGATGCCGGGCTGGACCGAATCGACCGTCGGCGCCAAGTCGATGGAAGAGCTGCCGGCCAATGCCCGCGCCTACATCAAGCGCATCGAAGAACTGGTTGGCGTGCCGATCGACATGGTGTCGACCGGCCCGGACCGTGAAGAAACCATCGTCCTGCGTCACCCGTTCGCAGCGTAATCCAATAAAAATCTGGAGTAGAAGATGAATTCCCCTGTATCGACGGACAAGGACCTGTGGGTCTCCTGGGATGAATACCACCGCCTGATCGAGCGCCTGGCGCTGCAGGTCTATGAATCGGGCTGGAAGTTCGACCAGGTGCTGTGCCTGGCGCGCGGCGGCGTGCGTCCTGGCGACGTGTTCTCGCGCATCTTCGACGTGCCGCTGGCGATCCTGTCGACCAGCTCGTACCGCGAAGAAGCCGGCACCAAGCAGGGCGACCTGGACATTTCGAAGTACATGACCATGACCAAGGGTCCGCTGGCCGGCCGCGTGCTGCTGGTCGACGACCTGGCCGATTCGGGCGTCACCCTGCGCAAGGTCAGCGAACACCTGACCGAGAACTACAAGGATGTCACCGAAGTGAAGTCGGCCGTCATCTGGGTCAAGGGCACGTCGTCAATCCGTCCGGATTACTTCCTGGACGACCTGCCGCACAATCCGTGGATCCACCAGCCGTTCGAAGAGTATGACGGCCTGCGCCCGCATCAGCTGGCGGCGTGGCTGAAGAAATTCGAGAAGTAAGCAGACCGCTGCGGCTACCCAGTCAGCCGCTGCCCCATGTCGTCCCCGCGCAGGCGGGGACCCAAGTTTTTCAGCGCACCACTTGCTTCGAGCGAAGTGGCTGCGCAAGCGAGCTTGGGTCCCCGCCTTCGCGGGGACGACGTCTTTACTTGGGTCCCCGCCTTCGCGGGGACGACGTCGTTTCGGGCCTCTGCTAATATTGCGTCACCAAAACTTTTGGCATTCCAACAATAACAAGCCATGACCCAAAGCTTCTTCCAGACCTTTATCCTGCTCATCCTCGTCACCGACCCGTTCGGCAACGTCCCCCTGTTCGCCGCCGCGCTGAAAGACACGCCGGTCGAGCGCCGCAACAAGATCGTGATCCGTGAGTGCGCCATCGCCTTCCTGCTGTTGCTGACTTTTATGTTCTTCGGCAAGCACTTCCTCGAAGCGCTGCACCTCTCCCCGGTCGCGCTGCGCATCGGCGGCGCCGTCATCCTGTTGATGATCGCGATCCGCATGATCTTCCCGCACCCGGACGGCGTGCTGGGCAAGAGCGAAGGCGGCGAGCCCTTCATCGTGCCGCTGGCGATTCCCGCGCTGGCCGGTCCATCGGCGCTGGCGACGGTGCTGCTGTTTTCTTCCACCAGCTTTACCGACACGATGGTGCACGTCGCTGCGCTCGCTGCCGTGGGCATCGTGTGGCTGATGGTGTTCCTGAGCGCCGAGAAGCTGCAGCAGAAACTCGGCCCGCAAGTCATGACCGCCTTCGAGCGCCTGATGGGCCTGATCCTGACGGCGATGTCGATCGAGATGCTGCTGGGTGGTATTCGCGAATTCGTTCAGTCGTTGTAACTGTCGGGTTTCTTTACAGAGATCGCAGTGTCAGGTGTGACGCAACTTTAGTTGCTTGATTCCTAAGGAAATTGTTGGCGTGGTGTGCTTTTTGCTTAGGCAGAAGCACCTTCCTTTCGATGGGAGGACACAAGACCAACTATTTCTGAAGGGATGTCAGATGAAATTCGCAAAACAACTTGCCGCCACGTTCGTCCTGGCTGCCGCGGTCATCGCACCGGCCAGCGCCAATATCGTCGTCGACGGCAGTTTCGAAGCCTTCGACGGCGAGGGCGCATGGCAAACCGAGAGCTGGAGCCGGTACGTGCGCGGCACGCAGGACGGCAGCTCGTCGGCAGGTACCGGTTGCGCTATGGGCAGCAATTTCGGCTGCACGCTCAGCCAGACCCTGACCACTGTCGCCGGTCAGCGCTACGACCTGAGCTTCTGGTTGTACGCCGACGGCGTTGTCGATAGCAATGGCAACGTTGCGTTGAATTTCGATAACGGCTTGCGGGTCTGGTTCGGCGACGAGATCGTCCAGACGATCATCAATTTCCCGACGACGAATACGAGCGGGAGCTTCAACCCCGGTGGACCTTCGACGCTGATCACCATCAGCAATATCCTGGCGACTTCCGCATCGACCGTCCTGCAGTTCGCCGGCTACCACAACCCGGCCGGCATCTATCTCGACAACGTCGTGGTCGAGGCGGTGCCTGGCGAAGAGCCCGGCGAAGTGCCGGAGCCGGGCACGCTGTCGCTGCTCGGCCTGGCAATGGGCGGACTGGCGCTGGCGCGCAGGCGCCGCGTGCGCGCCGGCTGAGGAGCAGGTCCTGCCGTCCTGAAGCCATCTGTGCGGGACTCGACACCGCATTGACTCCCGTCAGATGGCGTTCCTTGACATCGTCCTCGCGAAAATCAATCATCGTTTACTCCCGGATGTGCTCAGAGGAGGTTCCGATGGAATCCGTAATGCGTGCCGCCGCAGCAATCCTGCTGGCGTTGGCAGTCGCCGTGCCGGCAAGTGCCAATATTGTCCGCGACGGCAGTTTTGAACTGAACGACGGCACGTGGGAACTCTCCGAAGGCTGGTTTCTGGGCGACGCCGGCCGCGGCGCGCACAGCGGCGTCAACTCGCTCAGTACCGGCTGCTTCGGGCCCGAATTCTCCTGCTTCGCCACCCAGGTCCTGCCGACGACGATCGGCCAGCGCTACGATCTGACCTTCTGGCTGTACGCGGACGGCGTGATCGGCCCGGGAGGCTTTCCGATATTTCAATTTGATAATGGAATACAGGTGATGTTCGGAGACGCGCTGGCCACGGCCATCTACAATTTCCCGACCACGAACACGTCCACCGATATCACGACGGGCGGCCCGTCCACACAGATCATCGTGCGTAACCTGATGGCGACATCGGCCTCGACCATCCTGCAGTTATCCGGCTACCACGACCCTTCGGGAATCTTCTTCGACGACGTCTCGGTCGAGCTGGCGGCCAGCCAGATTCCCGAGCCAGGAACCTTGTCGCTGATCGGCATGGCGCTCGGCTGCCTCGGCCTGTGCAGGCGGCGGCGAGCGCGCATGCTCTAAGCGGCAAGCAGCCTGTTCCGTGCATCCGTGCGGGAGTCGCCAGACAAATCTGGCACACTGCAATTGCGTAAACTGTACGCGACTCCCGGCACACGAATGAATCAGGAATCCGCGTCACCGACCGAATGGCTACCCTTTCTCAGCGGAGGAGGGATGATGGGCGCGACGATGCGCGCTCACGACTGGTCGGCCTCGCCCCTGGGGCATCCGCGCACCTGGCCGCAGGCGCTACGCACGACGGTCGGCCTGATGCTCAACTCGAAGTTCCCGATGTTCGTCGCCTGGGGCGGCGAGCTCGGCTTTCTCTACAACGACTCCTACATCGCGATCCTGGGTGACAAGCACCCGGGCGCGCTTGGCAGGAGATTCCACGACGTCTGGGCCGAGATCTGGCTCGACATCCATCCGCTGGTCGTGCGCGCGCTCAAGGGCGAGGCCAGCTACATGGACCGCCTGCCGCTGCGCATGCGCCGTCACGGCTATGACGAGGACACCTGGTTCCGCTTTTCGTATTCGCCCGTGCGCGACGAGGACGGCACCGTGGCCGGCATGTTCTGCGCCTGCGTCGAGATGACCGGCGAGGTGCTGGCGCAGCGCTACCGCGAGGAAGAGAACGAGCGCCTGGTGACCCTGTTCGAGCAGGCGCCCGGCATCATCGCCGTGCTGCGCGGGCCGGACCACGTGTTCGAACTGACCAACCGCTCCTACCTGCAACTGGTCGGCCACCGCGCGCTGGTCGGCAAGGCCGTGCGCGACGCGCTGCCCGAGGTGCGGGGGCAGGGCTTCTTCGAGCTGCTCGACCACGTGTACCAGACCGGCCAGCCTTTCGTCGGCCACGCGGTGCCGCTGCGCGTGCAGCGCGACCCCCATGCGCCGCTCGAAGAGCGCTTCATCGACTTCGTCTACCAGCCGATCCACGACCAGCATGGGATGGTTGCGGGCATCTTCGTGGAAGGCAGCGATGTCACGGCGCGCAAGCACATCGAGGACGAGCTGCGCGCCGCCAACCGCCAGAAGGACCAGTTCCTGGCGATGCTGGCGCATGAGCTGCGCAATCCGCTGGCGCCGATCACGACGGCGGCCCAGCTGCTGCAGCGCGGCCAGCTGGATGCGCCGGGCATCGAGCGCGCCAGCGACATCATCGCGCGCCAGGCCCAGCACATGACGTCCCTGGTCAACGACCTGCTCGACGTCTCGCGCGTGACGCGCGGCCAGGTGACCATCACCAGGGAGGCGCTGGAAGTACGCGAGATCGTGGGCGCGGCGGTGGAGCAGGTGCGCCCGCTGATGGATGCGCGCCGCCACGAACTGCATTGCGAGATCGCCTCCGGCGCATTGCGCGTGGAGGGCGACCGCACGCGCCTGGTCCAGGTGGTCTCGAACATCCTGAACAACGCCGCCAAGTACACGACGCCGGGCGGATGCATCGTGCTCAGCGCGCGCATCGAGGCGGGCGACGTGCGGGTGGCGGTGCGCGACAACGGGCAGGGCATCGATCCGCCGATCCTGCCCTATATTTTCGACCTGTTCATCCAGGCCGAGCGCACGCCCGACCGCTCGCAGGGCGGCCTAGGGCTAGGCCTGGCGCTGGTCAAGAGCCTGGCCGTGCTGCATGGCGGTCGGGTCGAGGCGCACAGCGAAGGGCTGGGCAAGGGCAGCGAGTTCGTGGTGTATCTGCCGTGCCTGGCCGCGGCGCCGGAAGCGAGCACGCCGCGGCTGGACGTGCAGCCGCGCGGCGCGCGCGGGCTGAGGGTGCTGGTGGTCGACGACAACGTCGACGCGGCCCAGATGCTGGGGACGCTGCTGGAGATGAACGGGTATGAGGTCGACGTTGCCTACGATGGCCGCAGCGCGCTGGCCAGCGCGCTGCACGCGCCGCCGGACGTCGCCCTGCTCGATATCGGCTTGCCCGACATCGACGGCCACGAACTGGCGCGCCGGCTGCGCGCGATGCCCGAGACCACGCAGGCAATGCTGGTGGCGCTGACGGGGTATGGGCAGGAACAAGACCGGCAGCGTGCGCACAATGCCGGATTCGATCATCACATGGCCAAGCCAGCGGACCTGGCGAAACTGCTGGAGTTGCTGGCGGGCGTGGCGGCGTAAGGCGTCCGCACCGTGGGAAGGTAATCCTGTCCGCAGCCCAAAAACGTCGTTCCCGCGGAGGCGCACTGGTGTCCGGAATATTTATACGCAAAGTATGCATCGTCATCCCCGCGGAGGCGGGGATCCAAGTGAAATCACAGAATGTTCATGCCCTTGCGTGACCCGAACGTTCATCGGAGGTCGATTTTTAGGCCACTGGCCATGCACACTTAGGTTCCCGCCAAGGCGCCCGGCGAGGGCGGGAACGACGTGATTTTTCCTATACAGCGGCCTTTTTCAAGCGCTCAAAATTATTCCGGACACCAGTGCGCGGAGGCGGGAACCTAAGTCGCTTGCTTAGAGACTACGTTTGAGGCAGTCGACATTGCGTCAGTCTTAGGTTCCCGCCAAGGCGCCCGGCGAGGGCGGGAACGACGGGCGAGCGTTGCGAACTGGCGGGTGCGTTACTTGCCCAACATCGACACCACATTATCCGCCCCCGGCGCCCCGAACGCCTGCTGCTTGAGCACATGCAGCTGATCGCGCACCTGCGCCGCCTTTTCGAACTCGAGGTTCTTGGCATGGTCGACCATGAGCTTCTCGAGACGCTTGATCTCCTTGCTGATCTGCTTCTCGCTCATCGACTCGACCTTGGCCGTCGCCGCATCCTCGTGCACGCCCTCGACCATGGCCTTCTGCGCGGCGCTGCTGTACACGCCGTCGATCATTTCCTTGATCTTCTTGTGCACACCCTTCGGCGTGATGCCATTGGCCTCGTTGAAGGCGATCTGCTTGGCGCGGCGACGTTCGGTTTCGTCGATCGCGCGCCGCATCGAATCGGTGATCTGGTCGCCATACAGGATCGCCACGCCGTTGAGGTTACGCGCCGCGCGGCCGATGGTCTGGATCAGCGAACGTTCGGAACGCAGGAAGCCCTCTTTATCTGCATCGAGCACGGCCACCAGCGACACCTCGGGCAAGTCCAGGCCTTCGCGCAGCAGGTTGATCCCGACCAGCACGTCGAAGGTGCCCAGGCGCAGGTCGCGCAGGATTTCCACGCGCTCGACCGTGTCGATATCGCTGTGCAGGTAGCGCACCTTGATGCCGTGGTCGCCCAGGTATTCGGTGAGCTGCTCGGCCATGCGCTTGGTCAGCGTGGTCACCAGCACGCGCTCGTCCTTGGCGACGCGGTCGTTGATCTCGCTCATCAGGTCGTCGACCTGCGACAGGGCAGGGCGCACGATGATTTGCGGGTCGACCAGGCCGGTGGGGCGCACCACCTGCTCGACCACATTGTCGGCCTTGCCCTTCTCGTACTCGGCCGGCGTGGCCGAGACGAAGATCGTCTGGCGCGCCTTGCTCTCGAATTCCTCGAATTTGAGCGGCCGGTTGTCGAGCGCCGACGGCAGGCGGAATCCATAGTCGACCAGGTTGGTCTTGCGCGAACGGTCGCCGCTGTACATCGCATTGAGCTGGCCGATCATCACGTGCGACTCGTCCATGAACATCAACGCGTCTTTCGGCAGGTAGTCGATCAGGGTCGGCGGCGGCTCGCCCGGCATCGCGCCGGACAGGTGGCGCGAGTAGTTCTCGATGCCCTTGGTAAAGCCGATCTCGGCCATCATCTCGAGGTCGAAGCGGGTGCGCTGCTCGAGGCGCTGCTCTTCGATCAGCTTGTTCTGCTGACGGAATTCCTCGAGGCGGTCGCGCAGCTCGGCCTTGATCGATTCGACCGCACGCAGCACGGTGCTGCGCGGCGTGACGTAGTGCGAGCCCGGATACACGGTAAAGCGCGGGATCTTCTGGCGCACGCGGCCCGTCAGCGGGTCGAACAGCTGCAGCGATTCGATCTCGTCGTCGAACATCTCGACGCGGATCGCCAGCTCGGCATGCTCGGCCGGGAAGATGTCGATGGTGTCGCCGCGCACACGGAACGATCCGCGCGAGAAATCCATCTCGTTGCGGGTGTACTGCATCTGGATCAGGCGCGCGATGATGTCGCGCTGCGCCACTTTATCCTTGTGGCGCAGGGTGAGGATCATCTTGTGGTACTCGTTCGGATTACCGATACCGTAGATGGCCGACACGGTGGCCACGATGACCACGTCGCGCCGCTCCATCAGCGATTTGGTGCACGACAGGCGCATCTGCTCGATGTGCTCGTTGATCGACGAGTCCTTTTCGATGAACAGGTCGCGCTGTGGCACATAGGCCTCGGGCTGGTAGTAATCGTAGTACGACACGAAATACTCGACCGCGTTTTGCGGGAAGAATTCGCGGAACTCCGAATACAGCTGGGCCGCCAGCGTCTTGTTGGGTGCGAACACGATCGCCGGACGGCCGGCGCGCGCGATCACATTGGCCATCGTGTACGTCTTGCCCGAGCCCGTGACGCCAAGGAGAGTCTGGTATGACAGGCCGTCGTTGATGCCTTCGATCAGGCCCGCGATCGCGGTCGGCTGGTCGCCCGCCGGCTCGAACGGTTGATGCAACTTGAAAGGGGAATCCGGGAAGGTGATGACCGTCGGTTCCGGCGAAGTTGCGATGGATAAATCAGCCATGCTTACAGACCTTTGTTAGAATGAGAATCCGCCCGCGGCCTTGCACCTACAAGGGCCGCTGTCTATACAATTACTAACCCCACCGCTGCCAACCCAGCCGAAAACCGAGTTTATCACGATGACTTCCACCGCCTCTGCCAGCCTCTTCGGCGCCATTGAAATGGCCCCGCGTGACCCGATCCTGGGCATCACCGAAGCCTTCAATGCCGATACCAACCCTGCCAAGATCAACCTCGGCGTGGGCGTCTATTATGACAATAACGGCAAAGTGCCACTGTTGGAGTGCGTACAGAAAGCGGAAGCGAAACTGATGGAGCAGCCCGCGCCGCGCACCTACCTGCCGATCGATGGCCTGGCGGCCTACGACAAGGCAGTGCAAGAGCTGGTATTTGGTGCCGATAGCGCCGTAATTCAAGAGAAGCGTGCGATTACCGTGCAAGCACTGGGCGGCACCGGCGCGCTCAAGATCGGCGCCGACTTCCTCAAGCGTTTCCTGCCATCGTCCGACGTGTATATCAGCGATCCGAGCTGGGAAAACCACCGCGCGCTGTTCGAAAGCGCCGGCTTCACCGTCCATAACTACGCCTATTACGACGCGGCTACCCGCGGCGTGAACTTCGACGCCATGCTGGCCGCGCTCAAGGCCATGCCGGCCGGCGCGATCGTCGTGCTGCACGCCTGCTGCCACAACCCGACCGGCGCCGACCTGTCGCAAGAGCAGTGGGATCAAGTCATCGCCACCGTGCAGGCGGGCGGCCTGGTGCCGTTCCTGGACATGGCCTACCAGGGCTTCGCCAACGGCATCGACGAAGACGGCGCCGTCGTGCGCCGCTTCGCCGCGACCGGCATGCCGCTCTTGGTGTCGAACTCGTTCTCGAAGTCGTTCTCGCTGTACGGCGAACGCGTCGGCGCGCTGTCGATCGTCGCCACCAGTGGCGAAGAGGCTGCCCGCGTGCTGTCGCAACTCAAGCGCGTGGTCCGCACCAACTACTCGAACCCGCCGACCCATGGCGGCAAGGTCGTCGCGACCGTGCTGTCGACCCCTGAGCTGCGCAAGCTGTGGGAAGAAGAACTGGCCGGCATGCGCGTGCGCATCCGTGAAATGCGCGGCGCGATGGTCGAGAAGCTCAAGGCCAAGGCCCCGGGCCACGACTTCGAATTCGTGCGCGAGCAGGTCGGCATGTTCTCGTATTCGGGCCTGACCAAGGAGCAAGTGGGCAAGCTGCGTGACGAATCGATCTACGCCGTGGACACCGGCCGCATCTGCGTCGCCGCGCTGAACTCGACCAATATCGATCGCGTCGTTGACGCGGTTGCCAAAGTTCTCTAAAATCCCGGCTCTCCGCAAGCGTTACGGCGTGTGTGGAGAGCAGCAGGAGTGGCGCTTGCGATCTGTGCAAATTTGACAGAAACGTTTCAGCAGCCATATAATGCAAGCGTAAATTCCCTGATAGCTCAGTTGGTAGAGCGACGGACTGTTAATCCGCAGGTCCCTGGTTCGAGTCCAGGTCGGGGAGCCAGAATTAGAAGAGGCCGCATCTGAGGATGCGGCCTTTTTCGTTTGCGGCGTGCATGATTGGCGCTGTCGGGCACCATAGGAGATACCCGCGTGAAGCAACTTCCGAAAAGCCATGCCACCCTGATCGAAGGGCAGATGTTCCGCTTGATGAAGTCGGGGCAGGGCAAGCCGTCGATCGTGCTGATCAATGGCGCGGGCGGCCCGCTCGATGGCTGGTACAAGCTGTATCCCGAGATCGAGCAGTTGGGCACCGTGTTCGCCTATGACCGGCCCGGTGTCGGCGGCAGCCCCAAGCCGCGCGAGGCGCAGTACGGCGAGACCGTGGTGGCGCAGCTGCGCCTGCTGTTGCAGACGGCCGGCATCGAGCCGCCGTTCGTGCTGGTCGGCCATTCCTTCGGCGGCCTGCACGCCAACCTGTTCGCACGCGCCTTCGCCGACGAGGTGGCCGGGGTGCTGTTCCTGGAAGCGACCGCGCCGGACGACGTCACCACGCTCAAGCAATTCCAGTCGCCATTGCAGCGCGGCTTCATCAAGCTGCTCGACCGCATATCGCCGCGCGATCAATTCGACGAGATCCGGCATGAGCTTGAAACCGTGAAGGATATCCAGGAGGCGCCCGCGTTCCCGCCGGTGCCGGTGACGGTGTTGTCCGGCACGAAGCGCCTGCCGCGCTGGATGGTGCCTGCAGCCCTCGTGCGCGAGCGTGAGCGTACCCAGCTGGCGCTGGCGGCCTTGTCGCCGCTGGGCGAGCGGATCGAAGCGCGGCGCAGTGCTCACTTTCCTCAGTTGACCGAGCCGGAGCTGGTGCTGGACGCCCTGAAGCGCCTGGTCGCGCGGACGAAAGTCTAGTTTCACGTTTTTTCGTCGCGTGAATGCTTGCGAAATCGAAAACAGCAGGTATAATGCGGCCTCCTTTCCCTGATAGCTCAGTTGGTAGAGCGACGGACTGTTAATCCGCAGGTCCCTGGTTCGAGTCCAGGTCGGGGAGCCAGAATTGAGAAGGGCCGCATGCGAATGCGGCCCTTTTTGCTTTGGCGGCTCGGATCAGTCGCGCGCCAGCGTGGCCAGTACCTCGTCCGTGCTGCGCACCTGCGCGTATTCGTCATGCAGGTTCGCCAGCGCCATCAGGTGTACCTCTTCGGCGCTCCGCCATGTACCGCCGAAATCCTGCTTGTCGAAGGTGAAGCAGGCATCGGACACGACCACGACGTCGAAGCCCAGGTTGCCCGCCGTGCGCGCAGTTGCTTCGACCGAATTGTTGGTACTGACCCCGGCGATCACGAGGCGGCGCAGCGCCCGCGCGTGCAACCATCGCTCCAGCCCGGTGTTGATGAAGGCGTCAGGCACGTTCTTCTCGACGACGTGTTCATGCGGCTGCGGCAGGAAGCGCTCCTGGTGCGTCGCCCCATGCTGGCCAGGCGCGAACAGGGATGTCGGCGAACGGCTGATGTGCCGCACGAAGACCAGCGGCTGGCCCGCATTGCGCCAGGCGAGCTGGAGGCGTGCAATATTGTCTTCCGCCGCCTGATTGTTGCGAGGTGGAAGGGTTTGGCTGCACATAGCGTTCTGCATGTCGATGATGAGCAGTGCAAGCTGTTCATGCATGGCGGTCGTCCTTGAGGGCGACTGCTTCAGCGTTTGCCGGACACTGGTTTGACCTTCGACGCCGCCTCGAGGGCACGCTGGCGCGCGGTCTCGACGTCGTCGGCGCTCGCCAGCGCCACGCCCATGCGGCGGCGCGCGAACGATTCCGGTTTGCCGAACAGGCGCAGGTCGGCGCCCGGCACCCGCAGCGCCTCGGCCACGCCCTCGAAGGCGATGCCGGCTTCGTCCAGCTGGCCATAGATCACGGCAGAGGCTCCGGGGGCGCGCAATGCCGGGTTCACCGGCAGGCCGAGAATGGCTTTGGCATGCAGTTCAAATTCGCTCTGCACCTGGCTGGCCATGGTCACCATGCCGGTGTCGTGCGGGCGCGGGCTCACTTCCGAGAACCACACCATATCGCCCTTGACGAACAGTTCGACGCCAAACACGCCCAGGCCGCCCAGGTTGGCCGTGACCCTGGCCGCGATCTCGCGCGAGCGCTCCAGCGCCAGTGGCTGCATCGGGTGCGGCTGCCACGATTCGACGTAATCTCCCTGCACCTGCTTGTGGCCGATCGGCTCGCAAAAGCTTGTTTCGACCTGGCCATCGGCGCCGAGCGAGCGCACGGTCAGCAGGGTGATCTCGTAGTCGAAGTCGATGAAGCCTTCTGCGATCACGCGGCCGGCGTCGACCCGTCCGCCCGCGGCGGCGTAGGCCCAGGCATCGGCCACGTCGGCGGCGGAATCGAGTTTCGACTGGCCCTTGCCGGACGACGACATCACCGGTTTCACCACGCAGGGGAAGCCGACCGCTTCACAGGCTTCCTGCAACTCGGCCAGGCTGCTGGCGAAACGGTAGGGCGAGGTCGCCAGGCCCAGTTCCTCGGCCGCCAGGCGGCGGATGCCTTCGCGGTTCATGGTCAGCTGGGCCGCGCGCGCGGTAGGGATGCAGGTGATGCGGCCCGCGGCTTCGAGTTCGGCCAGCTTGTCGGTGGCGATCGCCTCGATCTCGGGCACCACCAGGTCGGGGCGCTCGCGGTCGATCAGGGCCTCCAGTGCGGCGCCGTCCGTCATGTCGATCACGTGGGCGCGGTGCGCCACCTGGTGGCCAGGCGCGTTCGGGTAGCGGTCGACGGCGATCACTTCGACTCCCAGGCGCTGCAGGGCGATGATCACTTCCTTGCCCAGCTCGCCGGAGCCGAGCAGCATGACTTTGGTTGCGGAAGGGGAGAGCGGGGTGCCGAGGGCGCGGGAAGTGGTCATGGTTTGTCAGTGAGAAGTGGTCGGCGCGGGCGCCGGAGAAGCTGAAACTATAGCAAACTGGGTATGCCTTGCGCTGGCGGCGAGTCCGTTTCGCAAGATGCACTGGTCAAACTGCAAACGCCCGGCTATAATATTGCCTCAATTCCCTGATAGCTCAGTTGGTAGAGCGACGGACTGTTAATCCGCAGGTCCCTGGTTCGAGTCCAGGTCGGGGAGCCAGAACAAGAGAAGGGCCGCATGCAAATGCGGCCCTTTTTGCTGTTTACGGCGCCACTTACGGCGCCTTCACGCCGCCGCGCGCTGAGCCCCATGCCGTTGACGTAATTCGTAGACGCCCATTCCCGCCACCATCGCCACGAAAAACAGCAGCGGCTTGACGCCGCCGACCAGGATCGACGCCACCGCCGGCCCGGGACAATACCCGGCCAATCCCCAGCCGCCGCCGAACACCAGGCTGCCCATTAGCAGCCAGCGGTCGATACGGGTCGCGGTGGGCAGTTGCAGCGGCGCTCCGAGCAGGCAAAGCCTGCGGCGCCGCGCGAGCGCATACGCAGCCATGGCCGCCAGCAGCGCGCCGAGCATCAAGATTCCCAACTGTTCATGGTGCGCTCCCGAGCACATGGTGCAGCAGGTAGACAACGGCGAAGCCGGCGCCCATGAAGGCGGCGGTTGCCGCCAGCGAGCGCTTTGATCCGCGCGCCATGCCGCACACGCCGTGGCCGCTGGTGCAGCCGCCGGCGTAGCGGGTGCCGATGCCGACCAGCAGGCCGGACGCGATCAGGGCCAGCCAGCCCGCATCGACCTCGACGTGGGGCGGCGAGGCAAGCAGGCTAACGAGCAGGGGAGCGCAGGCCAGGCCCACGAGAAATGCCAGGCGCCAGCCGGTCTCGCCATGCGCCGGATGCAGCAGTCCGCCGAGAATCCCGCTGACGCCGGCGATGCGGCCGTTGAACAGCAGCAGGCCGCCGGCCGCCAGGCCGATCAGCAGTCCGCCGGCCAGCGCCGACCACGGCGTGAAATTGACCCAGTCGATGTCCATCGTGCGCCCCAAATCCACCTTGGACTATGGATGCGCGCGAAAGTTGTCGGGAGCCTATCGATCAGCGGCTCTTCTTCTTGTTGGACGTGTAAGTACGGGTGTGGAACTCGGGCGGCTTGTTTGCCACCCAGTCGATGAAGGCGGCGATGTCTTCGTGGCCGCGCAGCGCGTCCCAGGTGTGATACTGCCGCAGTAGTTCGCGCTCGGTCAGCGCAGAGTGAATCTTGCGGTGGCAGATCTTGTGGATCGGGAACTGCTCCTTGCCCTTGAAGGTCTTCGGGACCAGGTGGTGGCGGTCGATATTGACCGTCCCGAGAGGCCTCCCGCACAGGGGGCAACAGTTGTCGATCACATCCTGCTCCGGGTTGTGTTTGCTTATCGATTGCGATATGGTGGGCTAAGACGTATTGCACAAGTCTTGAACCGATAATTTCAATGAAGAAATGCGTGTGCGCCTTGTGTAAAATAGGAAACGTGTAAAATTTACCCTTGGTCTTTGTGCCAGACATTCACCTTTTTAGCCTGAAAGCGACGCAGTTGCATGATTGAAGACGACTCGACCCGCTGCTCCGTGCTGTTGATTGACGATGAATCCTTTGCCCAGGACATCATCGCGCACGGTCTGAAAGGTTGTGTCGGCCATCAACTCGTGTATGAATCGGACTCGTCGCGCGCCGTCGACCTGGCGCGCCAGGTCGATGCGACCGTCGTCATCGTCGACCTGCGCATGCCGGGCGGAGTCGATGGCTTCGACGTCATCGCCAGCTTGCGCGCGCATCCGGATACCCACGACATTCCCGTCATCCTGCTCTCGTCCGAGGACGATCCCGATATCAAGGCCAAGGCCTTCGCCATCGGCGCCAGCGACTATATGGTCAAGTGGCCCGATCCGCGCGAACTGGTGGCGCGCGTGCGCCACCACAGCGGCGCCTGCATCGCCCGGCGCGAGCGCGACCAGGCCTTCGCCTCGCTGCGCCGCAGCCAGGAAGAGCTCGCCGCCAGCCAGTCGGCGCTGCAGCAGGCGCAGAAGATGGAGGCGATCGGCCAGCTCACCGGCGGCGTCGCCCACGACTTCAACAATGTGCTGCAGATCATCGGCGGCAACCTGCAACTGCTCAGGATGGTTGGTGGCCTGAGCGATGCGGGGCGCTCCCGGGTCGAGATGGCGCTGGCGGGCGTCGAACGCGGGGCCAAGCTGGCGTCGCACCTGCTCGCCTTCGCGCGCCGCCAGCCCCTGCAGTCGATCGTGATCGATCCTGGCCACCTGCTGCGTGAGCTCGACGATATGGCGCGCCGCCTGCTGGACGCCAATACCTTTGTCCGCAGCGAGATCGCTGCCGACCTTGGCAGCACGGTGATCGATCCGAACCAGCTCAATAATGTGCTGCTCAACCTGGTCATCAATGCGCGCGACGCGATGCCTGGCGGCGGTACCCTGACCATTCGCGCCACCAATATCGGCCCAGGCGACGAACGGCCGGCGGAAGTAGCATCCGACGACTTCGTGATGATCGAGATCGCCGACACCGGCAAGGGCATGCCGCCCGACGTAATGGCCCGCGCCTTCGAGCCGTTTTTCACTACCAAGCCGACCGGGCAGGGCACTGGCCTGGGCCTGTCCATGGCCTACGGCTTCGTCAAGCAGTCAGGCGGCGAGATCGTGCTGCGCAGCGAAGCCGGCATGGGTACGAGCGTGCGTATCTATCTGCCGCGCAGCAGTGCGGCGCCACAGGTGGCCAGCGAGCATCCTTATCACCTGCCGCTGGCCGGCGGCCTGGAGACCATCCTGGTGGTCGAGGACGAAGAAGACGTGCGCTCGTCGACCTGCGGCATCCTGTCCGCGCTCGGTTACGACGTGCTGGAGGCGGGGGATGCCGCGCAGGCAGCGGCGATCATCGAGCAGGGGCGTCACATCGACCTGGTGTTCACCGACGTGGTGATGCCCGGGCCGCTCACCAGCCTGCAACTGGGCGAGATCGTGCGCAGCAAGCTGCCGGAATGCGAGGTGCTGTACACCTCGGGCTATGCCGAGGGCGTGCTGACCCATGAAGGAAAACTGGATGCATCGGTCCATTTGCTGCAGAAACCCTACCATCCGGAAGCGCTGAGCGCGCGCATCCGTCACCTGCTGCGGCGCGCCAGGCGCGCCGCAGGCAAGCCGTCAAACGCGACTCATTTCGGCTTGATGTAGCGGTGCGAGCCTGGCGGCGGCTCGTTCAGCACCGCCCAGAAGATGCCAAGATCGGCGATCGCGCGCACGAATTCATTGAAGTCCACCGGCTTGACCACATAGGCATTCACGCCCAGCGCATAGCTGCGCACCACGTCCTGCTCTTCCTTGGACGACGTCAGCATTACCACCGGCACCGGCTTGAGTCCATCGGTGTTGCGGATTTCCTTGAGCACTTCGAGGCCATCGACCTTGGGCAGCTTGAGGTCGAGCAGGATCACGGCCGGGCTGCCCAGCTGGCGGTCGGCGAACTCGCCGCGCCGGTGCAGGTAGTCGAGCGCCTCGGCGCCGTCGCGTACGACCACGACTTCATTGGCCAGCTGGCTCTTCGACAACGCGATCAGCGTCAGTTCGAGGTCGTGCGGATTGTCTTCGACCAGAAGAATGGGTTTGAGCATGGTGCGGTTTACGGATTGATGGGTTGTTTTGGAAGGGTGAAGGAGAACGTTGCCCCTTCGCCCTGTATCGAGTCGGCCCATACGCGGCCGTTATGGCGCTCGATGATGCGGCGTACGTTGGCCAGGCCAATGCCGGTGCCCTGGAAGTCTTCCATCCGGTGCAGGCGCTGGAATACGCCGAACAGCTTGTGCACGTAGTTGGGATTGAAGCCGGCGCCGTTGTCGGCCACGTGGAACACGAATTCGTCTGCGGCCTCGTCGCAGGTGATCCGGATCACAGCCTGTTCGCGCTCGCGCGTGAACTTGACCGCGTTCGACAGCAGGTTGAACATCGCCAGGTGCAGGAAGGCCGGATCGGCGCAGACCACCGGCATGCCTTCGATATGCCAGTCGACCTTGCGCTGGCCGATGTCCAGGGCCAGCTTGTCGATGCAGCCCGACACCAGGTCGGTCATGTCGATATTGGTCGGGCGCAGGGCGGCGCGGCCCATCTGCGAGAACGACAGCAGGTCGTCGACCAGCTTGCCGGCCAGGCGCGCCGATTCCTTGATGTTCTTTAAAAAGCGCTGGCGCATCGCCACGTCTTCGCTGCCGGCCGATTCGATCAAGAGGTCCGAGAAGCCTGCGATGTGGCGCAGCGGCGCGCGCAGGTCGTGCGACACCGAATACGAGAACGCCTCGAGCTCCTTGTTGGCGCGGCCCAGTTCTTCGGCCAGTTCGGCCATCTGTTCTGCGCGCTCGAGCGCGATGCCCAGCAGCGCACTGCGAAACTCGGTGGTCAGCTCGATCTCGGCGGCATGCCACGGCAGGCTGTGGCCGTGGATGGTCTCGCGCCACGCGGCGAAGCTCTGGCGAGGCGACAGGCTGGTCGGCGCATTGGCCGGGGCCTGTTTTTCATACGGGTTGCCGGCCCATTCCACGGTCTGCACCAGCTCGGGACGGAACCACAGCAGGTAGTGCTGGTGGATGCGCGAGATCGGCAGCGCCAAGAGGCCGCTGGCATTGCGCGTCAGGTCCTGCGCCGGCGGGTACGCGCCGGCCAGGTGATTGGTATGGAGCACCTCGTGACCGTGCACCGCGAGCCAGGTGGCCAGCGAACGGATCGCTTCGTCATTCGGCGTGTCGCCATACGTGAGAATGCGGTCGTCGACCACGATCGCCACGCCGCCGGCGCGAGCAAAGCGCAGCAGTTCGGGGAACACGCCGGAGAGGTTGTCGATGAAGTCGGAACCCTTGGTCAGGCGGCCCAGCATCTCGACCATGATGCGGCGCACGTCGAGGCGGAACTGCAGTTCGCGCGCATCCTCGCGCGACTCGATGCACAGCGCCAGGATCTGGCCCAGCTGTTCGCAGGCGGTGCGCTTCTCGACCGACACCTGGCAGGGCGTGGCGTTGTGGCACGAGATCATGCCCCACAACTGGCCCTTGACGATCAGCGACACCGACATCGAGGCCAGCGTGCCCATATTGCGCATGTATTGCAGGTGCACCGGCGAGACGCTGCGCAGGGCGGCGAAGGACAGGTCGTTGCGCGCGCCGGTGGCCGGATTGACGTCCGGGACCAGCGGGGCGGCCTCGTAGTTGGCGTCCTGGATCACGCGGATCGGCGAGAGCGTGTACAGCGCACGCGCCTGGGTCGGGATATCGCTGGCTGGGAACGACTGGCCAAGATACGAGTCGTAATCGTCCGCCTTCGATTCGGCCACCACCCGGCCATGGCCGGCGGGGTCGAACTGGTAGACCATCACTCGGCCGTAGCCGGTCACCGAACGCACGTGGTGCGCGGCCAGGTCGGTCAGGGCCGGAATCGAGGCATGGCTGCCCACGCGCGCCAGGAAGTCGGTGATCAGCGGGTACAGGTGGCGAAAATCGGCCGGCTGCGCGCGCATGACCGATTCGAATTCGGCGATCACCAGGCCGTCCCAGGCGTGCGCCAGCACGTCGAAGTGCTGGCCGTTGCCGGTCGTGACGGTGCCGAGGTAGGTCGGGCGCTGGCCCAGCGTGCCGCTGCCCAGTTCCTGGGCCAGTTGGGAGGCGGCCGCTTCGCCGATCGCGGCGGCCAGCGGCAGGCCGATCACGGCGCCGGCGTCGACGCCGGCCCACCCGGCGAGATTGGCGCTCGCCTGCAGCACCTCGAGCGCAGGCGACAGCGTCAGCATGAAGCCATGCGGCTGGATGCTGCCCGGCGTGCGGATCGGTTCGCGGTCGCAGCCGCTGATGTCGAGTTGGTCGGGAGATGCCTGGGTCATGGAGCCGCTTTGTAACGAGCAGGGAACAACGCTCATTGTAACGTGAAAAGCTGGTATCTCATTCTATATAGAATGTTTTTCAACACCCAATGCCGCGCCGCATTGCCATTCTGGCTAGTCGGCCTGACAACTGGTTACCGATGCGCACGTACATATTCTCGCATGGCGTGTTCAGCAAGAGCAGATGTATGATGGGCTACTTTTTTGACCCCGTAGACAAGGACGCGGTATCGCCCAATGGACACTTCTCTACCCGTCAAGCAGACGCTTACCGACGAGCAACGCTTCCAGTACCTGATCGCCGGCATCAGCGACTACGCGATCTACATGCTCGATCCGCAAGGATACGTCACCAGCTGGAATGCCGGCGCCCAGCGTTTCAAGGGCTACGTCGAGCACGAGATCCTGCAGCAGCATTTCTCCCGGTTCTATACGCCGGAGGACCGCGCCACCGGCCTGCCGGCGCAGGCGCTGGCCGAAGCGCTCGAGCACGGCCGCTACGAATCCGAAGGCTGGCGCGTGCGCAAGGACGGCGGCCGCTTCTGGGCCCATGTGGTGATAGATCCGATCCGCGACGACCGGGGTGAGCTGATCGGCTACGCCAAGATCACGCGCGACGTCACCGACAAGAAGCAGGCCGCGGACTTGCTGCGCGAGAGCGAGCAGCGCTTCCGCCTGCTGGTGCAGGGCGTGACAGACTATGCGCTCTACATGCTCACGCCCGAGGGCGTGGTGTCGAACTGGAACCTGGGCGCCCAGCGCATCAAGGGCTACAGCCAGGACGACATCGTCGGCCACCATTTCTCGCTGTTCTATACCGATGAAGACCGCCTGCGCGGCCTGCCAGCGCGCGCGCTCACGACGGCCGGCGACGTCGGCCGCTACGAAGCCGAGGGCTGGCGCGTGCGCAAGGACGGCACCCGGTTCTGGGCCAACGTCGTGATCGACGCCATCCGCGGCGACGATGGACGCCTGCTGGGCTATGCCAAGATCACGCGCGACCTGACCGAAAAGAAAGCGGCTTCCGAGGCGCTCGACAAAGCCCAGGCGGCGCTGTTCCAGGCCCAGAAGATGGAATCGATCGGCCAGCTCACAGGCGGCATCGCGCACGATTTCAACAACCTGCTGTCGGTGATCTCGAGCGGCCTCGAGATCCTGAGCATGCAGCGCAGTCCAAGCGGCGACGCCAAGACGCTCGACAGCATGCGGCGCGCGATCGACCGCGGCGCCACGCTCACCCAGCAACTGCTGGCCTTCGCGCGCCAGCAGCCGCTGGAGCCGGAGACGCGCAACGTCAACCGCATCATCAGCGGCTTCGAATCGGTGCTGCGGCGCGCCGCCAATTCGTCGATCGACTTCGTGCTCAAGCTCGATCCAAGTGCGCCGAACGCCGTCATCGATGCGGCTCGCCTTGAGTCGGCGGTGCTGAACCTGGTGGTCAATGCGCGCGACGCCATGCCGGGCGGTGGGCGCATCGTGGTCGAGACCGCGGGCGTGGCGCTGGCGCAGGGCGAGCACGCGGCGCTGGCGTCCGGTTCCTATGTGCGCCTGAGCGTGAGCGACAGCGGCACCGGCATGGCGCCCGAGACCATCGCGCGCGCGTTCGAACCCTTCTTCACCACCAAGGAAATCGGCAAGGGCACCGGCCTGGGGCTGTCGCAGGTGTATGGTTTCATCAAGCAGTCGGGCGGCGAGGTGACCATCGAGAGCACCGTGGGCGAGGGCACCAGCATCATTATCTGGTTGCCGGCCGTCACCTCGCACGCGCACGACCTGGCCGAGATCGAGACCGAGACGGTGCTGATCGTCGAGGACGAACCCGACCTGCTGGACGTTGCGTCCTCGCTGTTCCTCTCCATGGGCTACGATGTGATGACCGCCGCCAGCGGCAACGACGCCCTGAACCTGCTGGCCAGCCGCGACGTCGACATCCTGTTTACCGACGTGGTGATGCCGAACGGGATGAACGGCATCGAGCTGGCGGCCTACACGCGCAACAACTACCCGAACGTGAAGGTGATGCTGGCCTCGGGCTACCCGCAACCGGCACTGAAGCTCGACCGCTCGCGGCTGGGGGAGTTCGCCTTCGTCAGCAAGCCGTACCGCTTGTCGGACCTGGCCAGGAGCCTGCGCAGCGCGCATTGATCGGCGCCTATTGTCCGCGAGTCCATGGTTGCCGAAGGGTCTTCATTGAAATGAGAATAATTCTCATTTAAGATGGCGGCTGTGGCGCAACTTGCGTCACCCTTCGAAAGGGGATGCCATGCTTGCCGAACAGGACGTCGATCGACTGCTATGCGAGCATGGCGCGCTGCTGCGGGCCCATGCCCAGGTTCAGGCGCGCTGCACCGTGCTGTTACGCGAGCAGGCCGAGCGCATTCGCGGCCTCGATGCACAGCTGATGCGCTCGCGCGTGGCGGCGATGCGCAGCCTCACCGCGCTGGCCTGGGAGCGCGAGGACCGCGCCGCGCTCGAAGAGGCTGCGCCTGGCTTGAAGCGGCGCGCCACCATGGGCCGCCAGATAGAATCCCTGCAGGCGCGGGTGCACACACTGATGCGCCAGCTGCATTCGCGCGAACTGGCCGGGCATGCTGCGCGGGTCGACGAGGCTTTGCCAGTCGAGCTGGAAGCGAGCCTGCTGGCGGCCGATCTGGTGATCTGCCAGACCGGTTGCCTGAGCCATGGCGACTACTGGCGCGTGCAGGACCACTGCAAGCGCAGCGGCAAGGTATGCATGCTGGTCGACCGGCCCGACCGCATGCACATCGTGCGCATCGAGAGCCTCGCGTAAATCCTACAGCGCAAAAATGATGTCGCTGACCTGCTCATAGAGCTTGTCGGCCGACGGCCCCTGGTTAGGCCAGTTCAGGATGTCGAAGTGGTCGTAGCCCTTGTAGTTGCCCAGGAAGTTCCAGGCGCCGCGCAGGGCCGTGCCGTCGTAGTCGCGCGCCGGGTGGCCGTTTGGCGAGCGCATGCTGATCGTGTTGACCACGCCGTCGTTCGAGAACCAGCCGCTGTCGATGCGTACCCGGTTGGGCAGGTCGAGGGTATAGCTGCCCATGCCGCGCTGTGCCACCGAGGGCACGATCCACTCACCGGCGAAGGATTTGAAATAGGGGATCATGTCGGCGCGCGCATACTGGAACAAGGTGGTCTGGACCGGGGCGACGATGCGGTCGGTGCCGTTGCAGCACCAGGCGCCGCCTTCGGTGGCCACTGTGCCGACCGAAAAATAATAGATGTGCGGCGAGGTGCGCGCCCACAAGTTAAATTCGCGCGCGCCGTCCGGCGCCAGTTCCCAGCCCGCTACCCGGTGCCCGAGCACGTCGCGCAGCGGCAGGCGGATGCCCGGCAGGATGTTGAACACGGCATCGGTCAGGGTGGTGCCGTTGTGCGGCGCCGAGATCGTGGTCACGCTGCGGATCCAGCCGACCTTACCGCCCTTGAACAGTTCGCCGTCGCCTTCGTCCTGGGGCGAGCCATGTTCCAGCAGTTCGATCAGCGCCCGGATCGTGGTGCCGCCCTGGCTGTGTCCGATAAAGTGGATCGGGTGGTCCTGGTCCCAGGCCGGATACAGGGCCAGCGGATAGTCTTGCGGATTATTGCGCGGATCGGCGGCCCAGCATTTGCCGGGGGGCTTTTGTACCTGACCGGGCAAGCCGTGGTCGCGCACATGGGCCTTGCCATAGTCGACGCAGCCGCCCTTGATCTGGGCATACAGGTCGGCGGCGCGGTCCCAGTTGGACGAGATCGGCCCGACCGCCGCGGCGAATACGGCGCGCGGACCGCGGTAGATCTGCATCTGCGAGGCGATGTCGCCGTAGCCGCCCCAGTAGTTGAAACCGCTGTGCTGGAATTCCTCGGGCCCGAAGCCGAGGAAGCCGTGGACGAGGATGACGGGATAGTTATTCGCCGCGCTGCAGGCCGGGGCGGCAAGGATGCCCAGCGCCGTCAACAGGGCGGCGCAGGCGCGATAGAACCGAACCATCTGGTTTCTCCGTTAAATGCGTCAAGCACATTGTCGGAGGTAGGACGACGGTCGGGTTTGCGCTGCATCGACCCGCGGTGAAGGAATTAAAATTCACGCAAGGAAACGTGCGCATGCCGCTTAACAACGCCGTGTCACATTCCCTGCGTTTATTACTTATGCGATCAGCGCACCGTGGTGCTGCCGACCGACGTGGTCGGCTCCGAGACCGCCGTCGCCGGCGT
Source organism: Massilia sp. CFBP9012 (assembly GCF_034045115.1). Taxonomy (NCBI): domain Bacteria; kingdom Pseudomonadati; phylum Pseudomonadota; class Betaproteobacteria; order Burkholderiales; family Oxalobacteraceae; genus Massilia; species Massilia sp. CFBP9012. Next base: position 5,668 of record NZ_JAXCWM010000019.1, on the reverse strand, counting down.
GGCGCCCGGCAGCGGCGCGGTCGATGCGGTGGCCGCCGCCTTCTCGGCCTGCTCCAGGCGGCCGTCGGTCCAGACCACGTAGTCGTCGACCGAGTACAGGCGGCACGGGTCGCGGCTTTTAGCCGAGCAGGTGGCCAGCGCGCGGCCTTCCGGGTCTTCGCCTTCCTCGGCCCAGGTCCAGCCGCCGCTCGGCGACACGGCAAAAGCGCGCGGCGTCATCTTGGTCAGGTATTCGCGGTAGGCGCGGCGGCCGTGCTCGGACAGGAAGGGCACGGCGTCGACGGCGTCGACACTGGCGAAATCGGTGCGCGGCTGGCTCGGCGGGGCCGCGACGTCGACCACGACCGCGGTCGGCATGCCGATCTCTTTCAGGAAGCGTTCGGTATCGGCAAGCCACACCTTCTCGCCGTCGCGGCTGGCCAGCATCCCATGGGCATCGCGCTTGAACGAGGGGAACTCGACCAGGCGGCCGCGGCCGCCAGCCTGGGCATAGGAGGCGTGCATGCGGCCGGCCAGTTCCGGCCCGAACAGCGAGTCGTTCTGGCCATACATCCACAGGCTCGGCAGCTTGGCCCTGGCGCCATATTCGCCAAAGGCCGCCACCAGCTGCGAGCGCCAGGCGCAGCGGTCGCTGTCGTCGCGCAGGCCGCCGGCGAAATTGATCAGGCCGCGCACGCCTGGCAGGCTTTCGGTGCCGAGTGCGATCGTGGCCAGGCCGCCATACGACTGGCCGGCCACCACCATGCGCTCGGCATCGATCCAGGGCTGGCTGCGCGCATAGTCGAGGGTCGAGCGGATGTCTTCGGCCTGCGTATAGCCGTTGGCCGTCATGTCGCAGCCATGGTCGCGGTAGCGGCCGCCCGACTTCGAAAAGCCCTGGCGCATCGGCACCATCACCGCGTAACCGCGCTTCACGAAGGCGCTGGCCATGTGATAGAAGCGGTCGCGCGACTGCAGGCTGGGGCGACCGGAATCCTTGCCGTGGTTGATGACGATCAGGGGAAACGGACCGGCGCCGTTCGGCTGGAACACGGTGGTTTCGAGCGTGACGCCGCCGTCGCCGGCCGGAACCTGGACGATGCGCTCGTTCATGCGGTAATCGAGCGCCGCAGTGCTGGTAATGACTGCAGTGGCAGGCAATTCCTGCAGGTGCGCCACGGCGGGCAGCATGGCCAGCGCGGCAATCGAAGCGGAGATCAGGGTGGACAGTGTTCTCGACATGGATGACTCTGGAAATGCGCGGTGCATATTTACTGCCATACGGAACAATTTCCGCAGGGAATAAACCGAGTCTAGGACGAGTAAATCTTGAGAGCAATATCCGGTTGACCAGATCGGAAGGAATATTTTTGTGTGTGGCGAAAGTGTCATCCGACGCGTTTTTCCCACAAGGAGTATCATCGCGCCCTGTGAGTAGCAAGGGAAATTACGCATGAGCAAGTATGCGCCGCGCGAGTGGGCACCCGACGAGCGGCCGATGATGCCGGGCTCGCCGTCCACGCCGGCCCATCCGACTCCGCTGCGCCTGGCCTATCTGTTCGTTGGCGTCCTGATCACCATTACCGGCGGTCTCGGCAACGCGCTCGTTACCGTCAACCTGGTCCACCTGCAGGGTGTGCTGGGCGCCTACTCCACCGAAACCACCTGGTTGCCGGCCGCCTACGTGATGGCCAATGCCTCGATGAACTTGCTGCTGGTGAAATTCCGGCAACAGTTCGGCCTGCGCCTGTTCACCGAGATCTTCCTGGTGCTGTATGCGCTGGTGACCTTCGCGCACCTGTTCGTCAACGACCTGGCCTCGGCGATCGCGGTGCGCGCCGCCCATGGCATGCTGGCGGCGGCGGTGTCGCCGCTGGGCCTGTATTACATCCTGCAAGGCTTCAAGAAGGAGTGGCGCCTGCGCGGGGTGGCGCTGGCGATGGGCGCGGCCCAGCTGGCGCTGCCGCTGGCCTATATTTTCTCCAACGACCTGCTGCAGATCGCCGAATGGCGCGGGCTGTACCTGTTCGAGCTGGGACTGGCGCTGGTGTCGCTGGGCGCCGTGCTGCTGCTCAAGCTGCCGTCGGGCGACTACATCAAGGCCTTCCGGTCCACCGACTTCGTCACCTTCGCCCTGTTTGCGCCGGGCATGGCGCTGCTGTGCGCGGCGATCAGCTTCGGCCGCGTGGAGTGGTGGTTCGAGCGCGCCTGGATCGGGGCGGCGCTGGCGGGCGCGATCGTGCTGCTGGCGGCGGCGCTATGCGTCGAGCACAACCGCGCCAATCCGCTATTGAACCTGCGCTGGCTGGCTAGCGGCAATATCGCGCGCCTGGCGCTGTCGATGCTGCTGGTGCGCATCGTGCTGTCGGAGCAGAGCGTGGGCGCGGTCGGCTTCCTGCGCGCCGTGGGCCTCGACAACGACCAGTTGCAAACCCTGTACGCGATCGTGCTGGCCGCCACCGTGGCCGGGATCGTGGTGTCGGCACTGACCATCAATGTCAAGCACCTGGTATCGCCGCAGGTGATCGCGCTCTTGTGCATGGCGCTGGGCGCCTGGATCGATGCCCATGCCAGCAACCAGACCCGCCCCGAGCAGATGTACCTGAGCCAGAGCCTGCTCGCCTTCGGCGGCACCCTGTTCCTCGGGCCCCTGGTGGTGTCGCTGCTCGGGGCCGTGATCCCCAATCCGCAAAACCTGATCAGCTTTTCGGTGCTGTTCGGCCTGACGCAAAACCTGGGCAGCCTGCTCGGTTCGAGCCTGGTGGGCACCTTCCAGGTGATCCGCGAAAAATACCATTCCTCGCTGATCGTCGAGGGCCTCTCCAGCCTGGATCCGCTGGTGGCCAGCCGCATCCAGTCCGGCGCCGCCGCGGCCGGGCGCCTGCTGGCCGATCCGGCCGCCGCGACGCGCCAGAGCCTGCAATCGCTGTCGGCCACCGCGACGCGCGAAGCCAATATCCTCGCCTACAACGACGTGTTCCTGGTGCTGGCCATGCTGGCCGCCGGGAGCGCGGCCTGGATCTTCCTGCATGCCGTGTGGCTGCATTACTTCCCGGCGGTCAAAGCCGTGCCGGCGCCCAAGCCGGGAACCCCACCACCACCCGACCCTGTGACTGACTGATATGCCAGAACCATCGACCGTGCCCTCCCGTTCCCGCCGCCGCATCCTGCTGAGCGCACTCGCTTTCGGCGCCATCGCCGTCGCCGGCGTGCTGATCGTGCTGTATGCCTGGAACCTGCCGCCGTTTCGCAGCACCCTGCAGAGCACCGAGAATGCGCTGGTGCGCGGCCAGGTGACGATCATCAGTCCGCAGCTGAGCGGCTACGTGGTCGAGGTGCGGGTGCAGGATTTCCAGATGGTCAAGAAGGGCGAACTCCTGATGCGTATCGACGAGCGCATTCCCACCCAGCGCCTGGCGCAGGCGCGCGCCGAACTGGCCAACCGCCAGGCGGCCCTCGCCAACTTTGCCCAGAGCCAGTCGAGTGCGCGCGCGACCATCGCACAGAACCAGGCCTTGCTGGCGTCGAATGAGGCGCAGTCACGGCGCGCCCAGGCCGACCTGCGCCGCGTGGAAGAGCTGGCGGCCGACGGTTCGCTGTCGGCTCGTGAGCTCGACGCCGCGCGCGCGACCCAGGCGCAGGCCAGCGCTTCGCGCGACCAGTCGCGCGCCGCGATCGAGATCGCGCGCCAGAACCTGCGCTCGGTCGACGTCAACCGCGCCGCGCTCGCGGCGGCGGTGGCCAATGCCGAGGCGACCGTGAAGCTGGCCGAGATCGACATGGCCAACACCCATATCACCGCCCCGCGCGACGGCCAGCTGGGGCAGGTGACGGTGCGCCAGGGCGCCTATGTGAACGCGGGCGCGCAGCTGACGGCCTTGGTGCCAAGCACGATGTGGGTGATTGCCAACATGAAGGAAACGCAGATGGCCAATGTGGCCGTGGGCCAGCCGGTGACTTTCAGCGTCGACGCACTCGGTAACGCGCGGCTGCGCGGCCAGGTCGAACGTATCTCGCCGGCGACCGGCTCGGAGTTTTCGGTGATCGCGCCCGATAACGCCACTGGCAATTTCGTCAAGATCGCTCAACGGATCCCGGTGCGGATCAGCATCGATCCGAACCAGCCGCTGGCGCAGCGCCTGCGGCCGGGCATGTCGGTGGTGACCACGATCGATACGGCGCACGCCGGAGCCGCGCGGTGAGCCGGCGTGTGCTCGTCCTGGCGGCGCTGCCGCTGTTGCTGTCGGCCTGCGCAATGGCGCCGCAGCCGGCGCCCGAACCTTCGTTGACCGTTCCCCCGGCGTGGCGCACGGCCAGCGCCGGCGACAGCGCCGCCATCGACCGTGACTGGTGGCGCACCTTCGGCGATCCGGCGCTCGACGCACTGGTGCGGCGTGCGCTCGACAATAACGGCGACCTCAAGATCGCGCGCTCGCGGTTGCAGGAATACCAGGCCCGCATCCGCGTGGCCGACAGCGCGCGCCTGCCGGCATTGAACCTGTCGCTGGGACCGACGCGCTCGCGCACCATCGGCGCGCTCGGCGAGCCGGTCGAGACCACTTCGGTGGTCGGCGCGGTGCAGGCCAGTTATGAAGTGGACCTGTTCGGCCGCATCGCCGGCAGCGTGGATGCGGCGCGTTTTGAATCGCTGTCGCAGGAGGCGGCCCTGGAAGCCGCGGCGCTGGCGATAGCGGCGAATACGGCGTCCGGCTACCTGAACCTGCTCGGGCTGGACGCCCAGCTGGCGCTGGCGCGCGCAACCCTCGAATCGCGCGAGCGCTCGTTCGAGCTGGCGCGCCACCAGTTCGAGGTCGGCTACAGCTCGCGCCTGGAGATGTCGCAGGCCGAGGCCGAGCTGCACTCGACCGCCGCCACCGTGCCCCAGCTGGAACGCCAGATCGCGCTGCAGGAGCAGGCGCTGAACCTGCTGCTCGGCGCCAGCCCCGGCCCGGTGGCGCGCGGCGCCGAGCTCAAGGCATTGCACGAACCGCGACCGGCGCCGGGGCTGCCGTCGGAACTGTTGCGCCGGCGTCCCGACATCGCCCAGGCCGAGCGCCTGGTGGCCGCCAGCGACGCCAGCCTGGCGGTGGCGCGCGATGCGCTGCTGCCGTCGATCCGCCTGACGGCATCGCTGGGCGCCCAGGGACACAGCCTGTCGCAGCTGCTGCGCGATCCGACCGAGTTGTGGAGCATCGGCGGCAGCGTGCTGGCGCCGTTGTTCGATGCGGGCCGCTTGCGCGCCCAGGCCGAGATCGCGGGCACGGTGCGCGACCGCGCGGTTTACACTTATGAATCGGTGGTGCGCACGGCGTTTGCCGAGACGGACAATGCGCTCGCTTCGATCGAGGGCTTGCAGCGGCAACTGGTCGAGGCCGAGGCGCGGCGCCGGGCGGCGGGCGAGGTGTTGCGGGTGGCGGCCAATCGCTATCGCAATGGCTACGCTTCCTATCTGGAGGAACTCGACGCCCAGCGCACGGCCTTCAATGCCGATTTGAATGCGCTGCAGTTGCGCGCCAGCCTGCTGGCGGCGCACGTCGACCTGTACCGCGCCTTGGGCGGCGGATGGACGCCGGCTCAGTGACCACCTATCCCGTCGTCCCCGCGCAGGCGCACTGGTGTCCGGAATATTTATACGCAAAGTATGCATCGTCATCCCCGCGAAGGCGGGGATCCAAGTGAAATCACAGAA
>NZ_JAXCWM010000018.1:0-112239 GCF_034045115.1 Massilia sp. CFBP9012 | reverse complement strand
CGGGCACACTTGGGTTCCCGCCTCCGCGGGAACGACGTGGTTTTTCCTATGAAGCGGGCTTATTCAAGCGCCCGAAATTATTCCGGACACCAGTGCGCGGAGGCGGGAACCTAAGGTTGCTAGCGCTGACGCTACGTTCGGCAGTATCTGCGGCTTGGAGAACCTAGGCCCCCGCCTGCGCGGGGGCGACGTGCGGCAGCTTCAGGCCATCGGCAAGCGGGACTTGAGGATCTTGCCGCTCGGCGCAGCAGGCAGCGCGTCCATGAACACGATGCGCGCCGGGCGCTTGTAGGGCGCCAGGCGCGGGAGCAGCCAGGCCTGCAGCGCCGCCTCGTCGACCCCATGCGCCTCGACGAAGGCCACCACTTCTTCCTCGGCCGCCGGCAGCGGCCGGCCCACCACGGCCGACTGCACGACCGCCGGATGCGCGTTCAGCGCCGTCTCGACCTCCAGCGGATAGACATTGAAGCCTGAGCGGATGATCAATTCGCGCGTGCGGCCCAGCAGGAACAGGGCGCCGTCCGGGTCCTGGCGCGCCAGGTCGCCGGTCGCGAGCCAGCCGCCTGGCTGCAGCGCGGCCGCGGTGGCGGCAGGATCGCGGTAGTAGCCGCGCATCCGTCCCGGGCTGCGTATCCATAGCTCGCCGGTCTCTCCCGGCGCCACGTCGAGACCATCGCGCGCCACGATGCGCACCTCGACGCCAGGGATCGGCAGGCCGACCGAGGTGTCGGTGCGCGGGGCGTCGAGGCGGGTCTGGCTGACGGTCGGCCCGCCCTCGGTCAGGCCGTAACCGTTGTGCAGCGGCAGGCCGAACATGGCTTCGACCGCGCGCTTGAGGGCCGGATCGAGCGGCGAGCCGCCGGCGTAGCAGAAGCGCAGGCGCGACGACAGCGGCCCGTCAGCTTCCCCCATCATCGCCAGCAGGCGGGCATACATCGCCGGCACGCCCTGCACGATGGTCAGCTCGCCGGCGCGGATCGAGGCCAGCAGGGCCCCGGCATCGAAACGCGGCGCCAGCTGCAGGCAGGCGCCCGCGTACAGGGTGCCGAGCAGCACCGAGGTCAATCCATAGACGTGCGAGACCGGCAGGCCGCCCCAGGCGCGGTCTTGCGGGGTCAAGCCGCGCAGCCGGCTCGAGGTCGCGGCCACGAACAACAGGCCGGCGTGGCTCAGCATCACGCCCTTGGGCTGGCCGGTGGTGCCGGTGGTGTACATCAGGGCCGCGACCTGGTCGCCGGCCTCCATCGGCTCGGGCAGGCAGGCTGGATCCAGGCCGCCTGCCAGCACGCCGTCCACGCCACCCATGTCGCCCGCGCAGGGCAGGGCGCCGGCGCGCGCCGCGTGCCGGGCGGCGTCCGGTGAATTGCCCGTCACGTAGAGCACGCGCCGCGCGCCGCTGTGCGTGCGGATGGTATCCAGCTCGCCCTCGCTCAGGCGCGCATTGACGATGACGCTCCAGGCGTCGATGGCGGCGGCGGCGAACAGCAGCGCCACCTGGGCCACGCAGTTTTCGGCCACCAGCATCACGCGGTCGCCGGGACGCACGCCAAGGTCGCGCAGCAGCGCAGCGTGCGTGTCGGCGACGGCGGCCAGCTGCGCATACGACCAGGTGCGGCCGTCCTCGACGAGGGCCGGGGCGTCCGGGCGCCGGGCGGCGCCGTGGCGCAGGATGTCGCTGATGCGGCGATAGTCAGTGGACTGCATGAGGCGGGCGATGGATCGACAGGGGCAGACTTTATACCGCCTGGCGCGGTGCATCGCAAGCGAACTTGCATAAAAGTAAATGGTTTCAGCCGTGCGCCACGCTGGAGGTTTATACTGTTTTGTAAAACCGCCAACAACCGACAGGAGACAGTGTCTTGGCCAGGAAGGACGCAAGCGGCAACGGGTTGCACAGCGTGATGCGCAGCGATGCGCGCCAAGGATCCCCAGCCGGGCGGCTGCTGCTGTCCGAGGCGCGCGCGGTCCTGACCCACGAGGTGCTGGCCATCGACGAGCGCGGACGCCGCTCCGCCATTTCCATCCCGGCCGAACGGCCGCTGACGATCTACGTCGACCGGCGCGAGCTGGTCACCCTGATGACCCTGGGCGGCGCGCCCGAGGCGCTGGTGCTGGGCTACTTGCGCAACCAGCGCCTGGTGCGCGCGCTGGAAGACATCGTGTCGATCCAGGTCGACTGGTCGGTGGACGCGGTGGCCGTGGTCACCCGCCACGGCATCGACGACGTCGAGGCGCGCACCGCGAAGAAGGTGGTCACCACCGGCTGCGGCCAGGGCTCGGTGTTCGGCGGCCTGATGGACGAGGTGGATCAGATCGCGCTGCCCGCGGATGCACGCCTGGCGCAGGCTGGCGTCTACCGCATCGTCGACACCATCCGTACCCAGCAGTCGGTGTACAAACAGGCCGGCTCGGTGCATGGTTGCGCGCTGTTCACGGGCGACGGAGAATTGCTGTACTTCGTCGAGGACGTCGGCCGCCACAACGCGGTCGACGCCATCGCCGGCCTGATGTGGCTCGACGGCGTCGATGGCGCCGACAAGGTGTTCTATACCACCGGCCGCCTCACGTCCGAGATGGTGATCAAGGGCGCCCAGATGGGCATTCCCTTCCTGCTGTCGCGCTCGGGCACGACGCAGATGGGCCAGATGGTGGCCGAACGGGTCGGCATGTCGCTGCTGGCGCGCTGCAGCGGACGCCATTTCCTGCTGCTGGCCGGGCATGAACGCCTGGTGTTCGAACCGCAGCTGCTGGACACCCCCTACGTTCGTCCCGACCTGCGCGCCGACACCGAACCCCGCGATTAATGGCCCTGCTGGACGCCACCACGCACGCCTTCGCGCTGCTGTTCAGCGGCGACCCGGCCCTGTGGCACATCGTCTGGGTCTCGATCAAGACCAGCCTGCTGGGCCTGATGCTGGCCACGCCGCCGGCGGTGCTGCTCGGCTATCTGATCGCCATGCACCGCTTTCCGGGGCGCCGCATCGCGGTCTGGCTGGCCCAGGCCGCGCTGTCGCTGCCCACCGTTTTGATCGGCCTGCTGCTCTACCTGATGCTGTCGCGGCGCGGGCCGCTGGGCGGGCTCGAATGGCTGTTCTCGCAGCCAGGCATCGTGCTGGGACAATTCATCATCGGCCTGCCGGTGCTGCTGGCCTTCACGCTGGCGGCGGTGCAGGCGCTCGACCCGCGCTACGCCGAGACCGCGATCGCCCACGGCGCTTCGCGCATGCGCGTGATGTTCACCGTGCTGCACGAGGCGCGCTACGGCGTGATGGCGGCCGTGATCAGCGGTTTCGGGCGCGTGATCTCGGAAGTCGGCTGCGCGCTGATGGTGGGCGGGAATATCGAAGGCGAGACGCGCACCATCACTACCGCGATCGCGCTCGAGACCAGCAAGGGCGAGTTCGCCCAGGGCATCGCGCTGGGCATCGTGCTGGTGACCCTGGCGCTGTTGATGAACGGCGTGCTGGTGCTGCTGCAGGGCGAGGCGCACAATCCCGGGGCACGGCTATGACGGCGCTACTCACGGTGCACGGCCTGCGCAAGGCCTATGGCGAGCGCCTGCTGTTCGACGTCGCCCGGCTCGAGATCGAGAAAGGCGGCGCCTATGTGCTGACCGGCGCCAACGGCACCGGAAAAAGCACCCTGCTGCGCATGCTCGGCGGCCTGGAACGGTGCGACGCCTGCACGGTCGAATTCGAAGGCAGCCGCCTGCCGCTGTACCCGTATCCGCAGGCGCTGCGGCGTGCCATCGTCTATGTGCACCAGCATCCGATCATGTTCTCGACCAGCGTCGGCCACAACATCGCCTACGGCCTGCTGGTGCGCGGCGTGGACCGGGGCCGGGTGCGCGGCCTGGTCGACGAGGCGATGGCCTGGGCCGGCGTGCTGCACCTGCGCGACAACGATCCGGCGCGCCTGTCGGGCGGCGAGAAGCAGCGCGTGGCGCTGGCGCGCGCGCGCGTGCTGCAACCGCGCCTGCTGCTGCTGGACGAACCGACGGCCAACCTCGACGGTGCGGCGCGCGAGCAGGTGATCGGGCTGATCCCGACCCTGGTCGGGCAGGGCGCCAGCGTGGTGATGGCCTGCCATGACCGCGACCTGATCAACCTGCCCGGCGTGCGGCGGCTCAAGCTGCGCGAAGGACAACTCGAAGTACGATAACCCTAGGAGATCATCATGCAACGCCGTTCACTGCTCGCCGTCCTGTTGTGCGCTACCTTCGCCTCGCCATTGGCACTGGCGCAGGAAGTGATCAAGCTGTCGACCACCACCAGCACCGAGAACTCGGGCCTGCTCAAGCACCTGCTGCCGGTGTTCGAAGCCAAGACCAATACCAGGGTCCACGTGATCTCGGTCGGCACCGGCAAGGCGCTCGAACTGGCGAAAAACGGCGACGTCGACGTGACCCTGGTCCATGCACGCGAGATGGAAGACAAGTTTGTCGAAGAAGGCTGGGGCGTGGACCGGCGCGACGTGATGTACAACGACTTCATCGTGGTCGGCCCGGAATCCGATCCGGCCCGCATCAAGGGCTCGAAGGACGTGGTCGACGCCTTCAAGCGCATCGCGGCGACCAACGTCAAGTTCATCTCGCGCGGCGACAACTCGGGCACCGACGTGATGGAAAAGGGCTACTGGCAGCGCGCCACCGTCAAGCCGCAGGGCGCCAACTACGTGTCGGCGGGCCTGGGCATGGGAGAGGTGCTGAACATGGCCGCCGAGATGCGCGCCTACACGCTGACCGACCGCGCGACCTATGGCGCCTACAAGGCCAAGACGGGGCTGGCGATCGTGGTGGAAGGCGACAAGCGCATGTACAACCCCTACGGCATCATCGCCGTCAATCCGGCGAAGCATTCGGGGGTGAACTACAAGGGCGCGAAACAGCTGATCGAGTGGATCACCTCGCCCGACGGACAGGCGCGCATCGCCTCGTTCAAGCCGGCCGGCGAGCAGCTGTTCTTCGCGCCGCTACGCTGATCCTGCTCAGCGCGACGGATCGTTCATGCCGGTCAGGCTGACCACCTGGCCGTCCTCGACCACGACACCATTTTCGAGCACGATCGTCGAGGCGCCGTTGACGTCCGGTAGTTCGATCTCGATGGCATCGCCGCGCTGCACGAAGCTGCCGCGCGCCGCGCAGGTGCCGAACATCGGCGTCGGCCTGACGCCGGACGCATCGGCGAGCAGGAAGAAGAACATGGTCTCGCAGCTGGCGCCGCGGCCGCCGCTGCTGGCCATCAGGATCGCCTCCTTGCCGCTCGACAGCGTGAAGCTGCGCAGCGGGAACTGCCAGCCGGCGTCCTCGCCGCTGAACAAGACCCTGCCGCCCAGGGTGACGGCGCGGCTGCCGTCGGCATTCGTGCGGCGGTCGAGCAGGCCGGCGACGGTCGACAGCGAGGCCGGCAGGTTGTCGGCATTGCTGTCGATGATGCCGCGCGCGGTGACGCCGGCGTCGTTCGCGCCCGCTGGCGCTTCGCTGCGCTCGACCGTGACGGTACGCTCCACATCCACGACGTCGGGCGCGAACATGGCCGCCAGCACGGCCAGGACGATGGCGGCGATCGTGATGCCGATCCCCCACTGGGACCATTTTCGCTGGACCCGGTTGAAATGCTCCAGGCTCTCCCACTGCTTGTTCTTCCAGGCCATCTCGCGTCCCTTGAAGCCGAGCCAGAACGCCATGATCCAGCCGACGTAGGGAACCATTGCCAGCAGCCCGATCCAGCTGCGGTTGCCGATCGCCCAGATCCAGTTGAGCAGGAAGGCGCCCCAGCTCCAGCCCTTGACTCCTTCCGGAATATCGCCTTCGGTGTGCTGCGCGGGCGCGGAAGGTTTGTCCAGGTTGACCGGGGCGGTGCCGGCGGCCTTGCCGCAGACGGAGCAATAGGCGGCGTCGGGCGCCATCTGGGCGCCGCAATGTGAACAGAACATCGGAGACTTTCCTGCTGGTTGAAAAAGTAGTATTGACAAAGAAAGCGGCGCCGCGAACTTCGCGGCGCCGCTAGACGATTATAACGATCGACGCGGGTGGGAAACTAACTCTTTCCCACCATGGCCGGGATCAGACGGACGGCGGATCGGTCTCGCGCGCGAACACGCGATGGCCGGCCAGCGCGGTCTTGAAGGCGTCGAGCGCCAGGTCCGCATTGGCCGGGTCGCCCAGGATCAGGCCCGGATCTGCCGAGCCGTCCGGCAGCTTCTGCGGGATCGTGGCTTTGGCCAGCAGGTCGGAACCGGTGCCGTAGGCCAGGATCGGCTTGCCGTGGCGGTACTGCTCGCGCAGGAATTCCAGCACCTGGGCATTCTTCGCCAGCGCCTCGGCCGCCGGCGCGCCGTCCGGCACGATCACGGCGTCGTACATCACCGACGGCCCGGCCTCGACCGAGATCTCGACGTCGATCGGGTCGCCATCAACTGCGGTCACCTTGCCCAGCATATTGCCGACCATGCGCGGCACGGCGCCGTCCTTGAGGAGGCTCGCGTACTGCTTCTTGACTGCCTTGTCGTCCACGCCGCTCGCGATCAGGACCGCGACGCGGCGGCCCTTGATGCCGGTCTGGCCCGGACGGCTCAGCAGCGACAGCGACGGCGACGGCGGATAGGTCGGGATCGGCGCATCGGTCGCCAGCGGCAGCGGTTGCGGCACCTCCAGGCCCAGGCCCTGGGCCACGCGCGCCACCAGGGTGTCATCGACGTTGGCCAGCAGGGCCAGCGTGCGGATGCGCACCGCCGGCGTCTGCACCCGGGTCAGCTCGAAGCGGAAGGCGTTGACGATGTGGTTCTGCTCGGCCGGGGTCTGGCTTTGCCAGAACAGGCGCGCCTGCGAATAGTGGTCGGCGAACAGCTCGGGCTTGCCGCGCACCTTGTCCTGGCTGATGGGCTCGGGGAAGCTGGTGAAGCCCATCTTGCCGGCCTGGAAAGGACAGCCGCCGCCCAGCGAATTGGGTTCGTAGTTCACGCGGCCGCGGTTGATCGCCTGGCGGTGGAAACCGTCGCGCTGGTTGTTCTGGATCTGGACGATCGGCGAGTTGATCGGGATCTCGTGGAAGTTCGGGCCGCCCAGGCGGGTGAGCTGGGTATCCTGGTAGGAGAAGTTACGGCCTTGCAGCAGCGGGTCGTTACTGAAGTCGATGCCCGGCACCACGTGCGAGGTGCAGAAGGCCACCTGCTCGGTCTCGGCGAAGAAGTTGTCGGGGTTGCGGTCCAGGACCATCTTGCCCACCGGCGTGAGCGGCACCAGTTCTTCCGGCACGATCTTGGTCGGGTCCAGCACGTCGAAGGGGAAGCCCGCGGCCTGCTCTTCGGTGAAGACCTGCAGGCCCAGTTCCCATTCAGGGAAGTTGCCGGCTTCGATCGCCTCCCACAGGTCGCGCCGGTGGAAGTCGGGATCGGCGCCCGAGATGCGCACCGCCTCGTCCCAGACCAGCGAATGGGTGCCCTGCATCGGGGTCCAATGGAATTTGACGAAGCGCGCTTCGCCCTGGGCGTTGATCAGGCGGAAGGTGTGCACGCCGAAGCCCTGCATGGTGCGGTAGCTGCGCGGGATGGCGCGGTCCGACATCGTCCACATCAGCATGTGCGCGATCTCGGGCGAGAGCGAGGCGAAGTCCCAGAAGGTGTCGTGGGCGGTGGCCGCCTGCGGCATCGCGTGATGCGGCTCCGGCTTGGCCGCGTGCACCAGGTCGGGGAACTTCATCGCGTCCTGGATGAAGAACACGGGCATGTTGTTGCCCACCAGGTCCCAGTTGCCTTCCTCGGTATAGAACTTGACCGCGAAGCCGCGCACGTCGCGCGCGGTGTCGGTCGAGCCGCGTTCGCCGGCCACGGTCGAGAAGCGCAGGAACAGCGGGGTGCGCTTGCCCTTCTTCGAGAACGGCACTGCGCGGGTCAGCGCGCTGAAGTCGTCATAGGCCTCGAAGTAGCCATGGGCGGCCGAGCCGCGCGCATGCACCACGCGCTCGGGGATGCGCTCGTGGTCGAAGTGGCTGATCTTCTCGCGCAGGATGAAATCTTCCAGCAGGGTCGGGCCGCGCAGGCCGGCCTTGAGCGAGTGCTGGTTGTCGGCCACCGGCACGCCCTGGTTGGTGGTCAGGTGGCGCTTGGCCGGATCGACGCGCACGCGGTCGAGCGGGTCGGTGGTCGGGTTCTCGCCTTCTGGCGGATTGCCCGAGCCGACCTTGTCGTTGGCGATGATCTCGCTGGCGGTGCTGCCGGTGGCGGCGTGGGTCGTGGGCTTGAATTGCTCGCCTTCGGTTGGCGTGCGCGCGGCATCGCCGTATTCGCTGGCCTTGGTGGCGTTGTAGGGACGGTCGGCCGCCAGCTCTTGCTCGGAAGGAATCTTGTCGAGCAGGCGGTCGGCGACCGGGTTGCTCACACCGAGGCTCTGCGGTGGGTTGGCATCGGAGGGGCCCGAGACGGTGCTCAGGATCGAACCTGCGCCGTCGACCGGGCTGGTGTGTTTGGAAGTGGGCATCCTTGTCCTCGCTGGTTGTGGGGTTATGAATTAACCTCAACAACATAGCCCAGCAAGAAAGGCGCCCACTGTGGGATGACACACACAGTGCACGATTAGCGTCAAATAATTTCTATCAAAATCATAGGGTGGGGCTATGGCTCATCTATTCCACGACCTGGCGCACCTCGATCGAGCGTAACCACTTGACATGGCGCGGGCCGGTTCGCAAGTCATCGGCGGACAGCAGCGCCAGCGGACCCTCGGCATGGGGGAGCGGCTTGCCGTCGCGCTCGAACAGCACCAGCACGTTCTCACCGGCACTGGCGTTGAACAATTCGTTCCACGAGAACACCACTGCGTATTTGTCGTCGGCGGTGGCGATGATGGCCAGCTTCTTGACGGTGTTGTGATCGCGGGCGACGATGCCGGCGTCCTTCAGCAGGTCGCGCAGGCGCACGCCGCGCACCACGCTCCTGACGCCGAATTTGCCGGCCACGCGCACTTCGGCCAGTTCGGCCGCCGGACGCTGGCGCAAGGCCTCGACGTCCAGCGTCAGGCTGCGTTCGACGCCGCCGCCGATGGTGAGCGCGCGCTCGGCAGATACCGGTGGCGCACCGTGCGCGAAGGCCGGGCAGGCAAGGGCAAGGGAGGCAGTCAGCAGGACGGGATGGAGCAGGCGGAGCATGGATTTCCTCTTCGGTTGGTCGTCGAGTAGTGAACTACGCGGACCTCGTCCAACTGGATGCCCCGCCGGCCTGTCCTACATCAGGATCACGTCGTACTGTTCCTGGTGATAGCCCTTCTCCACCTGCAGCGAAATGCGCTTGCCGATAAAGTCGCCCAGCATGGCCAGATGTTGCGATTCTTCTTCGAGGAACAGGTCGATCACCTCTTGCCCGGCAACGATGCGGAATTCGCGCGGATTGAACTGCTTGGCTTCGCGCAGCAGTTCGCGCAGGATCTCGTAGCAGATCGTGCGGCTGGTTTTCACCTGGCCCTTGCCGGAGCAGGCAGGGCACGGTTCGCACAGGATGTGGGCCAGCGATTCACGGGTGCGCTTTCTCGTCATCTCGA
Source organism: Massilia sp. CFBP9012 (assembly GCF_034045115.1). Classification (NCBI taxonomy): domain Bacteria; kingdom Pseudomonadati; phylum Pseudomonadota; class Betaproteobacteria; order Burkholderiales; family Oxalobacteraceae; genus Massilia; species Massilia sp. CFBP9012. The sequence goes on along the minus strand of NZ_JAXCWM010000018.1, from coordinate 102,707 downwards.
CCAGGCCCAGTGCCGAGAAGCCGCTCACCGAGACCTTGGTGCGGTCGCGCGCCAGGGTTTTCTTGAGCTCGGCCAGCACCGCGTTGCGGTGCTCGTTGTTCTCCATGTCGATGAAGTCGAGGATGATGATGCCGCCCAGGTTACGCAGGCGCAGCTGGCGCGCGATGGCGTGCGCCGCCTCCAGGTTGGTCTTGAAAATCGTGTCGGCGAAGTTGCGCCCGCCGACGTAGCCACCGGTATTGACGTCGATGGTCGTCATCGCCTCGGTCTGGTCGACGATCAGGTAGCCGCCGGACTTGAGATCCACGCGCCGGCCCAGCGCGCGCAGGATTTCCTCTTCCACGCCGTACAGGTCGAACAGCGGGCGCTCGCCGGTGTAGTGCGCCATGCGCGACAGCACGCTCGGGGTGTAGATCTGGGCGAATTCGGCCAGTTTCAGGAAGTTCTCGCGCGAGTCCACCTGGATGCTGGCCGTCTCGTCGTGCACGAAGTCGCGCAGCACGCGCTGGGCCAGGCTCAGGTCCTGGTACAGCAGGGTGGTGGGCGGCAGGGTGCGCGCGCCCTGCACGATGGCGCCCCAGGTCTTGCGCAGGTAGTCGACGTCGGCGGCGATGTCGTCGCTCGAGGCTTCCTCGGCCATCGTGCGCACGATGTAGCCGCCTTTTTCCTCGGCCGGCAGCAGGCTTTGCAGGTGCGTGCGCAGGCGTTCGCGCTCGGCTTCCTTTTCGATCTTCTGCGAGATGCCGATGTGGTGGTCTTGCGGTAAATACACCAGCATGCGGCCGGCGATCGAGATCTGGGTGGACAGGCGCGCGCCCTTGGTGCCGATCGGATCCTTGATGACCTGCACGGTCAGCACCTGGCCGTCGAACAGCAGTTTTTCGATCGGGGTAAGCGGGGCGTTGCCGCCGTCGTGGCTGCGCGCTTCCCAGATATCGGCCACGTGCAGGAAGGCGGCGCGCTCCAGGCCGATGTCGATGAAGGCCGACTGCATCCCCGGCAGCACGCGCACCACCTTGCCCAGATAGACGTTCCCCGCCAACCCGCGCGTGAGCGTGCGCTCGATGTGCAGCTCCTGTACCGCGCCCTGCAGGATCAGCGCGACGCGCGTTTCCTGCGGTGTGATGTTGATGAGGATGTCTTCGTTCATGGACCCTGCCGTGCGTATTGTTCAGGGTGACATGATACACGCGCAGGCCCTGGGGCCGAAGCGGGCAATCAGATTGCCAATCCCGCCTTGCGCAGCAGGTTGGCGGTCTCGAACAGCGGCAAGCCCATGATGCCCGAATGGCTGCCCTCGATGTGCTCGATGAACAGCGCCGCCGGACCCTGGATGCCGTAGCCGCCGGCCTTGTCGTAGGGTTCCAGCGTGGCGCAATAGGCCCTGATCCGGGCCGCAGTGAGGGTGGCGAAGCGCACATTCGACACTTGCGTGACCTGCTCGGCCACGTGCTGGGAATGCACCGCCACCGAGGTCAGTACCTGGTGAGTGCGGCCGGACAAGCGTTCCAGCATGGCGACCGCCTCTCGGTTATCCGCTGGCTTGCCGAGGATCTCGCCGTCGATGGTGACGGTGGTGTCGGCCGTGAGTACCGGGCGCAGCGGCTGGCGCCGCTGCAGCAGCAGGTTGAAGGCGAAGGCGCCCTTGGCCCGGGCCACGCGCGCCACGTAAGCGTGGACGTCTTCGCCCGGCAGCACATCCTCGCTGACGTCGACCACGCGGCCCGGGTCGCTGCGTAGCAGCATCAGTTCGAAATCGACCCCGATCTGGCGCAGCAGTTCGCGCCGGCGCGGGCTCTTGGAAGCGAGGTAGATTTTATTGTGCTGGTTTTTCATCGCTGTTCTTGATCGCTGCCGGGTTTCTTCAGACCCGGTGGTAAGGATGATTCTGGGTAATTGACCAGGCGCGGTAGAGCTGTTCCGCCAGCATGACCCGGACGATTCCGTGCGGCAGGGTCATGCTGGAGATGCGGATCAGTCCTTCGGCGCGCGCCTTCAGCTCGGGATCGAGGCCATCGGCCCCGCCGATCAGGAAGGCGGTGTCGCGGCCGTCGCGCTGCCAGGTTTCCAGCTGTTGCGAGAGGCCGACGCTGGTCAGGTCCTTGCCGCGTTCGTCCAGGGCGATGATGCGCACGCCCTTCGGCAGGGCAACCTCGATGCGCTCGCGTTCGAGCGCCATCGCGGTGGCGGCGGTCTTGCTGCCAGAGCGTTCGACCGGCTTGATCTCCTTGAGCACGATGCGCAGCTCGGGCGGCATGCGCTTCGTGTACTCGGTGAAGCCGGACTCGATCCAGGCCGGCATCTTGTGGCCGACCGCGGCAATGATCAACTGCATGAGGACCCTTACTCAGCGTCCTTCTTGATGCGGCGGATCACCTTCTTGACCGGCGCATCGGCGGCCGGGGCGGCCTTCGGTGCGGCAGCCTTGGTCACGCGCTTCGGCGGCTTGGCCTTGGTCGCTTCGACGGCGGCGACTTCGGTCTTGCTCGGTGCAACCTTCACGGTCTTGCCGGTCGGGACGGCCTTGGCGGCGGCTTTCTTCGCGGGCGCTTTCTTGGCAGCAGGCTTGGCGGCGGTCTCTGCGGCGGCCTTGGTCGCGCGCTTGGCGGCCGGCTTGCGTTCGTTGACCGGCTTGGCTTCTTCCTGCGCCTGGTTGGCCGCCAGGTGCTTCGACTTCGGCTTGGCGGCGTCGGCTTCGATGCCCTCGACGGTCGACTTGCGCTTGGCGGCGCCCAGCTTGACCGGCTTCTCGCCCCAGATTTCTTCGAGGCGATAGTATTGGCGGATGGCCGGCTGCATGATGTGGACGATCATGTCGCCCAGGTCGACCAGCACCCATTCGCCGGTGTCTTCGCCTTCCAGGCCGATCACGTCGCCGCCCGCAGCCTTGACCTTGTCGCGCACCGAGGCGGCCAGCGCCTTGGTCTGGCGGTTCGACGTACCCGAGGCCACGGCGATGCGGTCGAACAGGCTGGTCAGGTGGGTCGTGTCGAACAGGACGATGTCCTGGGCCTTCACGTCTTCCAGGGCGTCGACGACGAGGGTTTGCAGTTTCTTGATATCCATTAGTTTTTGTACAGGTTATGTTGTTGAATATAGTCTAGCACTTGCGCCATCCCGAGCGCGCTAGCATCCGCGCCGGATTGCAAGGCCGCACGGAGCTGGCTGGACGAGAGGTCCACATCCAGCGTCGGCGCGAGGCAGACTTTTCCGTGCGCCAGCAGGCGCACGGTGTCGGGCGTTGCAAGCCGCGTCGACAGTTCTTGGGCCACCATCGGTGGCAATGCTTCTTGCGCCAGGTCGTAGCCCGGACGCGTCGCCACGCCCAGGTTGGCGAGGGCGAACAGTTCACGCCACTCGTTCCAGCTATCGAGCTTGCGCAACTGGTCGGCGCCCATCAGGAACACGATCGAGGCGCGCGGGCCCAGCTCCTTGCGCAGCGCGCGCAGGGTTTCGACCGTATACGTTGGCGTGTTGCGTTCGATTTCCTGCAGGTCGATCGTGACCGGCAGGCTCGGGCTCTTCAAGGCGTCGAAAGCCAGTTCCAGCATCGCGACCCGGTCGCGGTCGCTGGCCTGGAGGCCATTCTTTTGCCACGGCTGCCCGGCCGGCAGGATGCGCAAGGCGTCCGGCTGCAACAGGCCGGCGAACAGCCGCGCCAGCGCGACGTGGCCCTGGTGCACCGGATCGAAGCTGCCGCCGAGGACGGCGATGCAGCGGTTGCGGCCAGGCGTGCCGGCAGCCCCGGTCACGGCGCCAGCCAGTCCCGGTGCACCAGGAAGTCGGAATACAGCCGTGCTTCAGGGCTGCCGGGTTCGGGATGCCAGTCATAGCGCCATTTGACGATCGGCGGCATCGACATCAGGATCGCCTCGGTCCGTCCGCCCGACTGCAGGCCGAACAGGGTACCACGGTCCCAGACCAGGTTGAACTCGACGTAGCGGCCGCGCCGGTAGGCCTGGAAGTCGCGCTCGCGCTCGCCATATGGCTGGTCCTTGCGGCGTTGCAGGATCGGCAGGTAGGCGTCCAGGAAGCGTTCGCCCACGTTGCGCACCAGCGCGTACGACTGCTCGAAGCCGAGCTCGTTGAAATCGTCAAAGAAGATGCCGCCGACGCCGCGCGGTTCCTTGCGGTGCTTCAGGTAGAAGTAATCGTCGCACCAGCTCTTGAAACGCGGATGCAAGCCTTCTCCGAACGGCGCCAGCGCGTCGTGGCAGACCTGGTGGAAGTGGCGCGCGTCCTCGACTTCGCCGTAATACGGAGTCAGGTCCATGCCGCCGCCGAACCACCAGACCGGGTCCTTGCCGGGCGCCGTCGCTTCAAAAAAGCGCACATTCATGTGCACCGTCGGGGCATAGGGGTTACGCGGATGCAGCACCAGCGACACGCCCATCGCTTCCCAGGCGCGGCCCGCCAGTTCCGGACGCACGGCGGTGGCCGACGCCGGCAGTGTGGCGCCGCGCACGTGCGAGAAGTTCACCCCGCCCCGTTCGAGGACATTGCCTTCCTCGACCAGGCGCGAAATGCCGCCGCCGCCCTCGGGCCGCTGCCATTCCTCGCGCAGGAACGGTGTGCCATCGACCTGTTCGAGACCATGGACGATGCGCGCCTGGAGCTCGAGCAGCCAGGCCTTGATGACGGCGGGGTTGGGGGAAGACATGAAGAATGAGCAACTGGGAATGAAAAGTGGGCCGATTGTACACCGGCCCACCGAATGGCTACATCTGGCGTTGGTTGGGAAAGGCTTACTTTACGCCGCGCCAGCCAATGTCGCGCCGGTACTGCGCGCCATTGAAATGGATCTTTTCGACGGTTTCATACGCCTGCTTCTGCGCCATCTTGACGCTGTCGCCCAGGCCCACCACGCACAGCACGCGGCCGCCGCTGGTCTGCAGCTTGCCGTCCACCAGGCGGGTGCCGGCGTGGAAGGTGACGCATTCAGGTACTTCCGCAGGGATGCCGTCGATGACGTCGCCCTTTCGCGGGCTGTCCGGATAGCCGGCGGCCGCCATCACGACGCCCACGGCGGTGCGGCGGTCCCATTCCAGCTCGACCGTGTCGAGGGTGCCGTTGCAGGCATGTTCCAGCACGGTGGCGAAGTCGCTCTTCAGGCGCGTCATGATCGGCTGGGTTTCCGGGTCGCCCATGCGGCAGTTGAACTCGAGCGTGCGCGGATTGCCCTCGGCGTCGATCATCAGGCCGGCGTACAGGAAGCCGGTGAACGGGATGCCGTCGCGCGCCATGCCCTGGATGGTCGGGTTGATGATCTCGCGCATCACGCGCGCATGCATCGATGGCGTCACGATCGGCGCCGGCGAGTAGGCGCCCATGCCGCCCGTGTTCGGGCCCTGGTCGGCGTCCTTCAGGCGCTTGTGGTCCTGGCTGGTGGCCAGCGCCAGCACGTTCCTGCCGTCGCACATGACGATGAAGCTGGCTTCTTCGCCGGCCAGGAATTCCTCGATCACGATGCGGGCGCCGGCGTCGCCGAAGGCGTTATCGGACAGCATGTGGTCGACCGCAGCGTGGGCTTCGTCGGGCGACATCGCCACCACCACGCCCTTGCCGGCCGCCAGGCCGTCGGCCTTGATGACGATCGGGGCGCCGTTGGCGTCGATGTAGGCGTGGGCCGCGGCGGCGTCCGAGAAGGTTTCGTACTTCGCGGTCGGGATGCCGTGGCGGTGCATGAAGGCCTTGGCGAAATCCTTCGAGCTCTCGAGCTGGGCCGCCTCGCGGGTGGGGCCGAAGATCTTGAGGCCGCGCGAGCGGAACAGGTTGACGATGCCGGCCGCCAGCGGCGCTTCCGGGCCGACCAGGGTCAGGGCCACGCCTTCTGCCACCACGAAGTCGGCCAGCGCCTCAGGATCGGTCACGTCGACCGTCACCAGGCGCGCATCGAGCGCGGTGCCGCCGTTGCCGGGCGCGACGAAGACCGTCTGGATGCGTTCCGATTGGGCCAGTTTCCACGCCAGCGCGTGTTCGCGGCCGCCCGAGCCGACTACGAGGATTTTCATATTCGCTACCAATTATTCTTCGATCACGGCGTTGGTGAAGACTTCCTGGACGTCGTCCAGGTTTTCCAGCGCATCGAGGAGTTTCTGCATCTTGACCGCTTCCTCGCCCGTGAACACGGTCTCGGTGGCGGGCTTCATGATGACTTCGGCCACTTCGGCCTTGAAGCCGGCTGCTTCCAGTGCTTCTTTCACCGAGGAGAAGGCGTGCGGATCGCACAGCACTTCGAAGCCGCCTTCTTCGTCGGCCATGACGTCGTCGGCGCCGGCTTCGAGCGCGGCTTCCATCAGTTTGTCTTCGTCGACGCCCGGCGCGAACAGGAACTGGCCGGTGTGCGTGAACATGAAGGCGACCGAGCCTTCGGTGCCCATATTGCCGCCGAATTTGCTGAAGGCGTGGCGCACTTCGGCCACGGTGCGGACACGGTTGTCGGTCAGGCAGTCGACGATGATCGCCGCGCCGCCGATGCCATAGCCTTCGTAGCGAACTTCTTCGTAGTTGACGCCTTCGAGCTCGCCCGAGCCTCGCTGGATCGCGCGGGTGACGTTATCCTTCGGCATATTCGCGTCCGCGGCCTTCTCGACCGCCAGGCGCAGGCGCGGGTTGGACGGGATGTCGCTGCCGCCCATGCGCGCGGCCACGGTGATCTCCTTGATCAGGCGCGTCCAGATCTTGCCGCGCTTGGCGTCGGTAGCGGCTTTTTTATGCTTGATATTGGCCCATTTGCTGTGTCCAGCCATGTCGAGAATTCCTTAGACGGTATGCAAGAGTGGCCGATATTCTAGCATAGGCCCCCCTTGCAAATTCGTCGTCAGGCTCAGGTTTGACTGTCATGGAAACAACAGTCTGGTTCCCAGGGCGAGCAGCGACAGCCCGCCCGCGCAGGCGATCCAGTGGCCGCTGGCGAGGCGGATCTCGGCCAGCACGAACAGGCCGACGACGACGATCGCGGCCGGGTTGTCCGGGCCGGCGGCCAGCAGCAGGAGCATCAGCAGCCAGCAACAGCCCAGGCACTGGCGGGCGTGGGCGGCGCCGCGCCAGAACGCGCCGGGCAGGCCGTCGCGCCAGCCGGCCAGGATGCCGGGCAGGGGCGCCCGGCAGTGCTCCAGGCAGGCATGCTTGGCGGGTGTCCACTGGTAGACGCCGGCCGCCACCATGGCCAGGCCGAGCAGCAGAGGGTGGCGCACGGCGCCGTCGTGGTCGGATTCGTGCAGCGTCCATTGGGCGATCGCGGCCAGCAGCGCGAAACCGGTCCAGGCGCCCAGGTAGCCGAGCACGAACAGCCAGGTGCGCAGGCGCGCACGCTGGGCCGCGTGCTCGCCGGCGATGCGCGCGAACAGCACCGTGGCGCGGCTGGCCAGGGGCAGCATCATGGCCGTGCACAGGCCGGCCCAGGTGAGGAAGACCAGCGCCAGCTGGCCGGCCTGGTAGGCCAGGGAGGGCGCGGCGCTGGCCGCGGCGGCGGCCGTACCCGCGGCGGCGGCCGTACCCGCGGCCCCGACGCCGCTGGCTGCCGCGTCCGCGGCCAGGGGCGCGCTGCCGAGCACCAGGCCGCCCAGCACGAGGCCGGCCCAGCACAGGCTGGCCAGCAGCGATACGACGATCAGGGCCAGCAGCAAGAAGCGGTCGCGGCCGAGACGTGTTTCGACGTCACGCAGGTTCATTGCCGCGCTCCCGGTGGCCCCGTGCGCTCTGTCTTCCGGGTCATGATGAATTCTCCTGTTGGTTGAGATGCATGGTTTCGACCGCGCGCATATCGACCCCGTTCGGCGGGCGCGGCGGGATGCGCCTTGACGCCGAGGCCGCCGTCGCCCGATGCGCCTGGTGCTGACGCCAGTGGTGCAACTCTCCTGCCACACGCGCGATGCCGCAGCGCCGCGATTGCCCCCGTCGTGACGCCGAACTTCGGCGCCGCCGCCACAGCCTTGCGCAGATATTGATCGCCTTCAGAACGTTATGGCGCAGTCAGTGGTTTATATGACCGCTTGATCGAATGCGGTATTCTTATGAGCGTCCCGACCATACCAGCCGCCGCCCACGACATGACCACCACGCCCCTGACCGCCGCCCCACGCATTGCCCTGATCGCGCACGACAAGAAGAAGGACGACATGATCTCGCTCGCCGCCGAGTACCGCGAGTTCCTGCAGGGCTGCGCCCTGTCGGCCACTGGCACCACCGGCGGGCGCCTGATCAGCGAGCTGGGCCTGAATGTCGAGCGCAAGCATTCGGGGCCGGTCGGCGGCGACCTGCAGATCGGTTCCCTGCTGGTCGACGGCCTGATCGATTGCGTGATCTTCCTGCGCGACCCGATGACGCCGCAGCCGCACGAACCCGACATCAACGCGCTGGTGCGCGCCTGCGACGTGCACAATATCCCGTGCGCGACCAACGTCTCGACCGCGCGCCTGGTGCTGTCGCAACTGATGGGCGCGCGCAGCGCCGCCTGACCAATCCCACAGGAGAAACCATGCTCGCCAAAGCGATCCGGATCGCCGCCACCGGCGGCCCAGAAGTGATGGAATACGTCGACGTCGAGGCGTCGGCCCCCGGGCCGGGCGAGGCGCGCATCGTCCAGCACGCGATCGGCCTGAACTTCATCGACGTGTATTTCCGCACCGGCCTGTATCCGCAGCCGCTGCCCGGCTATCTCGGCAAGGAAGGCGCGGGCGTGGTCGAGGCGGTGGGCGAGGGCGTGACCCATGTGCGGCCGGGCGACCGCGTGGCCTATGCCGGCGGGCCGCTGGGCGCCTACGCCAGCGTGCGCACCATGCCGGCCCGCTTCCTGGTCAGGCTGCCCGATGCGATCGGCTTCGAGACCGCGGCCGCCATGATGCTGCAGGGCCTGACGGTGCAATACCTGCTGCGCCAGACCTATCCGGTGAAGGCCGGCGACACGATCCTGTTCCACGCCGCGGCCGGCGGCGTCGGCCTGATCGCCTGCCAGTGGGCGCGCGCGCTCGGCGTGCGCCTGATCGGCACCGTGGGCTCGAAGGAAAAAGGCGAGCTGGCGCTGCGCCACGGCGCGGCCCACGTCATCAATTACAACGACGAGGACATCGTGGCGCGCGTGCGCGAGCTCACTGGGGGCGAGGGCGTGCCGGTGGTGTACGACTCGGTGGGCAAGGACACCTTCACCGCCTCGCTCGACTGCCTGCGCCGGCGTGGCCTGATGGTCAGCTTCGGCAACGCCTCGGGTGCGGTCGAGCCGTTTGCCCCGGCCGAACTGTCCAGGCGCGGCTCGCTGTTCCTGACCCGGCCGACCCTGTTCGACTACATGAGTAACCAGGAAGAGCAGGAGGCGATGACGGCCGAGCTGTTCGAGATGGTCGGCAGCGGCAAGGTGAAGGTCGAGGTGCGCCAGACCTTCGCCCTGGCCGAGGCGGGCGAGGCGCACCGCGCGCTGGAAGCGCGCCGCACGACCGGTTCGACGGTGCTGCTGCCGGAGTTGTCGTCGGAGTTGGCGTCATGAGGGACGCGCGCGACGACGACCCGCTGCCGCAGTTGCCGCCATCCGTGCCGCCATCCGGCGACGGCGCGCCGAAGTTCGGGCGCCTGCTGATCGTGCTGGTGCTGGCCATGCTGGTGGTGGTGGCGCTTACCTTCGGCTCCGAAGCCTATTTCACCTGAACCGATGCAGGACTTCAATCGCGCATACGGGCAGGTATTCGTCCCCGGCCGCCTGACGGTCGGGCTGATGACGCCCATGGCGGGACAGTCCGGCGCCCTGGCCGACCTGGCGCTGGCGCAAGAGCATGCGCGCCTGGCCGACGCGCTGGGTTTTGCAGCGCTGTGGACCCGCGACGTGCCCCTGATGATCCCGCAGGGCAGCGCCAACGAGACCGCGGCGCTGGACGATCCCTTCCTGTGGCTGGCCGCGCTGGCGGCGGTGACCGGGCGGATCGCGCTCGCCACCGGCGCCATCGTGCTGCCGCTGCGCCATCCGCTGCACGTGGCCAAGGCGGCCCTGAGCCTGGACCGGATCAGCCACGGCCGCCTGCTGCTGGGCCTGGGGTCGGGCGACCGGCCCGAGGAATTCGCGCGTTTCGGGGCCGACCTCGATACACGCGACGTGGCCTTCCGCGAGCACTGGAACGCCGTGCGCGCCGCGCTCGCGCCGGCGCCGGCCGTGGAAACGGAAGAGTACCGCGTCTTGCCCCCGCCGCAGGCGCTTATCCCAATGCTCGCGGTGGGCAGCGCACGCCAGTCGCTGCAGTGGATCGCCGAACATGCCGATGCCTGGGCCAGCTATCACCGCGAAGAAGACCGGCAAAAAGGGCGGATCGCCCTCTGGCACATGGCGCAGGACCAGCGCTCGCCCGGCATGCGCAAGCCCTTCATCCAGTCGGTGCAGCTGGACTTGCTGGACGATCCGGCGGCGCCTGCCGAAGCGATCGAGCTTGGCCTGCGCACCGGCCGCCATGCGCTCGCCCCCTATCTTGAACGCATGCGCGAACTCGGCGTTGCGCACATCCTGTTCAACCTGCACCGGGGCACGCGGCCTGTCGAGGACGTCTTGCGCGAACTGGGCGCCGAGATCCTGCCCCGGCTCTAGGCCTGTCTTCACAAAGGTGTCGCCGCCCAGCATTTTGTTGACACAACAAAACTGTCCCGCTACGATAGTTCAGCACTAGATACCGGTAACAAAAAACCACACCGGACGCCGCCAGCCGGAGAGCGGGAGACAACCATGAAGCATCTTGGCAATGCATTGGGGGCGGCGCTGTGTGCGCTGGTCCTGTCCTGGCATGTGAACGCAATGGCGCAAGCGCCGACGCCGGCGACCGAGGCGCAAGCGTCCGCGCCGCTGCAGAACATCTACGGCCGCCAGTACCTGAGCCTGAACGGCCGCTGGAACTACATCGTCGACCCCTACGAGACGGGCTATTACAACTACCGGCGCGAGCCGTTCGACACGACGCCCTCGGGCAAGGGCGGCTTCTATGACGACCTGGGCCCGCCGCAGAAGGGCGAACTGGTCGAGTACAACTTCGACCTGTCCCCCACGCTCAAGATTCCCGGCGACTGGAATTCGCAGGATGAAAAGCTGCTGTTCTATGAAGGCACGGTGTGGATACGCCAGGTGTTCAATGCCGAGCCGCAGCAGGGAAAACGCTATTTCCTCTACTTTGGCGCCGTGAATTACCAGGCCCACGTCTACCTGAACGGCAAGAAGCTGGGCACGCACAAGGGCGGCTTCACGCCGTTCCAGTTCGACGTCAGCGGCAAGCTGAACAAGGGCCGCAACTTCGTGGTGGTCAAGGTCGACAATATGCGCCACCAGGACGAGATCCCGACCGTGAACACCGACTGGTGGAACTATGGCGGCATCACGCGCGACGTGCTGCTGGCCGAAGTCCCCGCCACCTATATCGCCGACTACAAGGTGCAGCTGGCCAAGGGCGACCTGAAACGTATCCAGGGCTTCGTCCAGCTGGCCGGCGCCCAGCCGCAGCAAAGCGTCAGCGTGACGATTCCCGCGGCCGGCATCCGGACCACGGTCCAGGCCGACGCCAGCGGCCGCGCCGCCATCGACATCCCCGCGGGCAAGCTGCGCTACTGGTCGCCCGAAGCGCCGACCCTGTACGACGTCGAGATCGCGGCCGGTCCGGACACGGTGAAGGACAGGGTGGGGTTCCGCACCATCGAAACCCGCGGCCAGGACATCCTGCTCAACGGGAAGTCGATCTTTTTGCGCGGGATCTCGCTGCACGACGAGAATCCGCTGGCCCAGGGACGCCTGCGCGGCGAGGGCGATATGCGCATGATGCTGCAGTGGGCGCGGGAGCTCAACGCCAACTTCGTGCGCCTGGCCCACTATCCGCACAGCGAGCACATGTCGCGCCTGGCCGACGAGATGGGCCTGCTGCTGTGGGCCGAGGTGCCGGTGTACTGGACCATCTCGTGGACCAATCCCGACACCTACCGCAACGCCGACCGCCAGCTGACCGATATGGTGGTGCGCGACAAGAACCGCGCCAGCGTCATCGTCTGGTCGATCGGGAACGAGACCCCGGTGGGCGAGCCGCGCAACGTCTTCATGGGCCGGCTGGCCGACACCGTGCGCGGCCTGGACGACACGCGCCTGGTGGCGGCGGCGCTCGAAGTGCACCGCGAGGGCCAGCGGGTGGTGGTCGAGGATCCGCTGGCCGGCAAGCTGGACCTGGCCAGCTTCAACGAATACGCCGGCTGGTACTGGAGCGATCCCGAGGACATGCTCAACTATCACTTCGACATCAAGGTGAACAAACCGGTGGTGGTCAGCGAATTCGGCGCCGATGCGCTGGGCGGCCATCACGGCGACGCCGCCACCCGCTGGACTGAGGAATACCAGGAACGCCTGTACCAGAACCAGTTCAAGCTGCTGACCGCGATCCCCGGCCTGCGCGGCATGACGCCATGGATACTGGCCGACTTCCGCTCGCCGCGCCGCCCGCATCCGCAGTACCAGGATTTCTGGAACCGCAAGGGCCTGATCTCGGACACCGGCCAGAAAAAGAAGGCCTTCCATACTTTGAAGCGCTTCTATGACGGCATGCAGCAGAAATACCGATAGAGGGCGCGGCATACCTCGGTGCTAGAATCGCGGCCATGGAAACCCCCGCCCCGAAGGACGCACCAGCCACAGTCCGCAAGAGCCGCAAGGGCGCCACGCCCACGGTGCGCGACGTCGCCCGCCTGGCCGGCGTGGCCCCGATGAGCGTCTCGCGCGCGCTGAACAATCCCGATTCGGTCTCGCCCGAGATCCTGCAGCGCGTGCGCGAGGTGGTGGACCGGGTGGGTTACGTGCCGAACCTGCTGGCCGGCGGCCTGGCCTCCAAGAAGAGCCGCATGGTGGCGGCCGTGGTGCCGACCATCAGCGGCTCGGTCTTTCTCGAGATGGTGCAGGCGCTCACCGACGGCCTGGCCGCGCGCGGTTACCAGCTGATGCTGGGCCAGGCCGGCTACGAAAACTCGCGCGAGGACGCGCTGCTCGAGGCCATCATCGGGCGCCGCCCCGATGGCGTGGTGCTGACCGGGATCATGCGCTCGGAGCAGGGCCGGCGCCGCCTGCTGGCCAGCGGCATCCCGGTGGTCGAGACCTGGGACCTGACCGATAGCCCGATCGACATGCTGGTGGGCTTCTCGCACGAACAGATCGGCAAGGCGGTGGCCGAATACCTGCACGGGCGCGGGCGCCGCAAGATCGCCGCCATCAGCGCCGACGACGAACGCGCGGTGCGCCGCAACCGGCAGTTCGCCGACACCGTGCTGGCGCTGCAGCCGGGGCTGGGCGCGGACCGCGCGGCGGTGCCGACCTGCATCGTGCCGGCGCCGACCACGCTCGGCAGCGGCCGCGCGAGCCTGCGCGAGCTGCTGGCGCGCGATCCCGGCATCGACGCCGTGTTCTGCAGTTCCGACATGATGGCCCAGGGCGTGCTGCTCGAAGCGCTGGCGCTGGGCATCAGGGTGCCCGAGCAGCTGGCCGTGGTCGGCCTGGGCGACCTGGCGTTCTCGCGCGACCTGCATCCCCCCTTGACCACGGTGCGCATCGACGGCACCGCCATCGGCTCCACCGCCGCCCAGCTGATCATCGACCGCGCCGAAGGCCGGCCGGTGGAGGAGCCGGTGCGCGACGTCGGCTTCGTGATCGTCGAACGCGGCAGCAGCTAGCTGTCAAAGCCCTTTCAGCGTATTGACTTCAACACCAAGATACCGGTATCATCGATCTCAATTGATACCGGTAACATAGCTTTTGGGGAGAGAATGATGACCATGGAATCTTCGACGCCGGGTGGCACGCCAACGATTACCGCGATGCGTGTGGTGCCGGTCGCGGGCCGCGACGGCATGCTGCTCAACCTCAGCGGCGCCCACGCGCCGTGGTTCACCCGTAACCTGGTGATCCTCACCGACAGCAGCGGCCAGCAGGGCGTCGGCGAAGTGCCGGGTGGGGAGAGCATCCGCCAGACGCTCGAGGATGCGCGCGCGCTGGTCGTCGGCCAGCCGATCGGCGCCTGGAACGGCGTGCTGCGCTCGATCCGCACGACCTTCGCCGGACGCGATGCGGCGGGGCGCGGACAGCAGACCTTCGACCTGCGCGTGACGATCCACGCGGTGGCCGGCGTCGAATGCGCCCTGCTCGACCTGCTGGGCAAGTTCATGGGCGTGCCGGTGGCCGACCTGCTGGGCGATGGCCGCCAGCGCGACCAGGTCGAGATGCTGGGCTATCTGTTCTACGTGGGCGACCGCAAGGCTACCGACCTGCCTTATGCCAGCGAGCCCGATGCGGATGACGAGTGGCTGCGCCAGCGCCATGAAGTGGCCATGGACACCGACGCCATCGTGGCCCAGGCCCGCGCCGCGCAGAAGCGCTACGGCTTCAAGAACTTCAAGCTCAAGGGCGGCGTGCTGCGCGGCGAACAGGAAATCGAGGCGGCGCGCGCGCTCAAGGAAGCCTTCCCGCAGGCCGGCGTCACGCTCGATCCCAACGGTTGCTGGCTGCTGCAGGACGCGATCCGGCTGTGCCGCGACATGAAAGGCGTGCTGGCCTATGCCGAGGATCCCTGCGGCGCGGAAGGCGGTTATTCGGGCCGCGAGACGATGGCCGAGTTCCGCCGCGCCACGGGCCTGCGCACCGCCACCAATATGATCGCCACCGACTGGCGCCAGCTGGCCCACGCGGTGCAGTTGGGGGCGGTGGACATCCCGCTGGCCGACCCGCATTTCTGGACCATGCAGGACACCGTGCGCGTGGCCAAGATGTGCGAAGCCTGGGGCCTGACCTGGGGCTCGCATTCGAACAACCACTTCGATGTCTCGCTGGCGATGTTCACCCATTGCGCGGCGGCGGCGCCGGGCGACGTCACGGCGATCGACACCCACTGGATCTGGCAGGACGGCCAGCACCTGACCCGCAATCCGCTGTGCATCGTGGACGGCATGGTCACCGTGCCGACGACGCCCGGGCTGGGCGTGGAACTCGATATGGAGGCGGTGGAGGCCGCGCATCAACGCTACCTGGCGATGGGGCTGGGCGGGCGCGACGATGCGGTGGGGATGCAGTACCTCGTTCCGAACTGGAAGTTCGATAGCAAGAAACCGTGCATGGTGCGCTGAGGCGCGCTGGCATTACCGTTGTCTCTCGTTGGCCCGTCGCGCCTTGCGTGACGGGCCTTTTTTTTTTGCGCCGCTGCAGACCGCATTCGGTCATTGAATCCGTGGCCACAAAACGTCGTTACTGCCACTGGCAGTAACGACTCCCCGCGCAGGCGGGGACCCAAGAACTGCTGGTGCTGTCGAAACGCTTAAGACTTGGATTCCCGCCTGCGCGGGAATGACGTGGTGTTGAATCAGGTGGTGGCTAGAATCAGCGCTTCGGCTCCTGCTTCACCTCGACCCGCCGCGCCACGCCCGACGGTCCCGGGAAGCCTTCGAAGGCGCTGTGCACCAGCGCCGGCATGATTTCCGGCGTCGACATATTGCGGCTGGTGTTGTGTACCGTGACGTCGAACAGGCGCTTGCCGTCGCGTGCCGACTTGATCGAGACCTGCAGCTCGCGCCGGTAGTGGTGCTCGATCGAGGTCTGGTAGGCCGGATACGGTCCCCAGAACGGATCGTAGAACGGGCTGTACCAGCCGCCCCAGTAGCGGCGATTGAAGCCGCGGTAGCCGTAGCCGTAGCGTGCGCCCGGATAGAAGTACGGCGTCATGATCGGTTCCAGCACGCGCACCGGAAGGTCGGTGGTAGTGAAGCGCATCGCCACCGTCAGCGCCGGCGTGGCGCCGTCGGCGTCGCTAAAGCCCTGGCGCGCCAGCTGGGCGCGCACCAGTTCCTGGTAGCTGCGCCATTCCAGTGTGTCGTCCTGCGGTGACGGCACCTCGAACACATAACTCTTGTCTTGTATCTGGGCCGGCCATTGGTGGAAGGTCGTGACGTCGCTGCGAATGGTGGTCGCGCAACCGCCCAGGAGCAGCGCGAGCGCCGTGCCGGCGGCGACCATGATGAGGCGTTTCATACAGTCTCCAAAATATTTGTGCGGAATTTCGTCGATGATCAAGCTTACCGCTTGTTCAAGATCAATGAACCGGGTTTTACACCCCGTTACCGTGCATACACTGCGATACATGGAATCGAACGAAGCACCGGAAAAGCTTGTTGGTAAAATAAGCACTTCTCCACTGTGTTCTTGGACCCTTCCTATGCGCACCGATACGCCCCAGACCATTTACCGCAAAGACTATAACCCGCCGACTTACCTTGTGGATACTGTCGAGCTCGGCTTCGACCTGGATCCTGCGCGTACGGTCGTGGCCAACCGCCTGACCTTGCGCCGCAACCCGGCGGCCAGCGGGCGGGCCATTGAGCTGCATGGCGAGGAAATCGAACTGGTGGCGCTGCGCCTGAACGGCAAGACCCTGTCCGGGGCCGGGGTCGGGGCCGACTATACGCTGGCCGATAATCTGCTGGTCATCCACGCGGCGCCCGATGAAGTGGTGCTCGAGATCGAATCGGTCTGCGTGCCCGAGCAGAACACGACGCTCAGCGGCTTGTATGTATCGAATGGCAACTTCTTCACGCAGTGCGAGGCCGAAGGTTTCCGCCGCATCACCTATTTCCCGGACCGCCCGGACGTGATGGCCAAGTACACGGTGATGCTGCGCGCCGACAAGGCGCGCTACCCGGTGCTGCTGTCGAACGGCAACCTGATCCAGGAAGGCGACCTCGACGACGGACGTCACTATGCGCTGTGGGAAGACCCGTTCAAGAAGCCCTCTTACCTGTTCGCGCTGGTGGCCGCCAAACTGGTGTGCCAGGAAGAGACCTTCCGCCTGGCGGACGGCCGCGACGCCCTGCTGCAGGTGTGGGTCGAAGAAGGCAACCTGGACAAGACCGACTATGCGATGCAGTCGCTCAAGCACAGCATTCGCTGGGACGAAGAGAAATACGGCCTCGAGCTCGACCTGGACCGTTTCATGATCGTCGCCACCAGCGACTTCAATATGGGCGCGATGGAAAACAAGGGCCTGAACATCTTCAACACCAAGTTCGTGCTGGCCAACCCGCGGGTGGCGACCGACGTCGACTTCCAGGGCATCGAGGCGGTGGTGGCGCACGAGTACTTCCACAACTGGACCGGCAACCGCGTGACTTGCCGCGACTGGTTCCAGCTGTCGCTGAAAGAAGGCCTGACGGTATTTCGCGACCAGGAATTCACGGCCGACATGATCGGCACCGACACCGGCCGCGCCGTGACCCGCATCGACCAGGTGCGCACGCTGCGCCAGCACCAGTTCCCCGAGGATGCCGGCCCGATGGCGCACCCGGTGCGTCCCGACTCCTTCGTGGAGATCAATAATTTTTATACGGTGACGGTGTACGAGAAGGGCGCCGAAGTGGTGCGCATGTACCAGACCCTGTTCGGCGTCGAGGGCTTTCGCAAGGGCATGGACCTGTACTTCGCGCGTCATGACGAGCAGGCGGTCGAGTGCGACGATTTCCGGCGCGCGATGGCCGACGCCAACGGCCGCGACCTGACGCAGTTCGAACGCTGGTACAGCCAGGCCGGCACCCCGGTGCTGCGCTTCGAGGGCCGCTGGGACGAGACCGCCCACACCTACACGCTCAAGCTGATCCAGTCCTGCCCGCCGACGCCGGGCCAGCCAGAGAAGCTGCCGTTCCACATCCCGGTCGCGGTCGGCCTGCTCGACGCCGCCGGCAACGACATGCGCCTGGTGGTCGATAGCGTCGACCGCGGCGCGACGGCGGTGCTCGAGCTGACCCAGGCCGAGCAGACCTTCGTCTTCACCGACGTCAAGGAGCAGCCGGTGGCGTCGGTGCTGCGCGGCTTCTCGGCGCCGGTGGTCCTGCAGGGCAGCTATACCGATGCCGACCTGCTGCACCTGTTCAGCCATGACAGCGACCCGGTCAACCGCTGGGAAGCGGGCCAGCGCCTAGCCATGAGCCGCCTGCTCAAGCTGGCCGGCGAGGCCGCGGCCAAGGGCAATAGCGGCGCCAGCCTGAACCTGGACGAGACCTTCATCGAGGCGATGCGCAAGGTGCTGGTCGACGAAACCCTCGACCCTGCCTTCCGCGAACAGGCGCTGCTGCTGCCGTCCGAAGGCATGGTGGCCGAGCAGATCGACGGCGTCGACCCGCTGGCCGTGCACATCGCGCGCCAGTTCATCCGCGCCGACATCGGTGCGCGCCTGCGCAGCGAGCTGCTGGCGCAGTACGAGGCCAACCTGACGCCGGGGGCGTACAGCCCGGATGCCGCGTCCGCCGGCAAGCGCGCGCTCAAGAACCTGGCGCTGTCCTACCTGAACGCGGCGCCCGACGACGATAGCGTGGCGCTGGCCCAGCGCCAGTTCGACGACGCCGGCAATATGACCGACCGCGCCGCCGCGCTGGGCGCGCTGATCGCATCGCGCGTGCCGGAAGCGGCCGACGCGCTGGACGAGTTCTACCAGGAGTTCCAGAACGAGGCCCTGGTGGTGGACAAGTGGTTCATGATGCAGGCCGCGGCCCCGACCACCATTGTTGCGGCCGTGCGCGCGCTGATGCGCCATCCGGCCTTCACCTTGCGCAACCCGAACCGCGCGCGCAGCCTGGTCGCCGCCTTCTGCATGAACAATCCGGTGCAGTTCCACGCGCCGGACGGCAGCGGCTACGCCTTCTGGGCCGAGCAGGTGATCGCGCTCGACGCGCTCAACCCGCAGGTCGCAAGCCGCCTGGCGCGCGCGATGGACCGCTGGCGCCGTTACGCGCCGGCGCTGCAAGAACAGATGAAGGCCGCGCTGCAGCGCGTGGCGGGGCAGGGCAAGCTGTCGAACGACGTACGCGAAGTGGTCACCAAAGCGCTCGCGAATTGATAACAATATTTAAACCAAACCTGAGGAAGTCATGAAACGCGTAAGTCTGACGCAATACCTGGTCGAAGAGCAGCGCCTGCACCA
Organism: Massilia sp. CFBP9012; assembly: GCF_034045115.1. Classification (NCBI taxonomy): domain Bacteria; kingdom Pseudomonadati; phylum Pseudomonadota; class Betaproteobacteria; order Burkholderiales; family Oxalobacteraceae; genus Massilia; species Massilia sp. CFBP9012. The sequence goes on along the minus strand of NZ_JAXCWM010000018.1, from coordinate 83,763 downwards.
GAACATCAACGCCGAGCTGCGCCTGCTGATCGAGGTCGTGGCCCGCGCCTGCAAGCGCATCAGCTATTCGGTGAGCAAGGGCGCGCTGGGCGAAGTGCTGGGCAGCGCCGAGACCGAGAACATCCAGGGCGAAGTCCAGAAGAAGCTGGACGTGATCTCCAACGAAATCCTGCTGGAAGCGAACGAGTGGGGCGGCCACCTGGCGGCGATGGCGTCCGAAGAGATGGAAACCATCCGCCAGATCCCGAGCCGTTATCCGATGGGCGAGTTCCTGCTGCTGTTCGATCCGCTGGACGGCTCGTCGAACATCGACGTCAACGTTTCGATCGGCACCATCTTCTCGGTGCTGAAGGCGCCGGAAGGCATGAACCAGCCGACCGAGCAGGACTTCCTGCAGCCCGGCACCGCCCAGGTGGCGGCCGGCTATGCGGTCTACGGCCCGCAGACCATGCTGGTGCTCACCACCGGCAACGGCGTGCACTGCTTCACGCTGGACCGCGAGATGGGTTCGTGGGTGCTGACCCAGAGCGATATGCAGATCCCGGTCTCGACGAAAGAATTCGCCATCAATATGTCCAATAAACGCCACTGGCATCCGCCGGTGCAGCGCTACGTGGACGAGCTGCTGGCGGGCGAAACCGGCCCGCGCGGCAAGGATTTCAATATGCGCTGGATCGCCTCGATGGTGGCCGACGTGCACCGCATCCTGACCCGCGGCGGCGTCTTCATGTATCCGGCCGACCTGCGCGACCCGCAATCGCCGGGCAAGCTGCGCCTGATGTACGAAGCCAACCCGATGGCGATGATCGTCGAGCAGGCCGGCGGCGCCGCCACCGACGGCCGTGGCCGCATCCTGGACATCCCGCCGACCAAGCTGCACCAGCGCGTGCCGGTGTTCCTGGGCTCGAAGGAAGAAGTCGAGGTCGTCACGGGCTATCACGGGGCCTGAATTTCTACTTTTCGGCCGATAATGCGGCACGCTAGCGATACACACTAGCAAGTTTGCCGCATTGTTTGCTAGAATATGGTTCTTTCGTCACGGCGGCTACGTCGTCGTGCGCCGAAAGGCAAGGCGAAGCACAGGTTTCGCCGCTGTAGCTCAGTCGGTAGAGCAGCGCATTCGTAATGCGAAGGTCACCAGTTCGATTCCGGTCAGCGGCACCAAGATTTGCAGGATAAAGGGTTACAGGCTCAGGCTTGTAGCCCTTTTTCTTTTGGGTTTCGTGTTATCGACTTCGTGTTATCGCCCGGCCGCTGGCGTCTCCAGCGGCTGGAACTGGTGCAGCGCCACCTTGCCCGCGGCCGGCGGCATCGTCGCGCGCAGCCGGTCCATGTCCGCCTGCAGCCGTGCGCGCATGGCGCCCAGCATCTGGCGCACAAAGGGCGACAGCGGCCGGCCGGCGGGCCACATCGTCAGCGCCGTGAACTCGAGCCGCTCCGAGAACGGACGGAACACCAGCCCCGCGTCGAGGTAGTCGACCGCCGTGACCGGATTGACCAGGGCGACGCCGATGCGGTTGCGCACCAGTTCGCACAGGCTGAAGGTGTACGAGGTTTCGACCGTCGTCTGCAGCTGCACGCCGTGGGCGTGCAGAATCGCATCCAGGCGCAGGCTCACCGCATCGTCCGGTTGCAGTGCCACGAAGGGATGGCGCGCCAGCTGTTTCGGCGTGATCACGCTGTTGCGGGACAGCGCGTGGCCGGCGGGCAGGGCGACCACGCCGAAGTAGTGCGCGAACAGCGCGTGCTCGACGCCGGCGGTCGAGATGTCCTGGGCCGCGATGCCCAGCTCCACCTCGTCGCGCAGCACCTGGCTGCGCACGTCCTGCGATCCCATCACCTGCAGCGACACCATGCTGCACGTGCCGGCGGCTGCCAGGTCGGCCAGCACGCGCGGCACGAAACCGGTGCCCAGGCCGGGAAAGGCGGCGATGCGCACGCGGCCGGCGCCGAACTGTTTCAGGCTGCGGATGCGCTGCTCGATCACGTCCATGCCGACGAAGTGGCGCTGGACCTCGGCCAGCAGGGCCTGCGCCTGCTGGGTGGGCTGCAGCTTGCCGCCGGGACGCTGGAACAACTCCAGGCCAGCGCGTTCCTCGAGCCGGCGCAGCGCCATGCTGACGGCCGGCTGCGACAACCCCAGCACCTTGGCGGCGCGGGTAGCGGAGCCCGAGGTCATCACGGTGCGGAAGATCTCGATGTCGCGGCTGAGCATGGCGATTGTCCGGTGGTGAAGGTGGTTCCGATTCTAACCCGGCCGCACCCCTGTCGAGCGGGGGTATCAATGGCGCTTATGGGGTGATCACTCGCCGGGCAGGCGCATCGCGCCGGCCTGCCTATACTTTGCTGCACATCCATTCTCGCGGGAGCTTCCATGAAACCGATCGTCAATCGCCGCCGCAAGCTGCTGCGCACCGCCGCAGGCTTGAGCCTCGGGAGCGCGGCGCTGCCCTGGCCGGCCGCCGCCGCCGCGGCCGACGATGCCGGCCTGGGCGCCAGCTACGACGTGGCCGGCGACATCGTCAACCTGGAAAACGCCTATTACGGCATCATGGCGCGCCCGGTGCTGGAAGACTACAAGCGCAATCTCGACTACCTGAACCGCCACAACACGCACTACCTGCGTACGCGCTTCGACCGCGCAGACATGACGGCGATCCGCGCGCAGCTGGCGGCGTATGCTGGCGCCGCGCCAGGCGAGATCGCGATCACGCGCAGCGCGGTGGAGTCGCTGCAGAACCTGATCCTGAACTACCGGCTCCTGAAGGCCGGCGAAGCGGTCATGATCTGCAACCTGGACTACGGCACGGTGATGGACGCCATGCGCGAGCTGGCCAAACGCCGCGGCGCCGGGCTGGTCTCGGTGACGATCCCCGAGCCGGCCACGCGCCAGAACGTGATCGACGCCTACGCCGAGGCGCTGCGGCGCCATCCGCGCACGCGGCTGCTGCTGCTCACCCACATCAACCATCGCACCGGCCTGGTGCTGCCGGTGGCCGAGATCGCGCGCATGGCCCGTGAACGCGGCGTCGACGTGGTGGTGGACATCGCGCAATCGTTCGGCCAGCTCGATTTCCGCATCCCCGACCTGGGCGCCGACTTCGTCGGGGCCAACCTGCACAAGTGGATCGGGGCGCCGCTCGGGCTGGGCTTCCTCTACGTGCGCGAGGGCCGCCTGCAGGACATCGACATCGATTGCGGCAACACCGAGCATCCGCCGACCGACATCCGCGCGCGCGTGAACGCCGGCACCCTGAACGTGGCGGCGGTGATGACGATTCCGAGCGCGCTGGCCTTCCATGCGCGCATCCCGCTGGCGGCGCGCGCGGCGCACCTGCGTTCTCTGCGCGACTACTGGGTGACACGGGTGCGCGCGCTGCCGGGCGTGCAGGTGCTCACGCCCGACGACGCGGGGATGACCGGCGCGGTGACTTCGTTCCGCCTGAAAGGAAAGACGTCGTTCGAGGACAACGTGGCGCTGGCGCGCACGCTAGCCGAGCGTCATGGCATCTTCACCGTGGCGCGCGAAGGCCCCGTCGGCGGCAGCTGCATCCGCGTCACGCCTTCGTACTTCACGACCACGGCGCAGCTGGACCGGCTGGTGGCGGCGATCCGCGCGCTGGCCGCCTGACTCAACCTGGTTGGGTTTCCTCGGTGGCGGCTTCCTGCAGTCCGCGCACCAGGCTCGAGACGCTCGGGTTGTCGACGAAGACGCAGCGCTTGCCGTGGCGCTTGCAATGGTCCTTCACGCGCCAATAGGCGCTGTGGCTGATGCAGCCGGTCTGGCAGATCACGAGGTCGGCCGCGGCCAGGCTGGCGTCGAGCTGGCTGCTGCTGTCTTCGAGGCCGCCGTCGTGGTGGGCGAACTGGGCGCCGACGCGCTCGATCATATTGCGGTAGATCGGCACGCTGCTGCTGCGGCCTCCGACGCACAGCACGCTGCGGTTTTCCAGGCGCACCGGCATCGCGACGGGCGCCACCTGGATCGGGGCGGGCGCTGCCACTTCGGCTTCCGGCGCCGGCGCGGATACACGCGCCGCCTTCAGCTCGGCCAGTTGCGCGCGCAGCGCCTGCTCACGCGCCTCCATCTGCTCCACCCGCTCGGCCAGGCGCTCGCGCGTGTCGAGGTCGGGAATGCTGGCCTGCAGCCGCGCCAGTTGGGCGCGCAGGGCCTGCACGTCGCCATCGCGCGCGATGGTCGCCGCCCGCGCCGCCCGCAGCTGGTTCTCGAGGCGTTCGCTCTCTTGCGCCTTTTCCAGCCCCAGCGCATTGCAGCGCTCCTGCAGGCGCGCCACTTCGCGTTCGAGGCGCGCGTTGTCGGCGACGACCGCATTGAACTTGTTGATATCGGCGCGCGCGCAGGCCCCGGCCTGGTGCTGCACCATATGGATATCGCGGCACATCTTTTCTTCGAGCGCGGTGGTACAGCGCGGATGCGACAGCCCGGCCCAGAACGCCCCGGCGACATCGCCGGCGGCCACCGCCGCTTCCCACATGGCCTCGACCTGCTCGGTGGTCTTGGCGGCGCGGAAGCGCTGCACATGCTGCGCATAGCGGCGCTCGAGTTCCTTCTGCACCGCATCGGCGACCGGCGTGCGCAGCGCGCACTCGCTGACGGTGCCGACGTGGATGTCGTAATCGTCGTGCAACACCTTCCCGCCCGTCACCTTCTCCACCAGCTTGCGCAAGCCGCCCAGCGGCAACCCGACCCCGACCAGCGGGCAATGGCAGGCATGGGACAGCTCCCACACGCGCCGCCGGCGCGATCCCTGCAGGCCGTCAGCAGGGCAGGGTACGTTCGCAGCGTGTTTGTCGCACATATCGTTCCTCTCGACGCAAGGTAGTGGTATCAGATGATAATGATTCTCATTCATCATTCTATCTCACCCACCACGCCGCGCAAGCGAAATCTTCACCCGTGCGCCCGCCACCCCGCCCCCAACATGAGGGTCAGAGTAGATTTATTGAGCAATTCTCCAGAATTGCTTTTAATTCGACTCTGACCCTAATTGCTCAGTTGAGAGGAAATTTCCGGTCAAGCTGACTCTGTCCCCAATTAATCCAATTTGGTGAGAAATTGCTCAATAAATCGACTCTGACCCTAATTATTTAAGGGTTCATAAATTGCACGAGAATATCGAATTAAGTAAGCGCTATTGCGGCTCGATGAATAATTCCCCCCTGTGAAATGGCAAGGTTCTAGAGGCAGCGATTCAACGACCAAGATAATTAGGGTCAGAGTAGAATTGTTTTGAAATTTATTTCAAACAGGGCGCTGTGAAAGCGGCCTGGCTAACATTTGATTGCAAGTTCTTGGCAATTAATTCTACTCTGACCCTCATTATCGGGATTGCGGAGAAATTGCTCAATAATTCTACTCTGACCCTAATTGGGAGGGTTAGGTGGGGAGGGCGATGGTGGCGGTGAGGCCGGGGGTGTTGTTGGTGAGGGTGAGGGTGCCGCCGTGGGCTTCGACGCAGGAGCGGGCGATGGAGAGGCCGAGGCCGACGCCGCTGCCGCCGGCGCTGCCGTGGCCGTTGTCGCCGGCGGTGTCGCGGCAGCGGGCGCTGTCGAGGCGGGCGAAGGGTTCGAAGACGCGCTCCAATTCACTCGCCGGGATGCCGGGGCCGTTGTCGATCACGGCCAGGATTACTTCGCTGTCGCTGTTCTCTCGCGGCGCGCTGGCGCAGAGCGTGACCTCGGTGCCGTGGCGGATCGCGTTTTCGGCGAGGTTGCCCACGGCGCGGCGCAGGGCGACGGGGCGGCAGCGGTAGGGCAGCCGGTCAGGGCCGGCGTAGCGGATGCGTTTGCCGGGACGCGCCAACTCCGCCGCCAGCTCGCGCATCAGCGCCGCCAGGTCGACGTCCTGCGACGGTTCGCCGATGCAGTCATCGGCCGCGAAGCGCAAGGTCTGCTCGACCATCAGGCCCATCGTCTCGAGCGTGCGGATCATCGCTGCGCGCAGCTCGGGATCGTCGATCAGCTCCACCCGCACCCGCAAGGAAGTGATCGGCGTGCGCAGGTCGTGGCTGATCGCGGCCAGCATGCGCGTGCGGTCCTCGATGAAGCGCCGCTGGCGCTCGGCCATCGTGTTGAAGGCGGCGGTCAGCTCGCGCGCCTCGCGCGGGCCGGTCACCGGCAGCGGGCCGTCATGCTCGCCGCGGCTGAAGCGCTCGGCGGCGCGCTCCAGCGCGCGGATCGGACGCAGGATGCGGCCGATGAAGGGCAAGGCCACCAGCAGCACCGGCAGGGTGCTCACCGGGATCGAGAAGTGCAGCGGTCGCCACCAGGGACTGCCGCCGGGCGACTGCTGGTAGCCCACCAGCCAGCGTCCGTACGGCAGCTCGACCGAGGCCAGCATGCCGGCCTGCTTGACGCCATCGTCGCCCGGCGCATGGTCGGTCAGCTGCACCCAGCTGCGCGGCGCCGGCGCCGACGCCGACATAGCAGGCAGGCGTTCGGCCAGGGCCTGCGCCTGCCTGCGTTCGGCCTCGTTCATCGCCGGGCTGGCGGCGTTGGCGCCGCTGGCCAGCCAGTAGCGCGCGGTCGGCGAGCCGATCGCCGCCAGCATCTCTTCGCCCTTGTCCGGCGACAGGCGCAGCGACTGGTAGATGCCGGCCATGCGGTCGAGCATATAGCGCGCGGCCAGCGGATGCATGGCGTCCGGCGTCAGCTGGCGCGCCACGATGGCCGCGGCGTGCGCCAGCAGCACGGCCACCAGCAGCGTCGCGACCAGCTGGCCGCCCATGGTCTTCGGGATCAGGCGCATCAGCTGGCCGCCGGCAGCGCCTTGACGTCGGCCGTGAACACATAGCCGTCGCCCCAGGAAGTCTTGAGCAGGCGAGGCCGGCGCGGATCGAGTTCCAGTTTCTTGCGCAGCCGGCTCACCTGGCTGTCGATGCTGCGGTCGAAGTTCTGCACCTCGCCGTCGCGCGTCAGGTCGAGCAGCTCGTCGCGGCTCAGCACCTTGCCGGCGCGCTCGACCAGCACGCCCAGCAGCCGAAATTCCGACGTGCTCAAGGCCACCGGTTCGCCGCCGGCATCGCGCAGCTCGCGCCTGGCCATGTCCAGCGTCCAGTCACCGAAGGCGTAACGGCGGCCGTGCCAGCCGGCCGTGGCGCGGCCCAGGCGCCGCAGCATGCCCTTGATGCGAGCCACCAGTTCGCGCGGATCGAAGGGCTTGGTGACGTAATCGTCGGCGCCGATCTCGAGCCCGGCCACGCGGTCCTCCTGGCTCGCCATCGCGGTGAGCAGGATCACCGGCGTGCTGCTGGTCTCGGCCAGGTGGCGGCACAGCGACAGGCCGTCTTCGCCGGGCAGCATGATGTCGAGCACCACCAGGTCGATCGGATGCTGGCGCAGCAGCGCGCGCGCGGCCGCGGCGTCGGCGGCGGTCAGCACCTCCAGGTCGTGGCGGCGCAGGAAGGCGGCGAGCGGGTCGCGGATGTCGGCATGGTCGTCGACCACGAGGATACGGGATGGGCTGGAAACAGGATTCATTGCTGGGATACCAAGGTTTGCCACAACTTGACAAACTTTCTGGCGGTTAATTGCATATGATAATCATTATCATTCACCGTGCGCCGGCCTGGCAATAGGTGTTCGCCGCATGAAAGAAATTTGAAGGACACAAGAACGAAGCGCATGCAGCACACGACAAGGACATGGTTCAAGCGGATGGCCATCGCGGCCGCGCTCCACGGCGCCATGGCCGTGAGCGCCCACGCCGCGGCCAAGGCGCCGCCTGTGGCTCGGGGTTGCCACGCGCTTCTGACCCCACGCTTTTGATTATCCAATTTGTTGAACGAGACAGGAATACCGACATGACCATCAAGAACATCTTCCAAGGCCGCCGCGCAGTGCTGGCGGTCGGCGCAGCCCTGGCCTTCGGCACGCTCACCGCGCAAGCCCAGAACACCGTGCAGATCAAGCATGCCAGCGGCACCACCGCAGTCCCGGCCAGCCCGAAGAAGGTCATCGTGCTCGATGCCACCACCCTCGACAACCTGTCGGCGCTGGACGTGAACGTGGCCGGCGTGCCGACCATGAGCACCACCGCGCGTCCGCTGCCGCGTCACCTGGCGCGCTACAACAGCGCGCCCAGGATGGGCACCCTGTTCGAGCCGGACTATGAAAAAATCCACGGCGCCAAGCCCGACCTGATCATCGTCGGCGGCCGTTCGCAGGCCAAGTACGCGCAACTGGCCAAGATCGCCCCGACCATCGATATGACGCCTGACCGCACCAACCTGGTCGCCAGCGCCAAGAACAACGTCAACACCCTGGCCGGCATCTTCGGCAAGCAGGCGCGCGCCAAGGAACTGACCGACAAGCTGGATGGCTCGATCGCCGCCCTGAAGAAGCAGGCCGAGACGGCCGGCACCGGCCTGATCGTTCTGACCACCGGCGGCAAGATGAGCGCCTACGGTCCGGGCTCGCGCTTCGGCGTCCTGCACGACACCTTCGGCATCAAGCCGGCGGTGGCCAAGCTCGACACCTCGAACCACGGCCAGGCGATCTCCTTCGAATTCATCCAGAAGACCAATCCCGACTGGCTGTTCGTGATCGACCGCGACGCCGCCATCGGCCGCGAAGGCACGGCCGCCGCCAAATTCCTGGACAATGAACTGGTGCGCCAGTCGAACGCCTGGAAGAACAAGCGCGTGGTCTACCTCGATGGCCTGAACTGGTACACCCTGGGCGGCGCCGGCATCACCGCGCTGCAGGAAAACGTCGACCAGCTGTCGCGCGCATTGAACACCGCGGGACGCTGATAACGATGGCAGCAAGCGTGCGCGCTGCGCGACACATCTCGCACGCCTGGCTGGCGCTGCCGGTACTATTAACGGCGGCGCTGGTCGCATTGAGCGTAGCCATCGGCGCCGGCGACTTCAGCTTCGCCGGCCTGTTGGCGGGCACGCAGTCGACCGACTGGCAGTTGCTGGTCGTCAGCCGCCTGCCGCGGACCCTGGCCCTGCTGCTGGCCGGGATGTCCCTCGCCGTGGCGGGCCTCATCATGCAGATGCTGGTGCGTAACCGCTTCGTCGAACCCTCCACCGCCGGCACCATCGAGGCGGCCACGCTGGGCGTGCTGGCGCTGGCGCTGCTGGCGCCCGATACCCCGGTGTTCGGCAAGATGCTGGTGGCGGCCGCATTCGCGATGGCCGGCACCTTCCTGTTCCTCGGCCTGTTGCGCCGCATTCCCTTGCGTTCTCCCTACCTGGTGCCGCTGGTGGGCCTGATCCTGGGCGGCGTGATCCAGGCGGTGACGACCTTCTTCGCCTTCCGCCACGACATGCTGCAGACCCTGCACGCCTGGACCGTCGGCGATTTTTCCGGCGTGCTGCGCGGTCGCTACGAGCTGCTGTGGCTCGGCGCACTGCTGGCCTTCGCCGCCTGGGTCGCGGCCGATCGCTTCACGGTGGCCGGCATGGGCCAGCAGTTCACCACCAACCTGGGGCTGAACTACAAGCGCCTGACCTTCTATGGCCTCCTGATCGTGTCGGCGATTTCGGCGGTGGTGGTGGTCACGGCCGGCAGCATTCCTTTCCTGGGCCTGATCGTGCCGAACGTGGTCAGCATCCTGTTTGGCGACAATATGCGCCGCTCGGTGCCCTGGGTCGCGCTGCTCGGCGGCCTGTTCGTGCTGGCCTGCGACATCATCGGCCGCCTGGTCGTGTATCCCTACGAGATCCCGATCGGCACCGTGGTCGGCATCATCGGCGGCGCGCTGTTCCTGTTCCTGTTGCTGCGAGGTCGTTCACGTGACGCTTGAGATATCCCCCAAAGCGCGCCTGGCCCTGCTCGCAACGCTGGCGCTGTCGGTCGTCGCAGCCTTCATGCTGATCGGCGCCGGCGACAACTGGGACTTCGTGCTGCCGTTCCGCGGCGCGAAGCTGGCGGCGATGCTGCTGGTGGCGTATGCGATCGCGGTATCGTCCATGCTGTTCCAGACGATTACCCACAACCGCATCCTGACGCCGTCGATCATGGGCTTCGACGCCCTGTACCTGCTGATCCAGGCCGTGATCGTGTTCAGCCTCGGCATCGATCCGCTGACCGAGACGGGCAACCCGAACCTGCGCTTCGCGGTCGAGGTGATCCTGATGACGGGCTTCGCCTGCCTGCTGTTCCGGGCGCTGTTCAACGGCGCGGCGCACAGCCTGCACCTGATGCTGCTGGCCGGTATCGTGTTCGGGCTCCTGTTCCGCAGCCTGTCGAGCTTCGTGATGCGCCTGATCGATCCCAATGAGTTCATGGTGCTGCAAGACCGCATGTTCGCATCCTTCAATGCGATCCAGACCGGCCTCCTGTGGGTGGCGGCGATCGCCATCGGCCTGGCCTCGCTGGCGGCCTGGCGCCTGCGCCACCAGTACGACGTCTTGGCGCTGGGCCGCGAGATCGCGGTCAACCTCGGGATCGATTACCGGCGCACGGTGATGTTCACGCTGGCCCTGATCGCGGTGATGGTGTCGGTGTCGACCGCCCTGGTCGGCCCGGTCACCTTCTTCGGCCTGTTGGTGAGCAACCTGGCCTATGTGACGGCCGGCTCCGGCAAGCACCGCTACCTGCTGCCGATGGCCGTGCTGTGGGGCGTGGTGTTCCTGGTCGGCGGCCAGGTGCTGCTCGAGCGCGTGCTCGAACTGAACGCCACCGTCAGCGTCGTCATCGAGTTCGTCGGCGGCCTGCTGTTCCTGTTCCTGATCACCCGTAGAAAGTCCTAGATGATCGAGATTTCCCATATCAGCAAGCGGTATGCCGACACCGTGGTCGTCGACGACGTGACGCTCACCCTGCCGGCCGGCGGCGTCACCGCCATCATCGGCCCCAACGGCGCCGGCAAGTCGACCGTGCTGTCGATGATCAGCCGCCTGCTGCCGATGAGCGCGGGCAGGGTGCTGGTGGACGGCATCGATGTGGTCAACGGCGACAGCAAGGAGTTGGCCAGGCGCCTGGCCATCCTGCGCCAGGACAACCACCTGCCGATGCGCCTGACAGTGCGCGACCTGGTCGCCTTCGGCCGTTATCCGCATACGCAGGGCCGGCCGACGATCGACGATGCGGCCCACGTCGAACGCGCGCTCGGCTACCTCGACCTGCAAGACCTGGCCGGGCGCTATCTCGATCAGCTCTCGGGCGGCCAGCGCCAGCGCGCCTTCGTGGCCATGGTGCTGTGCCAGGATACCGATTACGTGCTGCTCGACGAGCCGCTCAACAACCTCGACATGCGCCATGCGGTCGACATGATGGGGCTGCTGCGCCGCACCTCGCGCGAGCTGGGCAAGACCGTGATCCTGGTCCTGCACGACATCAATTTTGCCTCGTGCTACGCCGACCGCATCGTCGCCATGCGCGGCGGGAAAGTGGCCTACCACGGCACGCCGCTCGAGCTGATCCAGCCCGAGGTGCTGCGCGACCTGTACCAGCTCGACATCCGGGTGCATGAGGTCGATGGCCAGCGCATTTGCGTTTACTATTGAACGCGATCGCGCGCGGATGAGCGAACGCCATCTGCTACACTCGGCCGATCGTTTCCCTTGAAGACCGTGCCGCGTTGATCCAGACTGTTCCTTCCGCCGACCTCCCGCCCGTGCTGGCCGGCCCCATCCTGCGCCGTATCGAGCCGGGCCGCCTGTTGCTGTGGCTCGTCGGCAGCGATGCGCTCGACCTGAGCCTGGAGCTGGCGCCGCAGGGCGGCAAGCCGCGCCGCTTGCGGCTCGACGGCGCGGCTTGCCGCGTGATCCGCGTCGGCCGCCATGCATATGTACACCTGATCGACGTCGCCCTGGATGAGCCGCTGCCGCAGGACACCCTGATCGAGTACGACTTGGTCCTGGGCGGCGGCGAAGGCATCGCCCACTGGGCGCCGCACCTGCTGCACGCAGGCGCGAGCCGGCCCAGTTTCGTGCTGCGCGGCCGCATGGACGACATCCTCTACGGCTCCTGCCGCAAGCCGCACCACCGCTCGCGCGACGGCCTGGCCTGCGCTGACGCGTTGCTGGCCGATCGCATCGGGGAGGCCGGCGCGCGGCCCGCCATGCTCATGCTGTGCGGCGACCAGGTGTATGCCGACGACGTGGCCGGCCCGATGCTGGCGGCCATCCATGCGCTGATCGATCGCCTGGGCCTGTACGGCGAATGCCTGGAAGGCGCGGTGGTGGACGACAGCGAAGAGCTGTATGCCCACCCGGCCGGCTATTACCGGCGCGAAGACCTGCTGCCCGCATTCAAGTCGAATGACGACTTGCGCGACCGCTTCTTCGGCGGCTCTGAAAAGCCGATCTTCACCACCGCCAACGCCCACAACCACCTGGTGACCCTGGCCGAAGTGATGGCGATGTATTTATTGGTATGGTCGCCAACGCCGTGGCGCATCGTAGGCGAGCCCGCGATGCCGCCCCTGAAGCCGAAGCACGTCGAACGCTGGCAGCGCGAAGGCGCGGCGCTGCAGGGTTTCTGCGCCGAGCTGCCGCGCGCCGCGCGCCTGCTGGCGCACGTGCAGACGCTGATGATCTTCGACGACCACGACATCACCGACGACTGGAACCTGTCGGCGAAGTGGGAAACGACCGCCTACGAGCATCCGTTCTCGCGCCGCATCATCGGCAATGCGCTGATGGCCTATATGCTTTGCCAGGGCTGGGGCAACCGGCCCGACGTGTTCACGGAGGCGCTCGACGCGATGGTGGACTTGAGCGCCGCGCCCGATGCGCGGGGACGACTCGAGCCAGGCGCGCAGGACGCGCTGATCCAGCGCCTGCTGGCGTTTCGCCAGTGGGACTATATGTTGCGCACCCAGCCCGCCATCATCGTGCTCGATACGCGCACCCGGCGCTGGCGCAACCGGCGCACGCCCGGTCATCCGTCGGGCCTGATGGACTGGGAGTCGCTGACCGAGCTGCAACATGAACTGCTCGACGAGACGGCGGCCGTGATTGTCTCGGCGGCGCCGATGTTCGGCGTCAAGCTGATCGAGGTGGTGCAGCGGATCGCCACCTTCGCCGGCCTGGCCCTGACGGTCGACGCCGAGAACTGGATGGCGCACCGCGGCGCGGCCAGCAGCATGCTCAATATCTTCCGCCATTCGCGCACCCCGGGCAATTACGTGATCCTGTCGGGCGACGTGCACTATTCCTTCGTCTACGACGTCGAGGTGCGCGAATCGGATCGTCCGCAGCACGTGTGGCAGATCACCAGCAGCGGCATCAAGAACGAGTTTCCGCGCCGGCTGCTCGACTGGCTCGACCGCCTGAACCGCTGGCTGTATTCGCCGCGCTCGCCGCTGAACTGGTTCACCAAACGGCGCGACCTGGCCTTGCGTCCGCGCCTGCCCGACCAGCGCACGAGCGGAGAGCGCCTTTGGAACGGCGCCGGCATCGGCCAGGTATGGCTCGACGCCCAGGGCCGCCCGAGCCGCATCGTGCAGCACAACGCCGATGGCCGGCCATCGACCGAGTTCGTGGTGCTGGACGACGCCGAAGCCGCCACGCCGGCGACCGAGGAATCGCAGCGGGCCGCGTAGGCCGCGCCGCCTAGCCCTTCGAAAGCGCGAGCGGCTGGCCGCGTGCCCAGCGGTTCGACGACAGCGAAAAGCTCAGGGCCCGCACCTGGTGATACCAGCCGGCCGGCACGTACAGCATGTCGCCGGGCTCCACGATGATCTCGACCAGCGCCGCCTGGCGCGCCAGTGGGAAGGCATCGTAGTCGGGCGCTTCCGGGTCGACCGGGGAGCCGAACAGCAGCGGATTGGCTTCGCGCGTATACAGAAAGGCGTCATGGTGCGGCGGCGCCAGGAAAATCCGTTTGGTCCCCCACAGCTGGGCGAAGATATTGTCGTCGTAGTCGCAGTGCAGCGGCGTCACCGTGCGCGCCGGGCCGATCCAGAAGCGGGGCGGGCCCATCTTCTCGAACCAGGCCGGCCAGTGGCACAGCCGGTTCAGTTCGCGCAGGGACAGGTTGCCCACATAGGGCGGCAGACCGGATGCGGCGTCGGGAGGCGTCAGGTCGAGGTAGTCGCGCAGCAGCATGTCCTGCATTGCGCGATCCGGCGCGAAGGCCGTATTGACGTAGTCGCCGATGCGGGCGCGCACCGGCAGATGGCCGAACTGTTCGCGCAAGTCGTGCGCGGTCAGATCGGCCAGCGGCCAGCGCTTGACGATGCCGCTGACCAGGAAGGGCATGCCGGCCGCCGCCCGCGCACGGAAGCCGGCCGCATCCAGCCGGGCCAGGCGCGGCACGGCGGTAAATGGAGGGAGTTGGCGCGCGGCCTGGCGGATGGCGTCGCGCATCGCGGCGATCGAGGCCACGCCGCGTATCTGCGCCGCTTTCTCGGCCTCGGCCTGTTTTTTCGCCGCCGCCTCGTCCGCTGCCGGCAGGGCCAGGCGCGGCGGCAGGCGTTTGCCTGTAACTTTTTCTACTGCCATCTGATGTCGTACTGGACGCCCAAGTCGGGCGAAACCACGTATGGTACTCGCAACACGCCTTCCACCCCGTCGTCAATTGATAAAAAGCAGCTTTTATGGCGGATGGAACGGCTCTGTTAGTCAGCGCACGGTCTCTTAATACTGGTCCATTGTATTTTTGGTATCGCGACGCAGTTGGTTCGATACTGCGCTCGTGACGAAGCCCTGGAAGGGCGCTCGCCCCGAGGTCGGGACGATGAGCCTGGGGCATCGATGGAAGCTTTGCGGTGGTTTGAGGTCAGTGAATCAATAAACTGATCTTGGGCATGAAGCCGCGCCGCCATTGATGTACCGCAGGCAGCTTTCGTTCCCGCGTTTAGTATCGGACTGATTCAAGGAAGAATGTGGTGATAGTCGAATATCGGTCTACTCCGCGTTGGTCATACATTTTATGAGGGATACATCATGGATAATCAAAAGTCTAACGAAGGTAAAGGCATCGACGCCAACAAGTCCGGTTCGAACATTGGCAAGAGCCAGGATTCCAGCCTGAACAAGGGCACTACCGCTTCGTCGGGCAGCCAGCAGAGCGCATCGTCGAACCTGAGCAGCACCGGCTCTTCGCCGTCGTCGTCGAGCCTGCAAAGCGCTTCGTCGAGCGGCAACCTGGGCAGCACCGGCTCGTCGTCGTCGAGCATCGGTTCGGCAGCAGGCAGCAGCGGCTCGCTGGGCAACAGCGGCCTGGGCGCATCGTCGTCGAGCCAGTCGTCGACCCCATCGTCGACCTCGTCGTCCGATGCGAACGGCGATCAATCGACGGTCGGCGGCATCAAGGCAGCGATCTCGTCGATCTCGCCAGACAAGGTGCACGCAGGCATCGACAAGGCAGCGCAAGCCGCCCAGCCTGTCGTTGACAACCTGGCTTCGCGCGCCCACGCCGGCGTCGACAAGGTCACCGGTCTGCTGAGCTCGGCTCAAGAGAAATTCGGTGGCGGTTCGGCCCAGCTGAGCGAAAAATGCTCGGACCTGTCGGCCCAGGGCAAGGAATACGTCAAGAACAACCCGGGCAGCGCGCTGCTGGCCGCGGTGGGCGTGGGCTTCATCCTGGCCAAGCTGCTGGGTGGCTCGAGCGACCGTCACGAGTATCGTAACTACCGCGACTGATCTTGTTGCAAGGAGGCGCGCCGTCTGGTGCGCTTCCCGGATGGCCCGGCCGGCTTTCGCTGGCCGGGCTTTTTTTCGTCCCCGGCTTTCTCTCGCCGCCTGATTTAACGCTTTCTTAACGCCTGACTAACATCTCGATGACGGCATGCAACCTAGCATGCATAGCATGACCATCGAGAAACTTCATCTGCCTAAGGGCATCAATGGTGCTCCGGCAATGGAGCGGCATCGCGCCGCCGGACTCGCGCGCATCACCGCATGGGCCGGTCCCTTCGCTCCCTTGGTCCAGCTGCTGTGCATCGGGTTGCTCCTCCTGTCGGCTTTTCGGATCGCACTGATCGCATGGCAATGGCCACGTGTGGCAGCGACCGGCATCGTGCCCGAGATCCTGCTGCAGGGCGTACGCGCCGACCTGATCCTGCTGGGCTACTTCATCGCGGTTCCGCTGCTGCTGGCCCCGCTGCTGGCGCATGCCCGCAGCGCCCGCCTGTGGCGCAGGGCCAGCGTAGCCTGGACCGGCTTCGCGCTGATCTTTATCGTGTTCATGGAAGTGGCCTCGCCACAATTCATCATGCAATATGATGCGCGTCCGAACCGCCTCTTCATCGAATACCTGGGCTATCCGCAAGAAGTGTTCGCCACCCTGTGGCATGGCTTTCGCACCGCGCTGCTGCTGGGCTGCGCGCTGACCGTCATTCTCGGCATCGCGCTGGTGCGCCTGCTGCGACGCACCGCGGCCGGCATGACGATGTGGCCGAGCCGCAAGCTGCTGCTGGCCTGGCCCATCCTGTGCCTGCTGGTGTTCGTGCAGATCCGTTCCACTACGGGCCACCGCCCGGCCAATCCCGCCATGTTCGCGTTGACCGGCGATGCGATGGTCAATTCTCTCGTCATCAACTCGGCCTGGTCGGTGCTCGATGCGATCCGCTCGATGGGCAACGAGGCGAAGTCTTCGGAAATCTATGGCGACTTTCCGCGCGAGCAGGTGTTGGCCGAGGTCAAGGCGGCGCCGTGGCTGCGCGACTACCGCTTCCCGAATCCGGAACTGCCGACCATGCACTACCAGCAGGCGGCGATCGCGCGCAGCAAGCCACTCAATCTCGTGATCGTGCTGCAGGAAAGCCTGGGCGCCACCTTCGTGAAGTCGCTGGGCGGCTTGCCGGTGACGCCGGAGCTGGAAAAGCTCAAGGACGAGGGCTGGTGGTTCGAGCAGCTGTATGCCACCGGCACCCGCTCGGTGCGCGGCATCGAGGCGGTGGTGGCTGGCTATGCGCCGACGCCTGCGCGCAGCACGGTGAAACTGTCTCTGTCGCAGAACAATTTCTATACGCTGGCCGACGGGCTGGGCCGCCAGGGCTATCACACCGAGTTCGTCTACGGCGGCGAGGCCCACTTCGACAATATGCGTAGCTTCTTCACCGGCAATGGCTTCCAGAGCATCGTCGACATCGGCGACATGAAGCCGCAATTCGTCGGCAGCTGGGGCGCGTCGGACGAAGACCTGTTCGACAAATCGCTCGAGCGCCTGAAAAAGCTGCATGACGGCGGCAAGCCCTTCTTCAGCCTGATCTTCACCTCGTCGAACCATGAACCGTTCGAATTCCCGGACGGGAAGATCGACCTGCACGACCCGGACAAGCAGACCGTGAACAACGCCGTCAAGTATGCCGATCATGCAATGGGCAAGTTTATCCGCGAAGCGAAGCAGCAAGCCTACTGGAAGGACACAGTATTCCTGATCGTGGCCGACCACGACAACCGGGTCTACGGCGACAGCCTGGTGCCGATCAAGAAATTCCACATCCCCGGCCTGATCCTGGGCGCCGACATCGAGCCGAAGCGCATCGCCACCATCGCGAGCCAGGTCGACCTGGGGCCTACCTTGCTGTCGCTGCTGGGCGTGTCCAGCAACCACCCGATGATCGGGCGTGATTTCGTCAAGGACGCCACCACGCCGGGCCGCGCCCTGATCCAGTTCAACGATTATTTCGCCTACCTGGAAGGCGCCAGCGCCACCGTGCTGCGTCCCGGCCAGTCGCCGCTGGCGGCACGCTATGACGCGGCCAGCGGGCAATTCGATCCGGGCGAGGGCGCGCCAGCCCGGGCCCAGGCCGACAAGGCGATGGCGCACGTCATCCTGCCGTCGCTGCTGTATCGCGAACAACGCTACCGGCCGCGCTGACGCCGTCTTACAATAAGCGCATGCGCATCCTTATCGTCGAAGACAATCCCGACATCCTCGCCAACCTCTATGGATTCCTGGAGCCGAAGGGCTATACGCTCGATTCGGCCCGCAACGGCTACGGCGGCCTGGCGCTGGCCTCCGAGAACACCTATGACGTGATCGTCCTCGACGTCATGCTGCCCGGCCTGAACGGCCTGGAGCTGTGCCAGAAGCTGCGCTCCGAGCTGATGTCCACCACGCCGGTGCTGATGCTGACCGCGCGCGACGCCCTGCACGACAAGGTGGCCGGCTTCGACAGCGGCGCCGACGACTACCTGGTCAAGCCGTTCTCTCTGGTCGAACTCGATGTGCGCCTGAAGGCCCTGGCGCGGCGCGCCGGCGGCCAGCACGCGATCAGCCGCGAACTGCGCTTCGGCCCGCTGGTGTTCGATCCCGACCAGCAGGAGGCCGCGCGCGACGGCGTCAGGGTCGCCCTGACCAAGACCGGCTACGTGCTGCTGCGCTGCCTGATGGCGGCGGCCCCGCGCATCGTGCCGCGCGAAGCGCTTGAGCAGGCCGTGTGGGGCGAGGACCGTCCCGAAAGCGATGCCTTGCGCACGCATATCCATGCGCTGCGCCAGGCGATCGACAAGCCGTTCGCCTTCCCCATGGTGCACACCATCGCCGGCGTGGGTTACAAGCTCGCCTTGCCAGATGCGCGCGGCTAGTTCGCTGAGCCGGCCGATCACCAGGGCCTTCATCCTGTTCGGCGTGGTGCTGTCGCTGTTCTTTGCGGTGCTGGCGGCGTTGGTGGTCGAGGGCATCGAGGTGCACCTGGTCGACGAACGCCTGGCCGAAGTCGAGAAGTGGGCGCGCCCGCGCGCCGCCGCCGGGCTGCCCGCCGACCTGCCGGCCGGCCTGCGCTTCCACCGCGGCGACGACATTCCGCTGTCGCTGCGCGGCTTGCCGGCCGGCGTGTCCGAGGCCGAGATCGACGGCATCGGCCTGCACGTGCTGGCGGGCAGCGACGAAGCGGGGCCCTACGTCGTGGTCGACCATGAAAGCGATTACGAGCAGATCGAGCTGTTGGTGTATTCGATGTTCGCCGCCTTCTTTGTCGGCTTCGTCATCCTGGCGCTGTTCCTGGGACGCTTCGTGGGCATGCGGATCGTCACGCCGATCCGCGAACTGGCAGATGCGGTGGGCCGGGGCGCGCTGGCGCTGCCGCACACGGCGCGCGAGGACGAGTTGGGCATCCTGGCGCGGGCCCTGGACGCGCATACCAGCGAGCTGCGCGCCTTCCTCGACCGCGAGCGCTTCTTCACCGGGGACGTCAGCCACGAACTGCGCACGCCGCTGACGGTCATCATGGGCGCAGCCGAAATCCTGGTCGAGAACAACGACAACCCCGCGGTGCGGGCGCCGGCCCGGCGCATCTACCGCGCCGCGCAGGAAGCCACCGAGTGCGTCACTGTGTTGCTTCTGCTGGCGCGTAAGCCCGAACTCGGCCTGTTCCCGGCGGTCTCGGTGGGCGATATCGCGCGCACCGAGACCGATCGCTACCAGCACATGGTGGCCGATAAACCGGTGGTCCTGCGCTGCACCGGCTCGGCGTCCATCGGCGTGCGCGCACCGGCCGAGCTGTGCGTGTCCGCGATCGCCAACCTGATCCGCAATGCCTGCCAGTACACCGAGCGGGGGCAGGTGACGGTGGTGCTGGAACCTGGCCGCGTCAGCGTGGAAGACACCGGCCCGGGCTTGCCGGACGCGGTGCGCCAGACGCTGGAGCGGGATGCGGCCGCGATTCCATCGAGCGGCTCGGCCGGGACCGGCCTGGGCCTGTCGCTGGTCAAGCGCATCTGCGAATACCTCGGCGCCACGCTGATCCATGAACAGCGCGAGGGCGGCGGCAGCCGCTTCACGATCGTGTTTCCAGGCGACTTCACGCAATCCTGACGCCGGCTTGACGCCGGCCTGAAGCGCGCCTCCTTACTCTTCAGGCACTGCAGTCCGCATCGGACTGTGCTGCTCGAGGGGGAAGCGTGGAGAGATTGTTCGGCAGGCGTATACAGGCGCCGGTGCTGGTGCTGGCCGTGGCCTTGTTGCTGGCCAGCGTGGGCAACGTCAAGTTCTGGTCGGTCCTCTGCAGCGCCGCGGGTGGCGTCACGCTGGCCAGCTTGCCGCTGCTGGCGGGCTCGTTCCTGATCGTGGTCCTGTTCTTCAACGCCTGCCTGACTCTCGCGAGCTTCCGCCTGGTCGCCAAGCCGGTGCTGATCGCGCTGGTGCTGGCCGCATCGGCCGCCGGCTACTTCATCGCGACCTATGGCGTCGTCATCGACAAGGCCATGATCCAGAACGTGTTCGAGACCGATACGCGCGAGGCCACGGAGTTGATCAGCTGGCAGATGGCGGCCAGGATCGGCTTGCTCGGCGTGCTGCCGGCGTGGGCGATCTGGCGCGCCAGGATCGCGTTCCCGCGCGGCGCGCGCGGGCTGCTCGAACGCGCCGGCATCGCCGGCGGCTCGCTGCTGCTGGCGCTCCTGCTGCTGGTGCTGTTGTACAAGAGCCTGGCGCCGGCGCTGCACGAACATCGCGAACTACGCTTCCTGCTCACACCGACCAACTTCATCCAGGCGACCCACGGCTACCTGCGTGCGCGCTGGGCCGCCCCCATCGTGGTCGCGCCGCTAGGGCGCGACGCCGTCAAGGGCGCCACGTGGAAGGGCGCGCAGCGCCGCACGCTGACCGTGATCGTGGTCGGCGAAACGGCGCGCGCGGCGAATTTCTCGCTCAATGGCTACCCCCGCGACACCAATCCGCTGCTGGCGCGGCAGGGCGGCTTGATCAACTTCTCGCGCGTGCATTCCTGCGGCACCGCGACCGCGGTATCGGTGCCCTGCGTGTTCTCGGCCTTCGGCCGCGAGGACTACAGCCAGTCGAAGGCCGAGCGCCAGGAAGGCTTGCTCGACGTGCTCGCGCACGCCGGCTTCGACGTCGTCTGGCGCGATAATAATTCGGGCTGCAAGGGCGTATGCGACCGCGTGCGCTACCAGGACCTGTCGCGGCCGAGGCCGGGCAGCCGGTGCGAGGGCGGCGAATGCCACGACGAAGTCCTCCTCGACGGCTTGCCCGAACTACTGCGCCGCGGCGGCAGGGACATGGTGGTGGTGCTGCACCAGAAGGGCAGTCATGGTCCCGCCTATGCCAGCCGCTATCCGCAGGCCTTTGGCCGCTTCGGTCCGGTATGCACCAGCAACCAGTTCGAGACCTGTACGCGCGAATCGATCCGCGCCGCCTACGACAACACCATCCTGTACACCGACTACTTCCTGAGCACGACCATCGACCGCCTGCGCGCGCTGGCCCAGGGCGAGGACGTCGATACCGCGATGCTGTACTTCTCGGATCACGGCGAATCGCTGGGCGAAAACAACGTCTATCTGCACGGCACGCCCTATATGTTCGCGCCGCGCGAGCAGACCGAGGTGCCGATGATGCTGTGGATGTCGGACGGCTTCAGCGTGCGCTTTCGCATCGACCGCCGCTGCCTGGGCCTGCGCCGCAACGAGCCGCTGTCGCACGACAATGTGTTCCACTCGGTGCTCGGCATGCTCGACGTGAATACGGCGGTGCTCAATCCGCGGCTCGATATCTTCCATGCCTGCGTGCGCGGGGCGTGAGATGGGCGTCGTCGCCACATCTAATGCGCTGCTGCCGGCGCGGGCGATCCGGCGCATGGCGGCGGCGCTGGCCGCCGCCGCGCTGGTGATCATCTGGATCGGCCGCTGCACCGATATCGACCTGGCGCTGGCCGATGCGGTGTTCGACGCCGCCGGCGGCGTCTTCCCCTGGCGCCATGCCTGGCTGGCCGAGACCTTCAGCCACGTGATCCTGAAGTGGCTGCTGATGCTGTTGGCTGTCGGATTTGTCGGCCGTGCCGTGGCCGACCTGGCCTGGCCGCGCGCCGGCATGAGCGAGCAAACGCGCCTGCGGCTGCGCATCGTCGCGCTGTCGGCGCTGCTGGTGCCCGTGGCGATCAGCATGCTGAAGCAGTTGAGCACTTCGCATTGTCCGTGGGACTTGCTGCGCTATGGCGGCGATCAACCCTATGTGCGCCTGTTCGAGGCCTTGCCCGCCGGCGCCGTCGCCGGACAGTGTCTGCCGGCCGGGCATGCGTCGAGCGCCTTGTGGCTGTTGTCGCTGGCGGTGTACTGGCTGCCGGCGCGGCCGCGCATGGCAAGCGCGGTGGCTGCACTCGCGCTGGCGTTCGG
The DNA here is from genome assembly GCF_034045115.1 of Massilia sp. CFBP9012. NCBI lineage: Bacteria > Pseudomonadati > Pseudomonadota > Betaproteobacteria > Burkholderiales > Oxalobacteraceae > Massilia > Massilia sp. CFBP9012. The sequence goes on along the minus strand of NZ_JAXCWM010000018.1, from coordinate 61,762 downwards.
CGCGGCGGTCGGCTATCTGCAGCAGCTGCGCGGCGCCCATTTCATGACCCACACCCTGTGGTCGATCTGGATCGCCTGCGCGATCGTCCTGTTCCTGGCCGCCGTCCTGCGGGCGCGGCCATCCCGCCGCAAGGCGCCTTTCAATCCCTTATCGGAAGCCGTCAATGTCGCAACCGCAGATCAGTGAATTCAAGAGCAAGCAGGGCCTCGGGCGGATACTGTCCGCGTCCCGCTATTCGGCCGAAGGCCTGAAGTTCGCCTGGCAATCGGAGCACGCGTTTCGCCAGGAGCTGCTGGTGGCCTTGCCCGCCATGCTGGCCGCCGCGCTGCTGCCGCTGCCGGTCCTCGAGCGGCTGGCGCTGGTTGCCGTGCTGGTCGTGGTGCTGGTGGTCGAGCTGCTCAATTCCGCCATCGAGGCGGTGGTCGACCGCATCTCGCTGGAGCGCCATCCCTTGTCCAAGAGCGCCAAGGACCTGGGCAGCGCTGCCGTCGCGCTGGCCGTCATGCTCGCTGCCCTGACCTGGGGTGTGCTCGTCCTGCCGCTGCTGTTCATTTAGCCGGGCTGTGCTCCTCGGCCTTCGTGGGCGCCGGCGCCGGCTTGCGCTGCAGCCTGCGCCCATGGCGCTTGAGCCAGTGCTCCAGGTCGTCGATATAGGTATAGACGGCCGGCACCACCAGCAGGCTCAACAAGGTTGAGGTGATCAGGCCGCCGATCACTGCCACCGCCATCGGCGAACGGAAGCTCGGGTCGCCCGAGAAGCCCAGGGCGAGGGGCAGCATGCCGGCGCCCATGGCGATGGTGGTCATCACGATCGGGCGGCTGCGCTTGTGGCAGGCGTCGACCAGGGCGTCGAACCTGTTCATGCCGGCTTCGCGCGCCAGGATCGCGTAGTCGACCAGCAGGATCGAGTTCTTGGTCACGATCCCCATCAGCATGATCAGGCCGATCATGGTCGGCATCGACAGCGCATTGCTGGTCAAGAGCAGGGCGACGAACGCGCCGCCGATCGACAGCGGCAGTGCCGCCAGGATCGTCACCGGCTGCATGAAGTCCGAGAACAGCAGCACCAGCACGCCATAGATGCACAGCACCCCGATCAGCATCGCCACCCCGAAGCTGTTGAACAGTGCCTGCATCTCTTGTGCGTCGCCCAGCTCCGCGATGGTCACCGAGGACGGCAGCGAGCGGAACACCGGCAGCGCGCGCGCCTCGGCATTGACTTCGCCGAGCGCGCGGCCGGACAACTCGACGTCGAGCGTCACGTTGCGGCTGCGGTTCAAGCGGTCGATCTGGGCCGGGCCGCTTTCCATCGTGATGTCGGCCACCGTCGACAGCAGCACCGGGCCGTTCGCGCCGGGCACCATCAGGCGTCCGATCGCATCCAGGTCGGCGCGCACCGCATCCGGCAGCTTGACGCGGATCGGTACCTGGCGCTCGTCCAGGTTCATCTTGGCCAGCGATTGCTCGTAGTCGCCGGCGGTGGCCACGCGCACGGTTTCGCCGATCGACGCCGCCGTCACGCCCAGGTCGGCCGCGCGCGCAAAGTCGGGCCGCACGATGATCTCGGGGCGCACCAGCGAGGCGCTGGAACTGACGTTGCCGATGCCACCCAGGGTGCGCAGCTCGCGCTCGGCCTGGCGCGCAGCAAGCGTGAGCGCCTGCGCGTCCTCGCTGCGCAGCACCAGCTGCATCTTGGTGCCGGCGTCCGGTATCCCGACCGTGAAGCGGGCGCCGGGGATGTCCACCAGCGCCTGCCGGATGCGGTTCTCGATCACGCCCAGTTTGACGTCGCGGTCGCTGCGGTGGACGGTGGCGATGGTCAGCACGGCGCGCCGCGCCTCTGCCGCCGCGCCGGGCGAGAAGGCGTCGCCACTGGAGCCGCCGCCGATCGAGCTGAACACGCTTTTCACGCCGTCCACCTTCATGACTTGCTGGCGCACCTGCTCGGCCACCGCATGGGTCTGGGCCAGGGTGGCGCCCGGCGGCAGCTCGACACTGACCTGGCTCTGCGAGCGGTCGGCCGGCGGCATGAAGCCGGTCGGCAGCAGCGGCACCAGGGCCAGCGAGCCCACGAAGAACAGGGCCGCGCCGAGCATGGTCAGGCCGCGCCGGCGCAGGCACCACTGCATGACGGCGAGATAGCGGCGCATCAGCGGGCCGTCCTGCGGTGCCTGCGGGTTACCCTGGGCGTCGACGTGGATATGCCTGGGCGCCTTCATCAGGTAGGCGCACATCATCGGCGTGAGCAGCCGCGCCACCAAAAGCGACGCCAGGATTGCCAGCACCGCGGTCCAGCCGAACTGCTTGAAGAATTTGCCGGGGATGCCTCCCATGAAGGCGGTCGGCAGGAACACGGCCACCAGGGCGAAGGTGGTGGCGATCACCGCCATCCCGATCTCGTCGGCCGCTTCCAGCGCGGCCTGCATCGGCGTCTTGCCCATGTGGAGGTGGCGCGAGATGTTCTCGATCTCCACGATCGCATCGTCGACCAGCACGCCGACCACCAGGGCCAGCGACAGCAGCGTGACCATGTTCAGCGTGTAGCCGAACAGGTACTGGCCCAGGAAGGCCGGGATCACCGACAGCGGCAGGGCGGCCGCGGCGATCAGGGTCGCGCGCCAGTCGCGCAGGAACCACCACACCACCAGCACCGCCAGCAGCGCGCCTTCGTACAGCATGTGCATCGAGGCGTCGAAGTTTTCTTCGACCGAGTAGGAGTTGTCGATCACTTCCTTGATCACGAGCTTGGGATTTTCCTTGCCCAGCTGTTCCATGGCGGCGCGCGCCCCGGTGGCAACGTCGATCTCGCCGGCGCCGCGGGTGCGGAACACTTCGAAGGCGACCACCTTGCGGCCATCCTGCTCGGCCAGTGCACGCTGCTCCTCGACCGTGTCGATCACGTTGGCTACCTGGTCCAGGCGCACGTGGCGGCCGTCCGGCAGAGGGATGTCCATCGCCGCCAACTGCTGCGCGGTCTGCACGGTGGCCAGGGTGCGCACCGATTGCTCGACGCCGGCCACGTCGCCGCGCCCGCCCGGGGCCTCGCGCTGCACATTGCGCAGCTGGCGCGAGACGTCCAGCGCCGAGACGCGCAGCGCGGCCATCCGTTGATCATCGAGTTCGACCCGCACTTCGCGCGTGACGCCGCCCACGCGCTTGACGGCGCCCAGCCCGGGCACGCTCAGCAGGCGCTTGGAGACGTCGTTGTCGACGAACCAGCTCAGGTCCTGGTCATCCAGGCCGGAGCCTTCGCTGGCCGCCACGGTGAAGGTCGAGACCACGCGGCCGGCGGTGGCGGTCTTGCTCACCGTGGGGTCGCGCAGCTCGGCCGGCATGTCGGCGCGCACGCGAGAGACCGCGTCGCGCACGTCGTTGACGGCATCGGCCGGATCGCGTTCGAGGATGAACTCCACCGTGATGGTGGCCACGCCGTCCAGCACGCGGGTATAGATGTTCCTGATGCCTTGCAGGGTGGCGATCGAGTCTTCCATCTTGCGCGCGACCTCGGTCTCGAGCTGGGCGGGAGCGGCGCCGTCGAGGGTCGCGGTGACGGTCACGATCGGCAGCTCGATGTCCGGGAAGTCCTGCACCTTGCTGGCGTTGAAGGCCAGCAGCCCCGCCACGGTGAGCAAGGCGAACAGCATGATCGCCGGGATCGGGTTGCGGATCGAGAGGGCGGAAAAATTCATCGTGTCGTCCTCAGCGCGCTGCGGTGGCGCGTGCGGCTGCCGGCGCCGGCGCCGGCGCTGGCGGGGCGGCGATATTGCGCACCAGGTCGCCGTCGTTGAGGAAGCCGGCGCCCTGGACCACGATCGCCATGTCGGCGTTCACGCCGCTCACCACCTCGACCCGCTCGCCCAGGCGCCGTCCCAGGGTCACCTTCACCTGGCTCACGCGGCTGTCGGCATTCAATCGGAACACATAGCTGAAGCCATCGCGCACGGCGACCGCCTGCTGCGGCACGGTGAGCGCGTTCGACGCGCCCAGCTCGAAGCGGCCGCTGGCGAACATGCCGGCCTTGAGCGGCGTGTTGCTGGACAGCGCCGGCGGCAGGTCGACATAGACCAGGGCGATGCGGGTCTGGGGATCGACCGACGGCGCCACGGTGCGCACCTTGCCGGCGATCTCCGCCCCGCTGGCGGCGCGCACGGTGGCCCTGGCGCCGGGCTTGATGCGGCCCAGGTCCTGCGCCACGACTTCGGCGCGCCATTCGAGGCGCCCCTGGCGGATCATGCGGAACAGTTCCGTGCCGACGCCCACCACGGCGCCGACGGTGGCGCTGCGCGCCGAGATCACGCCGCTGTCGGGCGCGACCACCTGCGTGTACTTCAGGCGCAGCTGCTGCTGGGTGAGAGTGGCCTGGGCCGATTTGACGCGCGCCGAGGCGGTCATTTCGCCGGTGACGTACTGGGTGACCTGCTGCGCGCTCAGCGCGCCCGAGCTCTCCAACGCGCGGGCGCGGTCGGCGTTGGCCTTCGCTTCCTGCAGGTTGGCCCGGGCTTCGAGTAGCGCGGCGCGCGCGCCTTCGATCTCGGCGCGCACCGTTTCGTCGGCAAAGACCGCCAGCACCTGCCCCTTCTTGACCACGTCGCCGACATTCACCCGCACCTCGGCCAGGCGCAGGCCGTTCGATTCGCTGCCGATCACGGCGTCCTGCCAGGCGGCGATGCTGCCGTTGGCGGTGAGGTTGATCGGCAGGTTGGTGGTGGCGGGGCGGGCAGTGCTGACGCTCAGGGCGGGGCGCGGCGGCGCTTTTTCATCCTTGGCGGTGGCGCGGTTAGCGGTGGCCAGTGCAACGGTGGCGCACAGGGCTGCGGCGCCCAGGGCAATGACGAGCGTACGCGGAGCGCGAATTTTTATCATGGTCTCTATGTCTTTTGGCTATAGCAAAGAAGTGTAGCAAAAGCGCTACGGCCAACCCGTGCGCACGCGCCGCAGCATGGCCAGGGCAGTTGGCCCGATAGAGGAGTTTATTGGGCCGGAGGGCGGCCGAAAAGGAGGGAATTCGAGGGAAAGGGAAATGGCGCACTGCCGCAAACGTCCAGGCCGCCAGCCTGATTTAGAGGGCTTCCTCTATTGAAACAACTACAGTACTTCTACCGTATTGCACTGCACAATAAAAAAGACTATATTGGAACTGTCTCCTCCAGTTTTCTCCGAAAATTGGATTCCCGCCCGCCAACCATCAGGTTCGCGGGCGTTTTTTTTGCTTGTGGAAGAGATTCAGGCGTCTTCGCCCTGGAAGGCATTGGTGCGCCAGGTCAGCACCAGCGTATCGCGGTAGCCATGGTCGCCCAGCGGCTGGATCGGCGTCGATTCGTGGATCACGGCGGCGTCGTCCAGCAGCAGCAGGGTCCAGGGCTCGAGCATGGTGAAGCGCTGGCCGGCCGGGCCGTCGGCATCGAACACGCGCGTCTCGCCGCCCTTGATGTCCTTGCGATTGATGAGGATGACGGCCACGAAGTTGACGCCGTCGCGGTGTGCGCCTTCGGGCGTCGGGCGGCCGATGCCGTCGGCGGTGTCGATGCGGAACTGGTGCGCTTCGACGAACCAGCGCTGCTGGCCCGCGACCTTCGAACAGACCCCGCCCAGCGCGACCAGCAGCCTGTCCCAGGCCGGGTTGGCGACGGTGGCCGCTTCCATCGGCGCGAACAGGCGGTGCATGCCGCCGTGCAGCGCGTTGTATTCGACCGGTTGCCAGTGCGCGCGGTGTGGCGTCTGCGTCAGCTGGCCGGCGTCGTCGATGAAGCAGGAATGACGGCGGCGGCGGTAGCGGCCGCCGTCCTTGAGGTATTCGTCCAGCTCGAGCCGGTCCCAGCTCGGCACGAGCGAGTCCAGCTCGCCGATGCCGCAGCCGGCCAGGGCGGCCACGTCGGCGGGACGCAGCACGGCATAACCGGTGCTGCGCAGGGCATCCGTCAGCTGCGACGGCGCGAGATAGGGGAGTTGCGGTGTAGTCATCCCGTTAGCGTAGCACTTTTCGTCTTTACGAGTGACAGCCCCCGTCGAATGACAGATGTGCTGGATCACCACTGTTTGACGAGGGTCAGGCGCAGCGAGCGCGGCTCGATCGGGTGGAAGTGCACGTCCGCCACCGGCTCGGCCTCGCCCTGCAACTGCGACTCGTAGAAGTAGTCGATGGCCGAGGCGCGCCGGTTGGTGAGATTGAAGGCTTCCAGCTCCAGGCGCAGGTCGTTCGCCAGCCGGTAGCCGATGCGGCCATTGAGCGTCAGGCTGGAATTCGAGCGCACGCTGTTGTCTTCGACCAGCGGACGCGGGCCGAACCAGCGCAGGCGCAGGGAACCCGACCACGGGCCGTTCGGGTCCACGGTCACGCCCAGCTGGGCGACGCCTTCGATGGCGCCGGGGATGCGGCGGCCGGCGTCCCGGCGGCCGGCGTCCCGGTCGCCGTCCGGATTGCCGCCACGCGAGCGGGCGCGCGCCCACGCCGCGTCCAGGTCGATCGACAGCCATTTAAGTGGGCGGTAATAGTTCGAGAACTCGATGCCGTAACGGCGGCTCGGATCGCCCGCCTCGGTATTGCCGGCGTCGCCGATATAGGTCAGCTCGGAATCGAAGTCGAGGCGGTACACGGCCAGCGACGTCTGCATCTTCGGGATCGCCTCGGTGCGCACGCCGAACTCAACACCGCGCGAACGCACCAGGCCGGGCGTCGGATCGACCGCGTCCAGCGTCTTCGGATCGACGGTCGCCACCGTGCCGCGCGCATCGTTGCTATGAAAGCCATGGCCGTAGTTGGCATACAGCTCGGTCGACGCCCACGGGCCGTAGACGATGTTCAGCGTCGGCGTGACCAGCGTGTCGTGCGCCTTGCCGGCATTCTCCGGCCGGTCGCCGTCCACGCGGAAGCGGTAGTTGCTGGCCCGGACACCCGCCACCGTGCGAAGCGCATCGCTCCAGCGGGTCGCGCTTTCGATGAAGACGGCGCCGCTGGTCTCGACGATGTGGTCTTCGCGCGTGGTCGCGATGCGCTGGCGCCGGCGCGTGTCGTACAAGCCGTTGAAGATATTGTCGTTCTGGACTTGAAAGCCCACCGTCAGGTCGGACGACAGCGTTTCGGTGCGGTGCATATGCCAGGTGTGGGTGGCGTCCACGCCGGTGGTGACGCGGCGGTCGGGCTGGGCGAACTGGTCGCCATTGACCGGGTCGTTCAGAAAATAGGTGAAGTTCGAGAACAGCGCGAGCTGGTTGCGGATCGCGTAGGCACTGACCTTGCTGGCCGAATCGGCGTCGGTCCGGCGCCAGATGCCCGACAGGCTGAATCGCCGCGCTTCGCCGCCATCGCTGTCGTCGACCAGGTCATAGCGCCCCAGGTGGCCATCCCGCACCGCGCGCAGCGGGATCTGGTCGGTGGAGTCCCAGTCGCCGCGATAGCCCATCGCGGTGACGCTCCAGCCATTATTGGCGTAGCCCTGGCTGAACCGCAGCACGGCATTGAGCTTGCGGTAGTCGTCCGGCCGCGTCCACGGACCGTCGTTGTGCATCGCTTCCAGCGCGTACAGCAGGCTGCCGCCCGTCACCTCGGACGAGCCGGCGACCAGCGCGCGCCGGTAGCCGTCCTGGCCGACGGTGGCCGAGGCGAGGTTTTTCACCAGCCGGTTGGCATAGGTGAGCGAGGCCACGCCGGCCGACGAGAAGTCGCCTTCGCGCGCCGAATACGGGCCCTTGCGGTAGTCGAGGCGGCCGACGAGCTCCGGGATCAGGAAGTTCAGGTCGGTCCAGCCCTGGCCGTGGGCGTGGCTGCGCTGGTTGACCGGCATGCCGTCGACCCAGGTGGCGAGATCGGTGCCGTGGTCGAGGTTGAAGCCGCGCAGGTAGAACTGGTTGGCCTTGCCCTCGCCGCTGTGCTGGCTGGCGATCAGGCCGGGCGTGACTTCGAGCAGTTCGCCCGGGCGGTAGGCGATGCGGCCCGCCAGGTCCTTCGCGCCCGCGCTGCCGGCGCCGGCCGAATCGGCGATGCCGAGCTGGGAGGCGCGCGCACCTTCGACCAGCACGCGCTGCAGCTGGAAGTCGTCGGCATGGACGGTGGACGTGGCGAACAGCGCGGCCAGCGCGCAGGCGATAGGACGAAGAATCATGGAACTCTTGGAAAAGGTATCTGTTACTGCGCCGGCTGCTCGAGCGCCTGGCGGGTGAAGGTGAGGGAGCGGACCGTGCCGCCCGCGCCCAGGTTGACGGTATTGACCTGCTCGGGCAGGAAGTCGATCAGCACGCCCTGGCGGATCGTGGTCGCGCGGCTAAGGGGCGTGTTCTCGATTTCCTGGTAGATGACGACGCTGTTGGCATCGACCGTCATGCCGATCCATTTGGGCGGCAGGCGCTTGCCGTCCGTGGCGGCGAGCCAGAACTGGCGCTCGACGTACTGGCGCAGCACGTCCTGGTCCTCGGGGTCGGAGAGGTCGAACTGGCGCTGGTAGAGGTTCAGCAGCAGCGCGTCGATGTCATGCGCCGTAAAGGTGTGGACGATCTCGGTGCTGCCGGTGCGCTCGTTGTACGAGATGTCGGTCATGCCGAAGTGGAAGCGGTGCGCGCTCGCGTTATTGCTCACTACTGTGCTGACGCACAGCAGCAGGGCGAGGCACAGCGCCTTGAAGCCGCGCCATGTCATTGCGCGGCCTTCAGCGCGGCGGCGCCCTTCAGCGGCGTCTGCATGTCGCGCATCAGGTTGCCCGGATCACGCTCGGTCTTGAACAACTCCAGGCGCGACTGCGCGGTCTTGCGCGGCCAGCTGTTGTTGCTGGTGTCGATGTCGGCGGTTTCCCAGAACGGATCCTGGGTCAGGCCCACGATCGGTTCGTCGGTGACGAACAGCTTGGTGATCTGCTTGGGCGAGTAACGCCACACCTCGGCCGGAATGCGCTCGATGATCTTCTTTCCGCTCTTGAGTTCGATCTCGACGATCAACGGCATCACCAGCCCGCCCTTGTTGGCAAAGTCGACCAGGGTCAGGTGCTTGCCTTCCTTGAGCAGCGCCTTTTCCCAGTCCTCCAGGCCGGCCATGGTTTCCTGGTACTTGTTGCGGTCCTTGTTGGTGACCGTGAACTCGTCGTTCTCGTTGTAGAAGTCCTTCAGCTCGGGATGGGCGTCGATGCGGCGCGCCATACCCTTGTTGCGCTGGTCCATGACCGACACCGGTTCGCCATTGGCGCGTTCGCGGAGGAGCAGCTTCTCGACTTCCGGGTCCTGACTGCTGACGGTGTACTCGGTGATGCCGTCGACGCTGATGTCGACCGCGTCGGTGGTGTAGAACCAGCCGCGCCAGAACCAGTCGAGGTCCGTGCCGGACGCGTCTTCCATGGTGCGGAAGAAGTCGGCCGGGGTGGGGCGCTTGAATTTCCAGCGCTCGGCGTATTCCTTGAAGGCGAAGTCGAACAGCTCGCGGCCGAGGATGGTCTCGCGCAGGATGTTGAACGCGGTGGCCGGCTTGGCGTAGGCGTTGTTGCCGCGCTGGAGCGTCGACTCGGCGTTCGTCATGATCGGCGCCTGGTTCGTGCTGCGCATGTACGAGACGATGTCGCGCGCCTCGCCGCGGCGCGACGGATAGCCTTCTTCCCAGGCCTCTTCGGCCAGGAACTGCACGAAGCTGTTCATGCCCTCGTCCATCCAGGTCCACTGGCGCTCGTCCGAGTTGACGATCATCGGGAAGTAGTTGTGGCCCACCTCGTGGATGATCACGCTGATCAGCCCATACTTGGCGGCCTTCGAATACGTCATTTCGCCGGTCTTGGCGTCCTTCACCGGCCTGCGCCCATTGAACGACAGCATCGGGTATTCCATGCCGCCCACCGGGCCGTTGACCGAGATCGCGACCGGATACGGGTAGTCGAACGAATACTTGTTGTACTGCTCGATGGTGTGGATCACGGCCGGAGTGGAATATTTTTCCCACAGCGGATTGGCCTCGGCCGGGTAGTAGGACATCGCCATCACGTCCTGCTTGCCGCTCTTGATGCCCTGCGCATCCCAGATGAATTTGCGGCTGGTGGCGAAGGCAAAGTCGCGCACGTTCTGCGCCTTGAAGCGCCAGGTGCGGGTGCCGGTGGCGCGGCCTTTCTCGTTGGCCTGCGCCTCGGCCTGGGTGATGATCATGACCGGCTTGTTCGCCGTGCGCGCCTGCTTAAGGCGATCGCGCTGTGCTGCGGTGAGCACGTCGCCCGGGTTCTGCAGTTCGCCGGTGGACGCCACCACGTGGTCGGCGGGGGCCGTGATCTGGACGTCGTAGTCGCCGAATTCGAGGGTGAACTCGCCGTCGCCCAGGTATTGCGCGTTCTGCCAGCCGGCCGCGTCGTAGTAGGCGGCCATGCGCGGGAACCACTGGGCGATTTCGTAGATGTCGTTGCCGTCATCAAAGCGCTCGAAGCCCATGCGGCGACCCAGTACGTTCATCTCGGGGATGTTGAAGCTCCAGGCCACGTTGAACGAGGTGCGCGCGCCCGGCTTGAGCGGCTGCGGCAGGTCGATCCGCATCATGGTCTTGTTGATCGTGTGGCGCAGGGGCTTGCCGTCGCTGCCGGTGACGCTGGCGATGTGGATGCCGCCGTCGAACTTGCGCGCCTCGAGCGTGAAGCGCAGGGCGTCGAACTTGACACCGTCATTTCCGCGCGGCTGCCAGGCATCGCGCGAAGGCAGGGTGGCAATATTGCGGTTGTCCGAATCGCTGCGGAACATGTTCTGGTCTAGCTGCACCCACAGGTAGGTCAGCGTGTCCGGCGAATTGTTATGGTAAGTCACGGTGCCGGCGCCCGACAGCGAGCGCTTGTTCTCGTCGAGCGTCACGCGCAGCCGGTAGTCGGCCCGCTGCTGCCAGTACTTGTGGCCGGGCGCGCCGGCCGCGTTGCGGGTCTCGCCCGGCGTCGGCAGCAATTCGTCCAGCTGGCGGAACTTGTCGTCGAAGACGGGACCGGCGGCGCTGGCGGAGGCAGAGAGAACGAGGGCGGCGATGGTCGCCTGCAGGTGCTTGAGATTCATGTAGTGACAACAGAAAGTGAAACACCGGCAGGGAGCCGGCGTAGGGTGGACGGGGACGCCGAGTCGGCTACGCCGTCCACGCGTTCAACAAAAGGAGTGGCCGCCGATCATTCCGCCGGAGCAGCGTCGCCGCTCTCCTTGGCCTTCAGCTTGGTATTAAAGTCGCGCATCAGATTGTTCGGATCACGTTCGGTCTTGAACAACTCCAGCCGCGACGGCGTCGCCTTCCTCGGCCAGCTGTTGTTGCTGACGTCGACGTCGGCCGTCTCCCAGTACGGGTCCTGGGTCAGTCCCACCATCGGCTCATCAAGCACGAATAGCTTGGTGATCTTCGCCGGCGAATAACGCCACACCTCCGCCGGAATCCGCTCGATATATTTCTTGCCGCTCTTGAGTTCGATCTCGACCACCAGCGGCGTCACCAGCCCGCCCACGTTCGTGAAGTCCACCAGGTACAGGTGCTTGCCTTCCTTGAGCAGCGCCTTTTCCCAGTCCTCCAGACCGGCCATCTTTTCCTGGTAGCGGTTGCGGTCCTTGTTGGTGACGGTGAAGTCGTCGTTCTCGTTGTAGAAGTCCTTCAGCTCGGGATGCGCATCGACGCGGCGCGCCATCCCCTCGTTGCGCTGCTTCGTGACCGACACCGGTTCCTCCGCGCGGCGCGCGCGCAGCAATGCTTTCTCGACTTCCGGATCCTGGCTCGAGACCGTGTATTCGGTGATGCCGTCCACGCTCACATCGACCGCGTCGGTGGTGTAGAACCAGCCGCGCCAGAACCAGTCGAGATCCGTGCCGGACGCGTCTTCCATGGTGCGGAAGAAGTCGGCCGGGGTGGGGCGCTTGAATTTCCAGCGCTGGGCGTATTCCTTGAAAGCGAAGTCGAACAGCTCGCGGCCCAGCACTGTCTCGCGCAGCACGTTCAGCGCGGCGGCCGGCTTGGCGTAGGCATTGTTCCCGAACTGCAGCAGCGACTCCGAGTTGGTCATGATCGGCACCTGGTTGCGGCTCTTCATGTAGTCGGTGATGCGGCGCGGCTCGCCGCGGCTGTCCGGCCAGTTTTCTTCCCAGGCCTGCTGCGCCAGGTATTGCACGAAGGTGTTCAGGCCCTCGTCCATCCAGGTCCACTGGCGCTCGTCCGAGTTGACGATCATCGGGAAGTAGTTGTGGCCCACCTCGTGGATGATCACGCCGATCAGGCCATACTTGGTGCGCTGCGAATAGGTGATCTCGCCGGTCTTCTTGTCCTTGCTTGGACGCGGGCCGTTGAACGAGATCATCGGGTATTCCATGCCGCCCACCGGGCCGTTGACCGAGATCGCGGTCGGGTACGGGTAGTCGAAGGAGTACTTGTTGTACTGCTCGATGGTGTGGATGATCGCCTGGGTCGAGTATTTCTCCCACAGCGGATTACCCTCTTTCGGGTAGTAGGACATCGCCAGCACGTCGACGTCGCCGCTCTTGACGCCCTGCGCGTCCCAGATGAACTTGCGGCTCGAGGCGAAGGCGAAATCGCGCACGTTCTTCGCCTTGAAGTGCCAGGTTTTCGTCGCGCCGTTGCTCACTGCGCTGCGCGCCTTCTCGGCCGCCTCGGCTTCCGCCTGGGTGACGATGATGACCGGCTTTTTCGCGGTGCGCGCCTGCTTGAGGCGTTCGCGCTGGGCGGCAGTGAGCACATCGCCCGGATTCTGCAGCTCGCCGGTCGACGCGACCACGTGGTCGGCGGGCACCGTGATGCGCACGTCGTAGTCGCCGAATTCCAGGGTGAACTCGCCCGCGCCCAGGAACTGCTTGTGCTGCCAGCCATGGACGTCGTAGTAGGCGGCCATGCGCGGGAACCACTGGGCGATCTCGAACAGGTCGTTATTGTCGTCGAACTTCTCGTAGCCGGCGCGCCCGCCCAGCACCTTCTGTTCGTTGATGTTGTAGCGCCAGTCGATGCTGAAGGTCACGCGCGCGCCCGGCTTGAGCGGCTGCGGCAGGTCGATCCGCATCATCGTTTTGTTGATGATATGCGGCAGCGCGCGGCCGTTCGCGTCCTTCACCGCCAGGATGTCGAAGCCGCCGGGGAAGGTTTGCTGCTCGAGCAGGGTGCGCAGGCCGTCGAATTTCAGTCCGGTCTGCGCGGTCGCGCCGGTCCAGGCATTGCGCGAGGGGAGGGCGGCGCTCTGGCGCGCGTCCGACCCCGGCTTGTAGATGTTCTGGTCCAGCTGCAGCCACAGGTACTTCAGGGTATCCGGGGAATTGTTATGGTAGGTCACCGTGCCGGCGCCGGAGAGCGCGCGCTTGCTCTCGTCGAGCGTGGCGCGGATCGTGTAGTCGGCGCGCTGCTGCCAGTAGGCGTGGCCCGGGGCGCCGGACGCGGTGCGGATCGACCCCGGCGTCGGCAGCAGTTCGTCGAGCTGGCGGAATTTGTCGTCGAAGGGTGCGGCCGCGAACGCTGACGTGGCAAGGCATAGCGCTGCCACGCCGATAGGCAAACGGAACATGATTCCCCTGGATTTGTTGTTGATGTAAGAAAAGAATTCTAATCCTGATATCAATCAACTGCTCAGGGGATTTGTAAAAATCCTGAAATATGCGTGTTTACTACCGGCTGCCTACGCGTTTATACGGTCGCGACGACGTGCCCAGCACGGACACGCCGCTGTCGGCGTCAAGGCGATGCAGCTCGATCGGGCGCGACACCATGAACAGCAGCTTGTCGGATTCGGCATACAGCGGCTCCCATGGCATGTCGCGGTTGCTGACCATCAGCTGGCCCTCGCGCTCGGCGATCTCGAAGGTGCCCAAGCCTTCGATCCGGTATTTGCCGACCAGGGCCTGCCTGTCCTGCGGTGCCAGTTCGACCGTCGTGCGCAGGCGGGTCTGGTTGCCGGCCCATTTGTATTCATGGGCGATGGCGCGCGTCAGGGCGTCCGCCAGTTCGCCGCCATTGTCGCCGTTGGTGAGGATCACCGCGCCGTCGCCGCCTTCGACCCAGCCGATCATGAACGCCTTGAATCCCATATTGCTGCCGCCATGGGCGAAGCGCTTGCCTTTTTCACCGATACCCAGGCCCAGCGCGTAGTCACTCATCACCGGGGTCAGCATGGTGCGAGTCATGGCCGGCGACAGCACGCCGTTGTCGGCGCCCGCCGCGCCTTGCTGTACCGCGATGACGAACTTCGCCAAGTCGCTCGGCGTGGTCCACAGGCCGGCCGCGGCCTGCTCGGGGTGGGTGTAGGCGCCGCCACGCAATGGCTTGCCCTCGTCATCGTGAGGGCGTGCTGCCCTGGCCTGCAATGCCGCCGGGAGCGGCTGGGCGAAGGTGCTCTCGCGCATGCCCAGCGGCGCCAGCACCGATTCCTGCATCAGGGCGTCGAACGGCTTGCCGGCGCGGTCGATCATGGCCTGCTGCAGCACGGTATAACCGCCGCCTGAGTAGCGCCATTTGGCGCCCGGCGTCGTGTCGACCTTGACCGCCTTGGTATTGGCGGCCCAGGCGCCGTCCAGCACCTGCACCAGCGTCGGCACGCTTTTGCCTCCCGCGTAACCGGGGAAACCTGAGACGGTCGTGCCGCCAGTGTGCGACAGCAGCTGGCGCACGCTAGGCTGGCCAAGTTTGGATGGCAGCTTCCAGCTGGTGAGCGCGTTGTCGATGCCGGCGTCGAGCTGCAGCTTTCCCTGTTCAACCATGCGCAGCGCCGCCATTGCGGACACCGGCTTGCTGAGCGAGGCAGACTGGAACAGGGTGTCCGGCGTGACCGCCGGCCCGCCGGCCCAGGCCACGCCGTAGCCGCGGCTCCAGGCCACCTTGCCGTCGTGGATCACGGCCACGCTCACGCCCGGCACCTTCAGGCGCGTCATCGCCTCCTGCAGGCTTTCGGTCTTGACCGGCGCATTCGCAAGCGCGATGGCCGGGCGCAGGCCGGCTTCGACGCGGGCGATGGCGGCGTCGTCGGCATGGGCGAAAGGCATCGCCAGGGCGGCGATCAGGAAGAAACGCGAACGCGGTGCTACAGGCACTTCGACGGACATGTGCTCTCCATACGATGTGGACAAATGGCCAATAGTATGGAGATGCCGGCCAAGGCGGGCAAGCGCCGTATGGATTTTATGCGGCCGGCATGCTGAAGGTGAAGGTGGTGCCGTTCGCGCCGGAGCGCACGCCGATCGTGCCGCCATGGCCTTGCGCGATCTGGTCGACGATGTACAGGCCCAGTCCCAGGCCGTCGTCCTTGCTGCGCGAGCGGGCGCGCCAGTAGGGTTTGAACAGTTGCGCCATGACGTCGGGGCTCAGCTCAGGCCCCTCGTTGCGCACTTCCAGCAAAAAACGGCTGTCGTCGATGTCGACGCGTACCTCGATCGGAGACCCTTCGGCGCCGTGCACCAGCGCATTCTTGAGAAGGTTCGACAGCAGTTGCGCCAGGCGCTGGGGATCGCAGCGCAAGGTCAGGCCGCGCGCGATGCTGCTGGCGATGGCGCGACCGGGATATACGCTGCGCAGTTCGTCGATCACCTGTTCCAGCACCCGGTCGACGTCGGCATGGCGGGCCAGGTCGAGCGCCAGTCCCGAACCCATGCGCCCGCGCGTGAAATCGACCACGTTATCCACCAGCCCGGACATGCGCAGCGCGCTGCTGCGCATCCGTTCCACCAGCTGGCGGGTCATTGGGTCATCGTGGCGCCGCGCCAGCAGTTCGGCGCCGGTGAGGATCGCCGAGAGCGGCGTGCGCAGGTCGTGGCCCAGCACCGCGATGAACTGTTCGCGCAGCTCCGCGGTGTCGCGTTCGGACAACAGCGCGGTGCGCGCCGCGCTCAGCGAGCGCTCCGTTTCGAGCTGGCGCGACACCAGTTCGGCAAACAGGGTCAGGGTCGGGATGGTAGGGCCCTCGCTCAGCCGGGCCGGTTCCGGATCGAGACCGCACAAGGTGCCGAAATAAAAGCCGTCGGGGCGAAAGATGGGAATCGAAAAATAGCTCTGGAATCCGTAGATGCGGGGGGTGTGGTGGTCGCGGTAGCACTCGCTGTCGCGCACGCTGTCGATGACGACCGCCTGCCGGGAATCGCGCACTTCCTCGCACAGCGTGGTGGTGACGTCGAGCGTCGCGCCGGGGACAAGGCCGAATCCCAGGCCGTCATGGACTGCGCAGGCGGTCCAGCTGTCGGCGGTGACGTGGGCGATGCAGACGAAGCGCAGGCCGGTAAGCGCGGCAACGGTTTCCAGCATCCTCGGAACGGCGGCGATGGCCTGGATTTCCCTCACATGACTCGATAGCGAGTCCGGCATGATGGGCTCCCGTTTTACAATAAGCCATCATACCACGCGATCGTGCCGCGCCGGGCCGGCATCAGGCCGACATCAGGCCAGCCAGCGACCGTCCGCGTACACCCGTTCCTCGCCCAGGTAAACCGCATCGGTCACCGCGAACACGTCGATGTGGTAGCGCGCATCCTTGCGCTTGAAGCCGGGTTTCGGATACACGCCATGCTTGGCGCCGAGCGACAGGTGGATGCCGCACATGCGCTCGTAGGTGCCGATGTCGTCGACCCGCAGCTCGCGCGTGAAGGCGCGGTTCAGGCCGAAGCCCAGCTCGCGCACCCAGACTTCGCCTTCCTCAAGCCGGATATTGTCCAGCACCTGCTGGAAGGCCGGCGTCGCGTTCTCGGTGCCTACCACGCGGCCGGCCTCGATCACCAGGGTCACCGGCAGGTCCGGGTGGTTCGAGCGGTAGCTGGTGTCGCCGAACACGTGGATCTGCACCCGGCCGTGCACCGCTTCGAGGTCCAGCGCTTCGGTGAACACTTCGCCGATCGGAAACTGGCCGCCGACGTTCTTCATGTCGCTGTAGTCGCCGATATTCAATTTGGCCGGCTCGAACGGCGAGGCGAAGGTGAGCGTCTCGCCGCCGCCGACCACGCGGCCATGCGGCGCGCGGTCGATGCGCTCCTTGAGCGCGCGGCCGGTGCCGCGGAAGTAGGCGGGGTCGTAGGCCAGGGCGTCGATGTAGTGCTCGCCCTGGATGCCCGGCATGCGCGACAGGTGCACGTGCTCGATCACTTTCAGGTCGCGCTTGAACAGCTCGACCCGCATGCGAAAGCCGTCGAGGCGGAAGTTCGACGACTGCAGCAGCACCACCAGCTCGCCCGCCACCATCGTGCCGAACGCCGCCAGTACCGCTTCCGGCGTCACGCCGTCGAAGTCGACGAAGGTCGCATCCGGCAGGTTGCGCCGGTAGCCTTCGAGCAGCGCGCGCGAAAGGCCGGTGCGGGTGTCGTACACCACCAGCGCGCGCTGCGCGGGACCGTGTTCGAGCGCGATCGTCAGCACGTCGGCTAGATGCCTGGTGGCGGCATCGACGGCATGCGAAGGGAGGTCGGCGTGTGGATCGGCAGCGGTCATGGCGGAATCGGAAGGGCTGAAGAGGTGGAAAGGCAGGCGGCCATTATACGTATGTCTGCCGAAAGTTCCCCGCCGGGGCACGCGATGAGTTCGATTATTGATGCGTCCGGGATCGCGCGACGCTACCTCGTGAACGGCGCGCCGCGCGCCAGTTCACGGAGCTATCATTTGAGCAACAGCAATGACGCGGCCTGCGGGTAGTGTTTCGAAAAATTATTTGGCAGAGCGAAAGGCAGCAATGGCATACAGATGGGAAACGCCTGCCAGCATCTGGCAGGAAGACGAGACAAGCGGCGAATTCGCCCTGCTCGCCAGCGAGGGCCTGGGCCCGGTTGACTGGCACGGGCGCGCGCGCCAGCGCCTGCCCGACGTCGCCCACGTGCTCGGCGCCTCGCTGCCCCTCGATTGCCGCTGTTCTCCGATCTATCCCGAAGGTTTCGCCTATTGCCCGCGTTGCGGACGTCCGCTATTGCGCCTGGGTGGCGCCGCCGCGCGAGCGCGCGGGTGGTGGGGACCGGGTGGGGACGACATGCTGCCGCGCCACGTGCCGCACGGCTTGCCGGTCACGTCGCTACCGCTCGGCGACAGCCTCGAAGAACGGCCGGCGGCGCCGACGCCGGGCCGCTGCGACCTGACCATGCCTGCGCCGCCCAATGCCTGTTCGGTGTTCGCCGCCGCCGGCTTCGGCTTTCCCGGCGAACGCCTGCTGGCGCTGGCCCACACCCGCGGCGTGCTGCAGTACTGGGATCCGCTGGGCGCCAGCTGGCATGTGCTCACGCCAGAAGCGGGCGCCGCCAGCCTGGTGTTCACCGCGTCCAGCCACGCCTGGATCCCGGCGCTGGATGCGCGCCGCGGCGAGGCCGGCGTGGTCCCCGGCCTGGACGGCCTGCAGCGGCTCTGGATCGACCCGGTCAGTGAAACCTACCGCACCGAGAGCGTGCTGGCCGCGCCCATCGTGGCCGCGCCCGGCCTCATGCGGCGCCACCTGGCCTGCCTCGCGGGAGGCAGCGAAGGCGTGCGCCTGTGGAGCATGCGCCTGGACCTCGATGAAGTGCAGGAATATGCCTGCCCCGATGCGCCGGCCGCCGGCTGGAGCCGTCCGCTCGGCTACGACGGCCGCCTGTTCTGGCTGCACGCGCAGGGCCAGCTCACCTGGCGCCCGGGCGAGGCGCCGCAATTTGCACCATGGCCGCTGCACTGGCAACCGCGCCTGGACTTCGGCGGGCCGACCCAGGGCCGCGACGGCCGCCTGTGGCAGATCGGGCACGATGGCCAGGGTTACTCCTACCTCGAACTCGGCGCCGGCTTCGACCACCTGCCGGCGCGCATGGCGATCGACGGCGCGCGCCTGGGCTTCGCCAACTTCCTGTTCCGGCGCGGGCATCCGGTGCTGGACGAGCCGTGGTCGAACGAGCACGTCGAAGACCCGCACCATGACGACACGCTGGTGCTGCCGCTGCTGCGCAGCTTTAACAATAACCGCAGCCAGCCGAGCGGCCTGGTGCTGCGCTTGCACAAGGCGAACTTCCGCGCCGAAGAAGCGTTGGGGACCGGCGACAACGCACGCATCATCCCGCGTACCACCGTCGAATGGATCGGGCGCCGCAACGTGATCCTGGACGAGATCGCGCGCCTTTCCCGTCCGCTCGAGTGCGTGCCGGTGGTGGCGGGCGGCTGCCTGTGGCTGCACCATCCGGACTGGAACCAGATGCGCGGCTGGCGCCTGGACGAGCCGTTGTGATCACGACGATGATGAAGACGATCGCACGTCCACTGGCGGCGGCCCTGCTGGCCGGCGTGTCGCTGTGCGCGCAAGCCGCTTCACAGCCCATCCCACATGTTTTTTTGGTGCAGAACTCGGGCTGGATGGAGCCGTTCTACAGCGATCCCAAGTCGCCCTTCAAGCCGCTGGTGGCGGCGCTGGCGGGCAGCGTGGTCCAGCCGGGAGACGCGCTGGTGCTGGCGAGCTTCAACCAGGCCGGGGAGGGGGCGCCGTCGCCGCGCGCGCTGCTGTCGTTCAAGGCGGGCGAGGAACCGGTGCGCGCGCGCGTGGCGCAGGCCATCGCCAGCCTGGACACGGCGCGCAAGCCGGGAGGCGCCGCGCTGGCCGACACCGATCTTGGCGAAGCGGTACGCGCCGCAACCGGCCAGGTGCTCAAGGGCAGGCCGGGCATCGTCTGGCTGGTGACGAACAACCGCAACAGCCCCAATAACGACCAGGCCACGGCCACCCGCAACCGCGAATTCTATGCGCTGATCCACGGCGGCGACGCGATCGCGAAGGCGCTGGCCTTCCCGCTGCGTATGCCGGTAGCGGGCAAGCATTACAGCGCGAACGGCTTGATGGTATACGCCTTCGCCGTCGGGCCGCAAGGCGCGGCCGCGCTCGATGCGCTGCTGGCTTCCGGACGCATCGCCCGGGTGATCACCGAGCCGCCAGCGCGCCTCAAGCCACTCGACCGCGACACCGTGCGGCTGGCGCCGCGGCGCGTCGTCAATGCGCCCGGCGTCTCGTTCGCCTCGGATGCGCGCGGCGTGCTGCGCGCCGACGTCGCTCCCGATGCGCGCACGCCGCAGGCGCGCATCGAATGGAACCTGGAAAACACGATGTATCCGTACACGATCAGCTCCGCCACCCTGAGCGCGCGCTCGCTGCTGGCCGGCGAGAGCCGCCCGATCGCGCTCGATACCCAGCGCGTGCGCGCGCTGGCGCCCGGCCAGCCGGCGCCGCTGGGCTCCAGCATGGCGCTGCCGGTGGCGCAGATTCCCGATAAATGGTCGCTGGCCGCGCTCAAGTCCGCAGGTTCCGCCTACGTGCTGCCGGGCCGGATCGAGCTGCACCTGGCCGACCAGGAGCTGGCGCTGTCGCAGGCTTTCCGCCAGCGCATGGCGGCGCTGTTCCCGGGCGATCCGCTGCCGGACATCTTCATCCCGCCGGCGCGGGTGCAGGCGTCGACGGCGGTGCTGCCGGTGGAGGTGCGCGTCCATTACGGCATGGGGCCGCTGCTGGCGCTGGTCGGCGCCTTGCTCGCGCTCCTGGCGCTGCTCGCGGCCGCCGCCTGGGCCTGGGCACGGCCGCGCAAGGTGCAGGTGACGGTGGACGAGGAGATGCGCACTATGCGCGGCCGCGCCGGCACCACACAGGCGATCCATGACCGCCATGGCGAACAGGTCGCGCAACTGAAAACAACGCTGTTCGGCCATCGGCTGATCGATGTGCGCGAAGGCGCGCAAGTGCGGCTGGGCCGCTAAAGACAAGAAAGGAAAACGCCATGCAGGCAACCCAACCACCGACCGATGCTCCATCGCCCGCCGATCCAGGCTTCAAGCTGCCGGAGGAGTCGGCTTCGCCGCAGGACTCGCTGCCACGGACCTTGCCCGACACCGCCACCCGCCCGGTCGAGGTGATGCCGGTCGATCCGCACACGCTGCCTGTCGCCGACACCTCGGACCGCGACCTGGCGATCGGCGGCATCGTGTTCCTGATCCTGATCAGCGTCTACTTCTTCGCGCGCGGCGCCTATGTGCACCATCTGGTGAGGAAGCGCGTGGCGCCTTCCTCGGCCGGCAATGCGGGCTGGCTGCTGTTCGTCGGCCTCGGCTTCCTGTCGGCGGCGGCGGTGCTGGCCATCATCAATGCCAGCCGTTTCCTGACCTTCGCCGTCACCGGTCCGCTGGTGGCGGTGGGCCTGGTAGCGCTGGTCGCCTCGCTGTTCATCGGCCGTCGTTAAAAAGAGGGAGTTTTTACACCATGGCAGAATTCCCGAACCCATCAAGCGTCAACGCCCGCCCGGCCGAACTGAAGGTCGACCTGCGGCCGACGCTGTTCATCGGCGCCGGCGGCACCGGCATGGAAGTCATGATGCGCATCCGGCGCCGCATCCTGTCGGCGGTCTGGAACCGGCGCCATCCGACCCGGGTCGAATCGATCGCCGACTTCCCGGTGGCGCGCTTCCTGCACTTCGACCTCGATAACAATGCCGTCATCGACGAGGGCAAGTCGCAGCGCACCGATCCCTGGTACGAACTGGTGCGCCTGACCGACGAAGAACGCCTGGTCGAGCCGCTCGACCTGCCGCAATACCACGAGTCCGACGACAGCCTGGCGCGCTTTCCGCTGATCGAAAGCTGGATGCCGCTGCGGCCCAAGAAGCTGCGCTCGCTCGGCATCGATCCGTCGAAAGGCGCGGGCCAGATCCGCGCGCTGGCGCGGCTCTACCTGTTCGACAAGTATCCGAAGCTGCGCGGCCGCATCAAGGGCGCGCTGAACTACCTGAGCAGCAATGCCGGCATCGAGCGCAAGGAGAATTACCAGCGCCTCGGGCTGCAGGTCGACACCTCCAAGTTCCGCATCGTGGTCATCGCCTCCGCCGCCGGCGGCACCGGCGCCGGCAGCGTGCTCGACCTGGGCTGGCTGTCGAAGGCGATCGCGCGCCAGGAAGTGTCCGACAGCCAGGTCGACCTGGTGTTGTTGATGCCGTCCGGTTTCGCCAAGGCCAACAAGGAGCGCACCGAGGCCAATGCCTACGCCACCCTGATGGAACTCGAGACGGCGATGCGCGACATGAACGCCAGTGTGGCGTGGGCGGAGCCGGACAGCATCGCGGGCCGCGGCGCGCCCTACGACGATGTGTATTTCGTCGACACCGCCAACCTGGCCAACAAGGCCACGCTCGACGTCAAGGACGTCTACCAGATGGTGGCCGACACGCTGTTCGAAGACTTCGCCTCGGCCGATTTCGCCAACCGCAAGCGCTCGGTGGCGGTCAACCAGCAGCAGCACAAGCTGGGACCGTACAACCCGCGCGTGCCCGAGGCGCGCTTCGGCGACATGCGGCTGTCGTACTCGAAGGTGTATTCGAGCTTCGGCCAGTCGGTGCTCGACACCCAGCAAAGCCTGCATGAAGACATCCGCGCCTATGAGCTGGCGGCGCTGATGGTGAAGGCGTTTTTCGGTCTTGCCGGCGCCGATGGCGCAAGTGGGAACAATGCGGCGCGGCGCGCCGGCGACGCCGAGCGCGATGCCTTCATGCGCGAGCAGATGGAGATGACCGAGCGGCCGTTCGACGAGTTCCCCGACCTGCGCAAGGGTTCGGTAGACGTCACGCCGTTCACCGAGTACGCGCTGACGACCGCGCTGCTGCAGGACCGCGATGGCCGCTCGCTCCTCGAGCGCGTGGAAAGCCGGGTCCAGCTCGAGATGGACCGCATCATGGCGTCCTACGACATCAAGCTGTGGCGCGAAAAGGTGTCCGAACTGCTGCCGCAGCTCGAACGCGACGCGATCCGCGAGGCCGGCGCCACCGCCGAGACGAGCGAGGACCGCATCAAGCGCCATACCGGCGAGCTGTCGAACCGCCTGAAGGGCAGGGTGCGCGAGCGCCTGTACGCCCTGCTCGACGACCGCCGACAGGGCGGTCTGGAATTCGTGCTGTCGCTGCTGGAGCAGGTCAAGGCGCGCCTGTCGCAGCGCGACCTGGCCCATGCCGAACGCAATGGCCGGCGCTACCGCGACATCCGCGACGCGCTGCGCACGCGCCAGGTCGAGGAGTCGCTGAACAACCTGGGCCAGGCCGCCGGACGCCTGTTCGGCAAGGAGCCGCAGGCGCGCGAAGTGATGGGCCACCTCAAGCGCGATCTGGCCGACTACCTGCGCTTCCACCTGCTCGCGGTGGCGGCCGGCCAGTCGATCGAGGTGATGCGCTCCCTGTCCGGCTGGCTGGGCGATCCGCAATCGACCGATGAACAGGGGCATGCGCAGTGGAGCGGCATCGCCGGCGAGTTCCAGGAAGGCCGGCGCGCCGTGCAGGCGATGCTCGGAGCGGTGGACCAGCGCATCATGCAGCTGCGCGCCGACGCGCGCCAGGAACATGCGACCACGATCAAGCTCGGCTTTGATACGACCCCGGCGCCCGTGCGCTTGAGCGGCGACACCAGCATCTGGAGCGAGGAAGTGCTGCTCGAATTCGGCGGTTCGGCGCGCCTGTTCCCGCAGTTGGGCGACGAACGCCTGCGCGCCGAGCTGCTGCTCAAGCTGTTCCGCCGCGCGCAGTTGCAGCTGTCCAGCCAGGATCTGGAACAGCAGGAGAGCGCCGATCCGCTGCTCGAACGGCTATCGAGCCTGTCGCCGCAGGAGCGCCAGCGCATTTTCGCCGAGTGGATCCGCAGCGCGATGCCGTGGGTGAATGCGCGCTTCTCGGCCGAGTTCACGCCGAATGCCGACCAGTTCAAGTGCTTCATCGGCGTGGGCGATCCGATCGCGTGGCGGCGCATGGAGGCCGAGATCCGCGCCGCCGTGCCGACCGGCTACTTCCATGGCGAGCTGGTGTCGATCGTCAACACCGGCGTGAGCGGCAGGGCGGTGTGCTATATCGAGCTGTCCGGCTATCCGATGACGGTGCTGCGCGGCCTGCCGACCTGGCGCGCCTCGTACCAGATCGAGAACCCGAAGATTCCGACCCACCTGCATTTCGACGCCACACGTTTTCGTCATCCGATCTCGCCGTCGATGGACGAGCTGGGACGGCTGGCCGACGATTACGAGTGGTACTTGCAGGCGATCGCGCTGGGCGTCATCCGGCGCAAACCGGAGCTGGGCGACCGCGAGGCGGCCTTCCAGCCGCGCGGCCAGTACCTGTTCGAGGTCGAAGCGGGGTCCGGCGAATGGCTCCAGGTAGGCAACGAATTCGCGATCCGCTCCAACGGCCTGCCGCCCTATTATCGCGAGGGGATCGTTGCGGCCGTCCAGGCGCGCCTGGCCAAGCTCGGCCCGCAGCGCCTTGGCCTGCTGGCGGCGCTGATGCGCTACTACCAGCTGCGCGTGTATGAACCGCGCCTGGAAGTCGACGAGACCGGCGCCCAGCTGCCATCGCCTTCGCTGCCGAACATCACCGCGCGCCGCCTGTACGACAGCTGGATCCGGCGCGCGCAGGCAGCCGATCCGGCGGTGGGGCCGGCACGCATCGAAGCTTTGCTCGGCCATGTCGAACGCTGGACCGAGGCCGTTCCCGGCTCGAGTCAGGACGCCTACAGCTGGGAAGTCGAGCGCGCGGTCGACAAGCGCGTGATCCTGCCCGCTCTGCTGGCGGATGAGGCGGCGGCGGAGCAGGCCCTCGTGCCACGGTCGGCCCACGTAGCGCCCCCGCCACTGCCAACGACGTCACCGCGTTTCAAGCTCTTCCTCGGCGGCGCCCAACGTGGGCCGTTCACGGTCGACGAGATCGCGGAACAGGCCGCGCGCGGCGAGATCGATCATGCCACCCGCGCCTGGGACATGCGCTGGCATCCGAAGATCGGCAAGTGGAGCACGGTGGGAGAGTTGCCGGAATTGGCAATCGTGCTTGGCCGGACGCGGGATGAGGGCATACCCGATCCCGACGACAGCGTGCCGGATCCGGACCAGGATTGAACATGGAGCAAGCCCAGATCCTGCACCGCTGCGTGAACGTCGGCTGCGGACGCGCCTTTCCGCGCCGGGTCGATTTCTGCCCGTGGTGCGGCACGGCGCAGCGACCCGTCGCCGCGCCGGTCGTGCCCCCGGCGCCAGCCTTGGTGAAACGGCCGGAGCCGGTCGTGGTCCCGCCGCCGCCGCCTGTCCCGGTTCCTGCGGCGCCAATTCCGCCACCGCCATCGCCATCGCAACCTCCACCGCCACCGCCACCCAGGCCGCCAGCGCCGCCACCGATTCGCCCAAGCGCTGCGCCCCAGCCCACCGCGCCGGCGCGCAAGCCGATCCGCCTGCGCTGGTGGCTGATCGCGCTTGGCCTGCTATGGCTGGCCTGGATGCTGACCAAGCCGACCCAGGCGCGCATCGAGCGCCGCATGGAGGAGGCGGTCACGTTGGCGAAGGAATGCAAGCCGAAACAGGCGCAGGACGAATTGATCGCGCTGCGCAAGACGCGCGCCAGCAAAGAGCAGCTGCGCAAGGTGCAGGATGCGCTCAATGCCGCAGCCGCCGCCTGCACACGCGAGGAGCGGCGCCGGCGCAGTCATCCGCTGGCCGACCCGAAGCGCGGTGGCTGATCCTGTAAGTACATCCACGCCCGATGGCCCCGTGTATCATGGACGGCGTTGAGAAAACCGCAAGGAGTAGAGAATGAAGGCAACCATGACCAAGGCGCTGCTGGTGCCGGTGATGCTCATGGCGCTGGCAGGCTGCAGCCGCGACGAGGATGGCGCCGGCCCGGCGGAACGCATCGGCAAGGCGATGGACGAAGCCAGCGCCAAGGTGACCGATTCGATGAAGGACGAACTGGCCCGGGTCGACGACGCGGTCGACGAGGCGCGCGACAAGGTCAAGGACGCGACCGAGGAAGCCAGCCGCGGCCTGGATCGCGCCACCGAGGAAGTCGGCAAGTCGGTGGAACGCGCCGGCGAGAAGATCCAGGAGAAGGCAGACGAGATCAAGGAAGACGACTGAGCGTTGTCCTCTAAGTGAACGTCATCTCCGCCAGCGTGCCGTGCGCGGGGTTGGACGAGATCGTCAAGGTCCAGCCGAAGCGCTCGCACACCCGGCGCGTCAGGAACAATCCCAGGCCCTGGCCGCCACCCTGCTTGGCCGACTTGCGCAGCGCCTGCGTGTAGCGCCGCGCGGCGGCGACCGTGTCAAAACCTGCGCCGCTGTCCTGGATGGAGAGACGACCTTCCGTCAGCCGCACGCGGATGGCGCCCTGGTAGCTGTTCTCGGCCGCGTTACGCAGCAGATTGCCCACCACGATGCGCGCGATCGCTTCCGGGCTGTTCACCGTCAGGGGCTCCAACATGTCGACGACGAAGTGCGCATCCTTGCCCTCCAGTAGATGCCGGTGGTCGTCGATCAGCGTCAGCACCAGCGCATCCAGTCGTGTGGTTTCCAGCGGCGCCTTGCCGTCCTCGCGCGACAGGAACAGCAGCGCCGACATGATCTCGGTGAGGTTCTCGGCGGTCGACTCGATGCGCGCCAGCGGGGCCTCGGCGGCCGGCGGCAGCTCGTGCAGCTTGAGCACGTCGACGGCGCCGGCAATGACGGCGATCGGCGTGCGGAATTCGTGGCTGGCCTGGTCGAGCAGGCTGCGTTCGCGCTCGATGAAGCGTTCGACCCGTTCCAGGTGGCCGTTGACGAGGACGGCGATGTCGTGCAGTTCGCTCAGGGCGAAGTCGGTCGCCAGGCGCTGCGACGGCTGCTCGGGATCGAGTTCTTCCATCCGCTCTGCCAGCACCCCCATCGGCCGCCGCAGGCTGCGGTAGACCCAGGCGATCGAGCCGGCGATCATCGCGCCGCTCAGCACCGCGATCAGCACGCTGACCAGGGCCATATTGTTCTGGTAGTTCTCCAGGTCGGTGATGTCGACCGCCATCACGATGCGTTCTCCGTCGCCGACCGGCGTCACAAGCACCGCATGGCTAAGATCCGACTCATGACTGTCCATCCGCTCTTCGTCGTAGTAGCCGGGCTGCAGCTGGGCGAAATAGGGCGGCATGTCGGCCGGAATCGGCCCTGCGCCCAGGCGCCAGCCGCGGATCAGGCCCGTCGGCGACGGCTTCGCGGCGGGCGCCGGCCTGCCGTCCGCGAGCATCCGGGCGGTGCTCGATTCCAGTAGTTCCTCCCACAGGGGATGCACGATCAGGTGCTGGCTCAGGTTGCCCTGGATGGTCAGGCCCAGCGCCATCACCAGGAAGAACAGGACGAACACCGCGCTGATCTTGCGCTGCAGGCTGGACATGCCGCGGCTGCGCTTATTCATCCGATAGCCCCAGCCGATAGCCGCTGCCCGCGATCGTCTTGAGCAG
This sequence comes from Massilia sp. CFBP9012, assembly GCF_034045115.1. Classification (NCBI taxonomy): domain Bacteria; kingdom Pseudomonadati; phylum Pseudomonadota; class Betaproteobacteria; order Burkholderiales; family Oxalobacteraceae; genus Massilia; species Massilia sp. CFBP9012. Next base: position 34,625 of record NZ_JAXCWM010000018.1, on the reverse strand, counting down.
CTTGCGCGGCGCATCGCCGTCGACCGCCTTGCGCAGCATGTGCATATGCGAGCGCAGGACGTCGTTGTCGGGCACGTCGTCCTTCCAGATCAGGGTTTCGAGTTCCTCGCGCCGCACCAGCGCGGGCGAGCGGCGCATCAGGAGTTCGAGCAGCTGGCGCCGCACCGGCGTCATCGACAGCACCTTGCCGGCGCGGCTCACTTCGAGCGTGCCGAGGTCGAAGCGCAGGTCGGCCACCTCCAGCACCTGCGATTCGGCCACTGCGCCGCGCGTGCGCTGCACCAGCACGCGCAGGCGGATTTCCAGCTCCGCCAGCGCCACCGGCTTGACCACGTAGTCGTCGGCCCCGGTCAGGAAGCCGTGCAGCTTGTGCTCGAGCTGGTCCTTCGCGGTGAGGACGATCACCGGTATGCGCGACTTCATGTCCTGGCGCAGCCGCCCCAGCATCGTCATGCCGTCCATGCGCGGCATCATCCAGTCGAGGACGATGGCGTCGTAGCGGTTGATGGCCAGCAGCCCCAGGCCGGATTCGCCATCCGGCGCCGCGTCGGGATGGTGGCCGCAGGCTTCCAGGTAGTCGTAGATGTTCGCCGCCAGGCCGGCGTTGTCTTCGATGATGAGTATGCTCAGGGGCTGCTTGATCATGGGGCGCAACGAGGTCGGTTGAAAGGGCCGGAGCAGTATCGCACCAAAATCTTAGAAACCGCGGCTGAAGCCGATGAAGGCCGACACCGAGCCGTCCTTGTCCTTCTCCACCAGCGGGCTGTCCGACAGCTTCGTCGGCAGCTTGCGGTAGGCGACGTTGCCGATGAAGACCCAGTTGCCGGCGAACGGGCGCATCACGTCGACGCCGATGCGGGCCACCGCCGCGCTGCCCGGCTGGTAGCTGGCCACGCCGCGCGCGACTTCCTCGGGCAAGGTGCCGTAGTAGTAATTGGCGAGCTTCTTCGACAGGTGCGAGACGCCGACGTTCGGTGTGATGCGCGTGGCGCCCCACTGGACCGGATACCCATAGGTCAGGCTGGCCTCGTAACCCTTGCTGGTGCTGGTGATGTCGCCCTTGATGCCCAGGTCGACCTGGCCCATGGCGCCGCGCCAGCTGGCGGCCAGGCCCAGGTCGAAGGCGTCGTCGCGGTCTTCCAGCAAGGCGCGGTCGATGCCGCGCTCGGCCAGTTCAGGCCCGCCGAAGTCGTCCCTGTCGATGCCGTCGAAACGAGCCGACAAGGTTGCGTCGAGCGCGAAGCCGCCGCGTTTGACGAGGTGGGCGCCGCCGCCGATGCCGCGCCAGTAGAAGCGTTCGCCCTGGTAGGTCACGAGCGGGAAGGGCGTGACGCGCGTGCCTTCGCCGGCATACACCGAATCCGAGACGGCGGCGCCGACGCCCAGGCCCCAGCGCGGCGGTTGCTGGGCGCTGGCGAGGCTGGAGACGGCGAGAAGGGTAGCAAAGAGAAAGAAGGGCTTCATGGATGGTCCTGTCGGTGGTCGCTGATTGAATGCCTGCACTATGCGGCAGGCGTGTCGATGAAATGTCGTTGGCACGGTGGCTTACCTGGTCGGCGCACCGGCCGCGACGACGGTGGCGTCGATCCAGCCAAGGTAGTTGCTGGAATGGCGTACCCGGTTGCCCGGCTGCAGATAGATGCGCCTGGCGGCCTCGCCGGCCAGGTAGCGCTCGATCTGCGCCAGTTGCGCGGCGCGGTCCTTTGCGCCCATCACCGCCCTGATCACGGCCGGCTCGGGCTCCTGGAACACCACGCCGTCGCCGGTGCCGGTCAGCACAGCGCTCTCGGTGCCGATCGCCTTTCGTGCGACCATCGGGATGCGGCTGCCTGCATACGACCAGGTGCGGCTTTCCGCCCCGTCCAGCGTCTCGGTCACGATCGCGCGCAGGTCCTTGATCATGTCGCCCGCATTCGCCTGCTGGCGCTGGCGGCCATCGACGTGGGTCGCGATGGTGACGTCCTGCAGGAAGGCCTTCCAGTCGCGCGGCACCACCAGCAGGGCGCCGGTGGGGAAGCGGTCCGGCCCGCTCTTGGCGTCGGCGAAGCCGTCGCCGGAGGCGGGATTGCGCAGGTCGATATTGCGCACCAGCGTGGCGCGGTCCGAGAAATCGCCGCACAGGAAGAAGCCCTTGCGGGCGGCGTCGAAATCGGCGCCCGAGCGCAGTTCGCGGTCGAAGCGCGCGCAGACTTCGACCTCGTAGTCCAGCAGGGCGCCGGGGGCGGCGGCGACGGTGGAGCGCGGGCCGCCGGTCGCCGACAGCTTGGGAAACAGGAAGGCCTCGTGCATGCCGACTTCTTCGCCGTGCGCCGGGTAGTTGGTGCCGGCGGCGATGTGGGCCAGGCCGCGCGGTCCCACGCCGAGCAGGCGCTCGAGCGGATGGTTGACGGTTCCGCGCGCCTGCCGCGCCAGGCCGTCGAGGGCGGCGGCGTCGAAGCGTTTGACGACGTCGAAGGCGTCCGGGCTATACAGGCCGCTGGCCGCGCTCAGGTCGATGGCGGTGAGCTTGCCGGCGCCCAGCGTCAATGCCAGCAGGGTGTGGACCCGTTCTCCCTGGCGTACCTGGGCGAAGGTATGGGCCTGCGCGAGGGGCGCCAGAGCAGGGCCGGCATCGGCGGGCGACGCTGCCGGTGTGCTGGCCGCAGCGAGAGCAAGGCTGGCGCAGGAAAGGACGGTACGAAGGCGGAACATGTTGGACTCCAGGTGGTGAGCGAACCGGCATCGTAGCGAGGCGATGTCGCGAAGTTGTCGTTCAATACTTGCTCAGCATATCCACGCATGGGGTATATTTCTGGTATTAAATTCTGCTACCGCAAGTAGGAGTCATCCAGCAGCCATGTCCCGCCTCTCCTTGCCGTCACTCCTGTTGAACAGCTTCTGGGCCCTGTGCCTGTTGTCATCCGGCCTGCCTGCCTGGGCGCTGGACCGTGAGGTCGGCCTGGCCAATATCCATCACACCCGCTGGACCGCGCTCGAGGGCGCGCCGTCACGGATCATGTCGATGGCGCAGACGCCCGATGGCTGGCTATGGCTCGGTACCAATGATGGCTTGTACCGCTTCGACGGCGTGCGTTTTACACGCGTGGAACTGCCGCGGCGCGGCATGCTGGCGCGCGATCGCATCTACGCGCTGGGCGCGGAGCGCGACGGCAGGCTGACGATCACCTATGCCAGCACGGGCATGTCGATGCTGCATCCGGACGGCCGCCTGGAAGACTTGCCTGACGCCGAGCAGCCGCTCGGCCTCATCCTGTCCACGGCGATCGACGCCGACGGCAGCATCTGGGCCGGCGCGGAGCGCGGCGTGCACCGTTTCGACGGCCAGCATTGGCAGGCGGTCCCGTTCGATGGCGTGCCGGAGGTGGGCGGCGTACACAATATGCTGGTCGACCAGTATGGCCAGATGTGGGTGTCGGACCGTGAAGGCGCCTGGCGCCTGGATCGCCAGCGTGGCTGCTTCGTGCGCGTTGCCATGCATGGCGGGTTCTTCGCGATGTCGCCCGACGGCCGCCTGTGGCTGGCGAACGGGGGCAGGATGTCGCTGCTGCCTGGTGCACCGGATGGCCACGTGCTGCCGCCACCGGAAGGGTTCAATCGCGCCGAAGCACGACCCGCGGCGCTGTTCGACCGGGATGGCACGCTGTGGTCGCTCGGCGCTGGTCGTGAACTGCGCCTGCGCTATGGCGCCGGCACGCTGCCGGATACCGCCTTCGACGCTGCACAGGGCAAGGGCGAAGTCGTCGCTTCTCCACCTTTGTCGGGCGACGATCCTGAATACATCCTCGAAGACCTTGAAGGCAATGTCTGGGTCGCGACCCAGCATGGCCTGGACCGCTTTCGCGAGCAGCGGGTACATCGCTCGCCCCTGTCGGGGGCGGGCTACTACTACACCCTGGCGCGCGATACCGATGGCGTGGTCTGGGCCGCCGACCGCAGCAATGGCGCCTTGTGGCGCATGGCGCCCGGCCGCGCACCGCAGGTCGAGCGCGGGCAGCATGCGACGATGGTCGCCAATGACCACCGGGGCGCGCTGATGCTGGCCGGAACGCATGGCATCGAGGTGCGCTATCGCGGCGCGGTCGAACGCATACCTTTTCCACCGGGACCGGATGGCAAGCCGGCCGCGTTGCGCCTTGCCGGCCTGGGTCATGACGGCAAGGTGTTGTGGATATTCTCCGCCCCGACCGGCCTGATGGGACTGATCGATGGCAAGTGGCTGCCGCGCAGCGCCTTTCCGCTGCCGCCCAAGATCGGCGTCTCGACGGCTGGCGCCAAACCTGGCCAGCAGTGGCTGGGCCTGGCCGACGGTGAGCTGGTCTTCTACGATGACGGCGTCAGGCAGGTGTACGATGCGTCCGCGGTCGGCATGGCGTCACGCATCTTCGCCGAAGGCGACATCACGATCAGCGGCGCGCGCGGCATGGGCGTGCTCAAGGACGGCCGGGTGCAGCTCTTGCGCGCCCCGGATCCGGACGCGCTGCGCAACGTCACCGGCATGTACGTCACGCCCGAGGGCGACCGCTGGCTCAATGGTGCGGGTGGCGCAGTGCACGTGCGCGCGCAGGATTGGCGGCGCAGCATGGCCGACCCCGGCCTGCCGCTGCGCTACCGGCTGTTCGGCGTGCAGGACGGCTACACCGGGAAGGCGATGACCGAGATCCGCATGCCCACGGCGGTGGCCGATGGAGGAGGGCGTATCTGGCTGGTGACAGATGGCGGCGTGGTCAGCATCGACAACACGCCATCGTCGCGCAATGGGCACGCGCCGCGGGTCGCGATCCTTGGCGCCGAGGCCGGCGGCGTGGCCGTTGGCGCTGCTGGCCCGCTGTCCCTGCCGGCGGGATCGAATGAGTTTGGCATCGAGTTCACCGCGCTCGGCCTTCGCAGTCCGGAAGGGCTGCGTTTCCAGTACCGCCTGGACGGCGTCGACCGCGACTGGCAGGACGCCGGCAACCGGCGCGCTGCCTGGTACACCAATGTGGCGCCGGGCGCATACCGCTTCCAGGTGCGCGCGCGCAACGAGGACGGGGTGGCCAGCGCCAATACCGCGTCGCTCGAGCTGGAGATCGCGCCGTCCCTGTTCGAAAGCCGTCCGTTCCAGCTCGCGTGCGCGCTGGCGGCGCTGGCGCTGGGCTATTCTTTGTACCGCTACCGCGTGCGCCACCTGACCCGGCGGGTGGCCGAGCGTCTGCGGATGCGCACCGCCGAGCGCGAACGCATCGCCCGCACCTTGCACGATTCCTTCCTGCAGACGGTCGAGGCGCTGGCCCTGCGCCTGGACACCGTGGTGCGCGCCATGCCCGATGGCGACCGGGCCCGCACCAGGCTAGAACAGGTGCTGGACGAAGCCGACCAGGCCATTGCCGAGGGCCGCGACCGCTTGCAGGAGCTGCGCATGAGCGACAACGTCACCCTGGAGTGCGTGATCGACGACGCGCTGCGCAGGCTGCAGGAAGACCATCCCGGGGTCGTGGCCGGCTTCGAGGTCGACGGCAGCGCAGCGCGGCTGGCGCCGGCGCTGGCCGAGGAAGTCGCCGAGATCGCGCGCGAGGCGATGCGCAATGCCTTCCGCCACGCCGGCGCGACGCGCATCGACGTGCGCCTGACGTATGGCCGGCGCCGGCTGGCGCTGGAGGTGGCCGATGACGGCCGCGGCATCGCGGAGGCGGTGCTGCAGGCCGGCAGGCGCGATGGGCACTGGGGCCTGGTCGGGATGCGCGAGCGCGCGGCGCAGATCGGCGGGCAGCTCACCGTCGACAGCGTCGCCGGCCGCGGCACGACGGTGCGGCTGGCCGTGCCGCTCGCCGCCGGCCAGGGATAGGCTTTAGGCCAGGTCGCGCATCACCAGCCTGGCTTCCAGCCCGCCTTCGGGGTGGTTCGCCAGTGCCAAGGTGCCGCCCAGCGTGGCCGCCAACTGGCGCGCGATCGCCAGGCCGAGCCCGGTGCCGCCGGTATCGCGGTTGCGCGAGGCCTCCAGGCGGTAGAACGGTTCGAAGACCTTCTCCAGCTCTTCCGCGGGAATGCCGGGGCCGAAATCGCGCACCAGGATCGCGAGCTCGCCCGCTGCAGCCTGCCCGACACTGACTTCGACCGCGCCCCCATACTTGAGACCATTGTCGACCAGGTTGCCAAGGATGCGCTTGAGTGCGTGGGGACGGGTTGCCATGGAAGTGCCGGCTTTGCCGCGCAGGGTCACCGCGCGTCCCGCGTCCTGGTAATCGCCGACCAGGCTGCACAGCATCGCATCGGCATCGATGCGGCACGGCGCTTCCAGCGTGCCGTGCAGGGTGCGCGCATAGGCCACGCCGTCCTTGACCAGCGCCTCCATCTCGCGCAGGTCGCGGTTCATCTTGTCGCGCTGGACGCCGTCTTCGAGCATGTCGGCGCGCATGCGCATGCGGGTGATCGGCGTCTGCAGGTCGTGCGAGATCGCGGCCAATATCTGGGTGCGTTCGGTCATGTAGCTGGCGATGCGCGCCTGCATCGCATTGAAGGCGCGCGCCGCTCGCGAGACTTCGTGGGGGCCGGATTCGGGCAGCGGCGCGGACTTGAGGTCGGGCCCGAGATTGTCGGCGGCGTCGGCCAGGCGGGCCAGGGGCCGGGTTGCGAGCCGCACGCCGGCCCAGGTGAAGGCCGCCAGCAGGACCAGCTGGCCGAGCAGCACGGCGGGCAGCCAGTTCGACACCGGCAGGCCGGCCGGACGCATGTCGATCGTCAGCGGCGTGCCGTCGCTCAGGATCACGGTCGCCTGCACCCGGTTCGGATGGCCCGGCACCGCCCGCGCGGTGACCTGGTACTGCTTGCCGATGGCATCCATGAAGGCCTCGGCGATGCGGCGCGCATGCGCCGTGTCGGGCAGGTGGCCAAGGTCGCCGGGGCCAAGTGAAAAGCTGTAGGTGCGCCGCTCCAGGCGCGGTAGCCAGGCGGCGCGCTCGGCGGCCGGCAGGCGGTCGAGCAGGGCCACCGAGCTGGCGACGTCCTGCTCCAGGTAGCCGAGCATCAGGCCCACCGTGGCTTCGCGCCGCTCGCTCATGATCAGGACATAGGACAGCGCATGCGCGAGCGCCAGGCCGAGCGACAGGATCAGCACCAGGCGCACGAACAGCGTGCGCGGCCAGCGCAACAGGGGAGCGCTCATGCCTGGCCGTCCGCCACCTCGACCGCGCACGAAAACACATAGCCTTCGCTGCGCAGGGTCTTGAGGTAGCGCGGCTCGCGCGCATCGTCCCGCAAGCGCTGGCGCAGGCGGCTGACCAGCAGGTCGATCGAGCGGTCGAACAGGTCGGCGTCGCGGCCCTGGGTCAGGTTCAGCAGCTGGTCGCGCGACAGCACGCGCTGCGGATGATCCAGGAACACCCGCAGCAGGCGGTATTCGGCGCCGCTCAGGGCCACCATCGTGCCCTCGGCATCGAGCAGGTGGCGGCCGACGGTGTCGAGCCGCCAGCCGCCGAACGCCAGGAACTGGCCCGGCTCCTTGACCTCGAAGTTCGGCGGCAGCATGCGCGCGCGGCGCAGCACCGAGCGGATGCGGGCGAACAGCTCACGCACGGCGAACGGCTTGGTCAGGTAGTCGTCGGCGCCCATCTCGAGGCCCACCACGCGGTCGGTCTCTTCGTCGCGCGCGGTCAGCATCAGGATCGGCAAGGCGCGCCATTTGCCGGCGCGCAGGTCGCGACACAGGGTCAGGCCGTCCTCGCCCGGCAGCATCAGGTCCAGGATCACCAGGTCGAACTGGTGCTGTTCCATCAGCGCGCGCATCTGGCGGCCGTTGGCTGCAGTGGACGCGCGCATGCCCTGTTTTTCCAGGTAGCTGGCGAGCAGTTCGCGGATCTCGAGGTCGTCGTCGACGATCAGGATATGGTCGGTATGTTCCATGGTCGGCACCTGGCAGGGAGTCTGTTTCAAGAGTAGCAGTGCTGCCTTTATATCTCAACCGCCGACCACTTTTGTATGCCAGTGTATCCGGGCCCGGGCCGGGTACAGTACATTGCAAGAACCTCCATTCCCGACACATCCCGGATACGCCACGGCGGTCCAATACGGTCATCCCAACAGGAGGACCGTACCATGCCAACTCTCATCGACGCACCACTTGCCCTGCTCGGCGGCGTGCTGACCATCGCCTCGCCCTGCGTGCTCCCCATCCTGCCCATCGTCCTGGGCGGCACCCTGCAAGACCGGGCCGAGGGACAACGTAATACACGTCCGCTGTTCATCGTGGCCGGCTTCGTCATTGCCTTCGCCGCGCTCGGCATGCTGCTGGCCAGCGCCTCGCAGCACGTCGTGCTGGCCCACGAAACGCTGCGCTACGCGGGCCTGGCCATCCTGGCCGTGCTTGGCGTGGCGATGCTGTGGAAGGCGCCGTATGCGTGGTTAATGAACCACCTGAGCGCCCTGGTGAGCCGCGCGCTGCCCGCCGGCGGCGAGGCCCGCGCCGGCAATCTCGGTGGCCTGTTGCTCGGCATGTCGCTGGGCGCGGTGTGGACGCCCTGCGCCGGCCCGGTACTGGCGTCGATCCTGGTGCTGGTGGCCCAGGCCCAGGATATCGGCCGCTCGGCCGGCTTGCTTCTGCTGTACGCCATCGGCGCCGGCATCCCGATGCTCGTCATCGCCTACGGCGGCCAATTCGTCCGCACCCGGATCCGCGCCGTAGCGCGCCACGCCGACCGCCTGCAACAGCTGTTCGGCGCGCTGATCCTGGCCACCGCCACCGCCATCTATTTCCAGTACGACGTCCTGCTGTACGCCCATCTCGCCAACTTCATCTCGCTCTGAAAGGAATCATCATGAAACGCCTGTTCACCCTGCTGCTCGCCGGCGCCACCTTCTTCAACGCCGCCTCGTCCCATGGCGCGCCGATCGCCAAGGTCCAGCCCGCACCTGAATTCACGGGCATCGACAAATGGATCAATTCGCAGCCCCTCACCATGCAGGGCCTGCGCGGCAAGGTCGTGCTGGTCGACTTCTGGACCTACACCTGCATCAACTGCATCCGCACGCTGCCCCATGTGAAGCGCTGGCACGAGAAGTACAAGGACCAGGGCCTGGTCGTGGTCGGCGTGCATACCCCCGAGTATCCGTTCGAGCGCTCGACCTCGAACGTGCAGTCCGCGATCAAGCGCTTCGGCATTCCGTATGCGGTCGCCCAGGACAACCGCTACGCCACCTGGGAAGCCTATTCGAACCAGTATTGGCCGGCGGTCTACCTGATCGACAAGCGCGGACGCATCGTCTACACGCACTTCGGCGAAGGCGCCTACCAGGAGACCGAAGCCAAAATCCAGGCCCTGCTGGCCGAAGCGGCGTAAGCCATCATTTTTTCAACCCACGAAGGAGAACCACCATGAACACCATCACCGAACAAGCAAAAATCGCACTCGTCTTCGGCGGCTCGCGCGGCATCGGCGCCGGCATCGCCCTGCGCCTGGCGCAGGAAGGCGCCAACGTCGCCCTGACCTATGCCGCGGCCACCGCCAAGGCCAATGAAGTGGTCATCGCCATCGAACAGGAGGGCCGCGAAGCGCTGGCGATCCAGGCCGACAGCGGCAATGCCGCCGACCTGCAGTCGGCCGTGCGCCAGGCTGTGGAACGCTTCGGGGGCATCGACATCGTCGTCGTCGCCGCCGGCATCCTGCACATCGCCGACGTGGCCGAATTCAGCATCGACCACCTCGACCGCATGCTCGACGTGAACGTGCGTGGCGTCTACCTGGCGATCAAGGCGGCCCTGCCGCATATGGGAGAGGGCGGCCGCATCGTCACCATCGGCAGCAATGTCGCCGAACGCAGCAGCCATCCGGGTTCCAGCGTGTACGCCATGACCAAGGGCGCGGTGGCGGTGATGGTCAAGGGCCTGGCGGTCGACCTGGCGCCGCGCGGCATCACCATCAACAACATCCAGCCCGGCCCGATCGCGACCGACCTGACGGCCGACATGCTCGAGATGATCACGCCCCTGATCCCGGTGAAGCGCGTCGGCCAGCCGGCCGAGATCGGCGGCCTGGTGGCCTACCTGACCGGCCCGGATTCGGGCTATATGACGGGCGCCAGCCTCACCATCGACGGCGGCATGTCGCTGTAATACGGGAGAACACCATGAACGACACCACCAACCTGAAACGCAGGGGTTTCCTGAGCACCGCGGCGCTGGGCATCGTGGCTGCCCAGGCCAGCCTGATGGGCGCCGCACAGGCGGCGCCTGCCGGCGCCAGGGCAAGCTTCGCCGCCGCCGGCAGCGGGATTTCCCCGGCCAGCAACACCTTCACCGACATCCGCCAGATCCGCGCCGGCGTGCTCGACGTCGGGTACGTCGATGCCGGCCCGCGCACCGGCACGCCGATCGTCCTGTTCCACGGCTGGCCCTACGATATCCACGCCTTCATCGACGTGGTGCCGATCCTGACCGCGGCCGGCTACCGCGTGATCGTGCCGCACCTGCGCGGCTACGGCAGCACGCGCTTCCTGTCGCCGGACCTGCTCCGTAACGGCCAGCAGGCCAGCTTCACGGCCGACGCCGTGGCCTTCCTCGACGCACTCAAGGTCGAGCGCGCCATCGTCGCCGGTTTCGACTGGGGCGCCCGCATCGCGAACACCCTGGCCGCACTGTGGCCGCAGCGTTTCAATGCGCTGGTCTCGGTCAGCGGTTACCTGATCGGCAGCCAGGAAGGCAATATCAAGCCGCTGGCGCCGAAGGCCGAGCTGCAATGGTGGTACCAGTACTACTTCGCCACCCCGCGCGGCGAGCTCGGTTATCGCGAAAACACGCACGCCTTCGCGCGCCTGATCTGGGAGTTGGCGTCGCCCGAGTGGAAGTTCGACGACGCGACCTTCGCCCGCTCGGCCAGGTCGCTCGACAACCCTGACCACGTCGCCATCTCGATCAGCAACTACCGCTGGCGCCTGGGCCTGGCGCCGAGCGAGCCGCAGTACGAAGACATCGAGCGGCGCCTCGCGGCATTCCCCGACGTCGCGGTGCCGACCATCACGATGGAGGGCGAAGCCAACGGGGCGCCGCATCCGGACCCGAAGAACTACGCCAAAAAATTCTTGAAGAAGTACGAACACCGCCACCTCGCCAAGGGTGTCGGCCACAACCTGCCGCAGGAAGCGCCCCGGGACTTCGCCCAGGCCATCCTCGACGTCGCCAAATGGATTTGAGGAGATCGACCATGAACACCAATGCAAACGTGCTTTACACCGGCAAGACCCACACCACCTCGGGCGGTCGCGATGGCGCGGCCCGCAGCGCGGACGGCCGCCTGGACATCCAGCTGTCCTCGCCCGGTTCGACAGGCGCGGGCACCAATCCGGAGCAGCTGTTCGCGGCCGGCTGGTCGGCCTGCTTCATCGGCGCGATCGGGCTCGCGGCGGGCAAGCTGGGCGTGAAGCTGCCGGCCAGGCTGGCGGTCGATGCCGAAGTGGACCTGTGCAATGCCCGCGGCGCCTACTTCCTGCAGGCGCGCCTGAACGTGCACCTGCCCGGCCTGGACCAGGACATGGCGCGCACGCTGGTCGACAGCGCGCACCAGACCTGCCCGTATTCGAAGGCGACGCGCGGCAATATCGACGTCCAGATCAACCTCGTCTGAGAGAGAGCATCATGCGACTGCTTCCTACCCTGATCCTCGGCCTCGCAGCCACCCTGTCCCTGCCGGTCTTCGCCCAGGGCGATGTCGGCGGCGCCCGTCCGATCGCCGTGGTGGCGATCGAGAACGAGGCGGCGCCGAGGCTGATCGTCGACCAGCCGCTGCCAGGACCGCTGGCGAAAGGCCAGGTCTTCATCGGCTACCGCACCGAGAACATCCGCATCGTGCCGGTATATAACAAGGGCGCGCTCGACGTGTCGCCGCGCATCGGCCACCTGCACGTGACGGTGGACGGCACGCCATGGCATTGGGCCGACGCCAGCAACGAGCCGATCATCCTGGTGGGCCTGCCCCCCGGCCCGCACAAGGTGCTGATCGAACTGGCCGATCCCACGCACATGGTCATCGCCAGCAAGACGGTGGAATTCGTCGTGCCGGCGGTGGCGGGAGGCCAGCACGGGCATTGATCGCAAGGTCGCGACCAAGTTGTATCCAGAGGTAACGCCGTACATATATCGCATCGGGCCTGATCGTGCGGCGAATGGCGTGCATCGTGTCTGCTAGTCGCCCTCGGCGGCTGGCAGGCCGACGCCCGGGGATCCCGCGGTTACAAGCGCTTACGTATCAACGGTTCAGCTCGGCTTGCTATTGGTGCTACCTTTCCAATACGCAATTCAATGAGGAATTGCGAACCAGACCAGACAGAGGACATCATGAAAAAACTGTTCATTACGCTCGCAGCCGCCGTGGCCGCCATCGGTTCCGCACAAGCCCAGACCGTCGTTTCCGAGGGCGGCACGGGGCGCCCCTATATCGGCGCCGCCGTATCCGGCGCCAAGAACCAGACGACGGATGACTGGCAGGCCGGCGGCAAGATCTTCGGCGGCTACAACATCGACCAGAACTGGGCGGTGGAAGCAGGTCACTCTCGCTTTGGCAAGGAAGACTTCAGGGCGACCGCAGCGCCTCAATTCCCGGATGCCCAGGTAAAGAGCTCGCGCACCTATATCGCGGGAAAATACACGATGCCGGTGAGTGCCGAGCTGTCGGCCTACGCAAAGCTGGGCGCGTCGTATAACGAAACCAAGACCAGCTTCATGAACGCCAGCCGGACCAATCGCGACACCGGCGCCTACGCTGCGCTGGGCTTGCAGTATGCGCTGGCGCCGAACGTGGCGCTGGTTGGCGAATATGAGCGTTATGGCAAGAAGAAGGACGTAGGCGCCAAGGCTGACGTGGTATCGGTGGGCGTGCAGTACGGCTTCTGACGACTTACCAGCCGCTGATAGCGTTAAGTTAAGCTAGCTGAGCTAGCCGTCAAATACGTCGTTCCCGCGCAGGCGGGAACCTAATCCTGCAAGCGTTTCGACGACGTTTGCAGTACTTAGGTCGCCACCTGCGTGGGGACGACGTTTTTATGCTAACTCAAGAAGTTTACTGAACAGCTCATCTGCCAGCCGGCTCCTTCGCGGCCGGCTAAGCTTCACACGATCGACCCTGCACAAGGGGGCGCGATTCGTCCCTGCGGCAGGCGTTTCCTCATGACGACGGCCCGGCGTCCACGCTGCTCGTCAACAAGCTGGACGCCTGCGAAGCGTTGCCGCGCGATCTCGCCTATGTCGTCGAGCTACTTTCCGATGACGCCGCGCTCGACCTGAAGACACTCCAGGGCAAGCTGCTGTCGGTGGAACTGCTTCAACCATTCGCCGCCTTCAACGGCTCCCGCTCGCCCATCACGACCGACAAATCGACCTGCCCCGCGCGCCACGCATGCTCCAGGTTCTGCTCGATCGCATCGATGCTGGCCAGCCTGTCGTCGGCGAAGCCGCGCACGCCGTACGCCCGGTTGCGCCCGTGCGACTTGGCCAGGTACAGCGCCATGTCCACCAGGTTCACCACCCGCTCCCACGCCAGGTTCTGCTTGCCCACCGACAGCGGGAAGGGCGCATAGCCGATCGAGACGTTCACGGAGAGGGCCGTGCCGCCATGGTCGACGACGGTCGCGCCGATGCCGGCCAGGATGCGCCCGGCCACCTCGTCCAGCCCCGATGTGCCGGCCGGCGCCGTCGGCAGGTAGGCCAGGAATTCCTCGCCGCCCCAGCGCACGATCATGTCGGTCTCGCGCAGGATCTCGCACAGGCGCGCCGCGATCGTGGTCAGCACCGCGTCGCCGGCCGCATGGCCATAGGTGTCGTTGATGTTCTTGAAGTGGTCGACGTCGAGCAGGAACAAGGCGCCGCCGCCTGTCTGCTCATCTGACTGCTCATTTGCCTCGACTCCCGTCGCCGGCAGTGCGCGCATGTACTCCAAAAAGTGGCGCCGGTTGTACAGCCCCGTCAGCGGATCGCGCACGCTCTGCTGCTTGAGTTCGCGGTTCTTTTCGTGCAGCTGGGCGTTAGCATGGCGCACCTTGCGGTACAACAGGCCGACCACGGTCGCCGTCAGCGCGAACACCGCGACCAGCAGCCACCACACGCGCTGTTGCAGGCGGCGGTTGTCGATCTCGGTCGACTTGATCAGGTTTTCGCTGCGCAGCAGCTCGATCTGGCGCTGCTTCTTGTCGCCCTCGTACTTTTCCTGCAGGTCGAGCATCGCCTGCTGGCGACGCCGTTCGAACAGCTCGTTCGAGATCTTGCGTTCGCGGTGATAGGCCTGCAGCGCGCCGGGCAGGTCGCCGGCGCGTTCCAGCGCGAGGCCGTATTCGACCAGGGCGTTCTGCAGTTCCGGCTTGTCGCCGATCCCCTCGTAGCCGGCCATGCCCAGCTCGATCTGGCGCTTGCCTTCGGCCAGGCGGCCGGTGCCCAGATAGGCCTGGCCCAGGTTCAGGTGCGCGGTCGCATCGAGTTTGCGGTCGTTCAGCGGACGCGCCGCCGCCACCGCCTGTTCAGCGTAGCCCGCCGCTTGCTTGTAGGCGCCGGTCTTGAGATAGAAGTCCGACAGATTGATCAGCGACACCGCGACGCGCTTGGTGGCGCCGATCGAGCGTTCCAGCGCCAGTCCTTCCTGCAGCGCGCGCAGCGCACGTTCGCGCTGGCCGGTATCGATCGCCAGCCCATACTCGGCGTTCCTGATGGTCGCCATGCGGCCTGGCGAATCCGCCTTGCGGGCGGCGGCGAACGCCTCGTCCAGCAGGCCGAAACCTTTTTCGGGCTCGCGCATCTGGGCGTACAGGCGCACCAGCGAATTGAGCGCCATGACCACGTGCACCGGCTCGCCCTTCGTACGCGCCAGCGCGGCCGCCGCCTGCAGGCGCTCGAGGGCGCTCGGCAGATTGCCTTCCTCGGCATGCGATTCGCCCGACGAGATCGCGGCGCGTACGCGCAGGTCGATGTCGTCGGTGGTGTTGGCCAGCTTTTCCGCTTCCCAGACCAGGCGGTGCGCTTCACTCGGACGATGTTGGGCAAAGGCCGAATACCCTTGCATCAGGAGGCCCTTGGCCAGCGCGCCGGCATGATCATATTCACGGCCCAGGGCGATCAGCTCGTTGGCGAGCGTGAAGGACTGCCCATGGTGGCCGAGGCCATGGCGCGCCATGGCAAGCTGGTTCAGGAATTCGATGCGCTGCGCCAGCGGCGCGTTGCGGACTTCCGCCTCGAGCGCTTTCAGCTTCGGCAGAGCGCGCTCAGGGACGAAGCGATTGAGTTCGCGGATCTCTGCAATGCGCTGGTCCAGCGGCAGGACGCCGCTGGCGAACGCCATGGGCGCCGCCACGCACAATGCCAGGGCCAGCGCGTGGAAGCGGGAGCGCGCGAATGCGCAATGCAGGACAGCGAACATGCCGTTTCTCGTCGCGCCGGGGCGGTCCGGCGGAAGTTGTTTGGGCCATTATATGGCTGTTGCAAAGTAGAAATTTCACTTTCTCTTTAATTGTCACAAAAATGACACAGCCGATTTGGGGGCGTCCCCGCGGCGATAGGCGATTGCCCCGGGAAGCCTGTCAATCCAGGCAAAATTGCTGGAATCGCGTGTCTAGTGCGACAACAAAATGTCGCCCGTTGGAAGTAACCGATAGCAAAAATCACGCACCAAATTGTGGCGACAACGGTGCGATCCCGATTTGCGCCGGCTTCTATACTGGGGGCCACGATTGGCGACGAGGAGAACGCGATGTGGAAGTCACCCTGCGCCAGGTGGGGCGCGATGCTGGGCTTCGCGCTGGGCGGTTTTTTCGACGGCATCCTGCTGCACCAGATCCTGCAGTGGCACCACCTTCTGAGCCTGGTGCCCGGCATCGACGACCTGCGCCTGCAGGTGCTGTGGGATGGTTACTTCCACCTGCTGATGTACGTGATCGCCCTGGCCGGCCTGGTTGGGCTGTGGCGCGCGCAGCGGCGCGGCGCAGTCGATTGGGGCCGGCCGCTGGCGGGCGCGATGCTGGTGGGGTTCGGCGTCTGGCACTCGGTCGATGCGCTGCTCTCGCATTGGCTGCTGGGCATCCACCGCATTCGCATCGACAGCCCGAACCCGCTGGCCTGGGATGTGCTGTGGCTGGCCGCGTTCGGAATCATACCGGTGGTGCTCGGCTGGCGCTGGCTGCGCCGCCAGGGCGGCAGCGGCGGTGGGATGCACAATGCGACCGTGGCGATGGCCCTGCTGGCCGCCGGCACGGCCGGCGCCGGCGCCTGGGCGCTGACGCCGCCTCCGGGACAAGACCTGGCCACCGTCGTATTCCACCCCGGCGCCGGCCCGCGCGAGGTGTTCGCGGCGCTCGACGCGGTCGACGGCCGCCTCGTATGGAGCGACCGCGCCATGGGCGTGGTTGTGATGGCGCTGCCAAAAGCACGCCGCTGGGACCTGTACCGGCACGGGGCGCTGCTGGTGAGCGGCAGCGGCGCGCCGGCCGGTTGCTTCAACTGGAGCCGGATATGAACCTGGAGCATAGGGTGGACGGCCGAGCCGTCCACCCTACACCGCGATCTGCTGCAACAGATACAACCGCTGATACAAGCCGCCCTCGATCCGCATGAGTTCCTCGTGCGGCCCGGCTTCCGTGATCTTGCCGTGGTTGAGCACGATGATGCGGTCGGCTTCGCGGATGGTCGACAGGCGGTGCGCGATGGCGATGATGGTCACCTTGCCGCGCAACTCTTCCAGGGCTTCCTGCACGATCTGCTCGGTGGCGCTGTCGATGCGCGAGGTCGCCTCGTCCAGCAGCAGGATGCGCGGCTCGCCCGCCAGCGCGCGCGCGATCGCGATCAGCTGCTTCTGGCCGGACGACAAACGCGAGCCGCCTTCGCCCAGCTGGGTCTCGTAGCCGTCTTCCAGCGCGGTGATGAAGTCGTGGGCGTGGGCCGCGCGCGCCGCCGCCTGCAGGCGCTCGAGCGGCAGGCCGCGGCCCATGTCGATGTTTTCGCGCGCGGTGGCGGCCAGGATGAACGGGTCTTGCGGCACCAGGCCGACTTCGTTGCGGAAGCGCTCGTTGCCGATGCCGGCCAGCGGCAGGCCGCCGATCTCGATGCTTCCCTTGTCGGCCACGTAGTAGCGCAGCAGCAGCGACAGCAGGGTCGACTTGCCGCTGCCGGTGTGCCCAACGATGCCGAAGAAGGCGCCTTGCGGCACGTCGAGCGACAGGTCGTGCAGCACCGGCTGGCCGGCCACGTAGGCGAATTCCACGTTGCGTACCCGCACCGCCGGCGCAGTCGCCGAGAAGACGCTGTCGTCGTGGGCGCGCTTGGGATCGTGTTCCGGCGCGCCTGCTTCATCGAGCAGCGTGTTCACGCGCGCCGCCGCCACCACCGCCTGTTGCAGACCGCTGAACTGCATCGTGATCTGGATGAGGGGTTCCACCACGCGCGCGATATAGCTGACGAAGGCGTACAACACGCCCACCTCGACCGCGCCGACCTCGCGCTGGCCGAAGGCGAAGATCACCAGCGCCAGCAGGGCGACGTTGAGCAGGTCGAGCGCGGGCCGCAGCAGGAAGGCGTTGGCGCGCAGCTCGGCCACGCGCGCCGTGTAGTGGTTGCGGTTGGTGCCCAGGAAGCGCTCGCCGAAACGCACTTCGGCATTGCTGGCTTGCAGCACGCTCATGCCGCCGATCGACTCGGCCATCTGGGCATTGATGTCGCTGCGCAGCGCGCGGGCGCGCGTCACCGCCGGCGCCGACAGGCGCTGGTACAGCCAGACGATGCCCACCACCGCCGGCACCAGCGTCAGCACGATCAGCATCAGGCGCCAGTCGAGCCAGGCCATCGCGATCATGGTGCCGATCAGGACGATCGAGTTGTCGAGCATGACGTACAGGACCTGGATGTACAGGGTCTTGACCGCCTCGGTGTCGTTGGTCACGCGGCTGACCAGCTGGCCGGTGATGGCGCGGTCGAAGAACGCCATCGGCAGCCGCAGCACGTGGCCGTAGACCCATTCGCGCAGGCGCTGCACCGAGCGCATCGCCAGGCCCGACAGGCGGATCAGCTGCAGGTAGCGCACCCAGCTCGAGATCCAGCCGGTGACGACCAGGCCGCCCAGCAGCAGCGTCATCTGCGTCCAGTCGAGGTTGCGCGGCAGCAGGTGGTCGTCGATCAGGGCCTTGCCCAGCAGCGGGCCCATGACTTCGAAGGCCGCGGCCAGGATCAGCCACAGGGTGGCGACGGCCAGGTGGCGTTTTTCGGGCGCGGCGGCGCGGCGCAGCAGGCGCGTGGCGAGCTTCGCCTGGTTGCGCAGTTCGCCGCGTTCCACGGACTTCTCAAGGCTTGCGTCAGATGGCATCGAGGCTGGCCTCCAGTTGTTGGTAGCGCCACTGGCTGGCATACCAGCCATCCAGCGCGAGCAGTTGATCGTGGGTGCCCGCTTCGACAACGCGGCCGGCCTTGAGCACGACGATGTGGTCGGCCGCGACCACGCTTGATAACCGGTGGCTGGCGATGATGGCGGCGCGTCCCGGCTGCACCCGGCGCAGCTCGGCCAGGTGTTCGAGGATGCGGGTCTCGGTGCCGGTGTCGACCGCCGACAGGGCGTCGTCCAGCAGCAGCAGGCGGCTGTCGGCCAGCAGCGAGCGCGCGATCGCGACCCGCTGGCGCTGGCCGCCCGACAGCGTGATGCCTTTTTCGCCGACCGGCGTGTCGTAGCCGTGCGGGAAGCGCAGGATGTCGTCGTGGATGTCGGCCATCTGGGCCGCCGCGATCACCTCGGCGCGCGAGGCGCCGGGACGGGCCAGCGCGATGTTCTCGGCGATCGTGGCCGAGAACAAAAAGGATTCTTGCGGCACCCAGCTGGTCGCGCTGCGCAAGGCCGACAGGCGATAGGCGTCCAGCGCCTGGCCGGCCCATTCGGCGCGGCCGGCCTGCGGCGTGGCCTGGCGCAGCAGCACCCGCAGCAGGGTCGACTTGCCGGAACCGGTCGGGCCGACCAGGCCCAGGGTGTGGCCCGGCTCGAGCCGCAGCGATACGCCATCGAGCGCCGGTTGCTGCAGATTGCCCTGGCCGCCATAGGCGAAGGTAACCTTGTCCAGCACCAGCGGACCCTGGCCGACCTGTCCGACCGTGCCGGTGTCCTCGACCGAGAGCGGGGCGTCGAGCAGCGGTTGCAGGCGCGCCAGGCCGGCGCGGCCGCGTTCGATCAGGGTCAGCACCCAGCCGGCCGCGAACATCGGCCAGATCAGCTGGCCCAGGTACATCGTGAAGCTGGTCAGGGCGCCCACCGTGAGCTCGTTCTGCCACACCAGGTAGCCGCCCAGGCCGAGCGTGAGGCCGGTGGCGGCGGTGAGCGTGAGGCCCACCGCCGGCTCGTAGGCGGCTTCCCATTTCTGCGCCGTCAGGCTGGCTTGCGCGGCGTTGCCGGCCAGCTCGCCGAACTGGTTCGCGCTGCGACCTTCCAGGCCCAGGGCGCGCAGGGTGCGCACGCCGGACAGCGACTCCTGCACGTGGTCGTTGAGGGCCGAGAAGCGCTTGAGCGCATCGCCTTCGGCGGTGTGGATATGGGTCGAGATGTACCAGAACGCGAGGCCCATCAGCGGGAACGGCAGCAGCGCGACCAGGGCCAGGCGCCAGTCGACGCCCAGCATCATGATCCCCAGCACCATCACCAGGGTCAGCGTGCCGTCGAAGGCGGCCAGCAAGGCTTCGCCGGCCGCCATCTCGATGGCGTCGATGTCGTTGGTGGCCAGCGCCATCAGGTCGCCGGTGCGCTGGCGCTGGTAGAAGGCCGGGCCTTGCGCCGCCAGGCGCGCGTACAGGCGGGTGCGCAGCTCGACGCCCAGGTTGTAGGCGGCCGAATACAGCCGGATGCGCCAGCAGACCCGCAGCACGTAGATCGCCGCGCCCAGCGCGACCAGTTCGGCGATCCCGAGCAGCAGGTCGTGCTGGCCGAGGCGGTTGGCGGCGAGGGCGTCGACCATGGCGCCGACCTTGCGCGGGATGAGGACGGTGCAGATCGCGACGCCGACCAGCATGGCGGCCGACGAGGCATAGGATTGCCAATGCCGGCGCACGAAGCCACCGATCAGCCTGGACAAACTCATTCGAAATCCTTGGAAATGCGCCCGAAAAAAAAGCGGGCCAGAGCCCGCTAGTGTAGTCGTTTTGCCTATCCGGCGCATTTCGCCGTGCATTTCGCCGCGCATTTTGCGGCGCTTTTTGCGGCATTATTCGCGCATCCTGTCGTGCAGCCTATTTACGGCGCTTCGACGACGTGCCGATGCGGGTGACGGTGGCCGAATCCTTGTCCTCGACCGGGGCCGCAAGCGGTTGCGGCACCGCGGCCGCTTTCGAGGCGCCCTTGCCGGCGGCCTTGGCGATCGGCTTCTGCTCGGACACGGGAACAGGCTCTTCGAGGACAGTCGACTGCACCTCTGCCGCCGTCGCGATCGGCTCGGCTTGCGCGACCACGAACGGCTCTGGCGCGGCTGCCGGTTCGGGTATCTGCTCGGCAGCCTGCTTGATCTGCTCAGTGGCTTTTTCTGGAACTTTTCCCGTGACCTCCCCGGTGACTTTCTCGGCAGTCTGGATAGCCTCCTTCGGCGCTTCCTGCACGGCCTCGGAAATCAGCGCTTTCTGAACGACCGGCGCGACGACGGCCGGGGATGCGGCCTGGGGCGCGATCGTGCGTAAGCCGTATGGCTGGGCATTGGCGGTGATGTTGGCCAGTTCGCGGCTGTAGTTGAGCAGGCTGCGTACCTGTTCTTCGGCGTGCGTGCGCAGCACCAGCAGGTCTTGCGGCTGGGTCGCCCCGATCAGCTGGCGCAAGGTGTGCGACGAGCGCTCGACCGAATCGCGCGAGGCCGACAGGTTGAGCGACACGAGACGGCTGGCGTTGTCCAGCGCCTGCGTGGCGAAAGTATTGAAGAAGCGGAACTGCGCATCCAGCTGGGCGCTCAGTTGCCTGGTAGATGCTGCGGACAATTGCTCGGGAAGTGAAGTCATTGGATTTCCTATCGGTCAGTATGGCGCGCTGCAATATCGACCAGTGTACCCACGATTTGCGGGTGTTGCAACGCACAAAGGTGGCTTATTTATTAAGGGTAATATTGCATCGCAGCATTGTTTGATTTAGCTCAAGGACCGTGTTCCTGAATTGCTACAATGACCAATCAAGGATGGAGTTGATATGGACCTCGTGATTCGCAATGCGACGCTGCCCGACGGCCGGCAAGACATCGATATCGGCATCGCCGACGGCCGCATCGCCGCCCTCGAGCCACGGTTGGCTGCCCGGGGAGCGCGCGAAATCGATGCCGCTGGCGACCTGGTCAGTCCACCCTTCGTCGACGCCCATTTCCATATGGATGCGGTGCTGAGCTATGGCTTGCCGCGCGTGAATCGCAGCGGCACCTTGCTCGAAGGCATTGCGCTGTGGGGCGAGCTGAAACCGACGCTGACCCAGGACGCCCTGGTCGAGCGCGCGCTGCGCTATTGCGACTGGGCAGTGGCGCGCGGCCTGCTGGCGATCCGCAGCCATGTCGACATCTGCGACGACCGCCTGCTGGCGGTGGAAGCCCTGCTCGACGTCAAGCGCCGGGTGGCGCCATACCTCGACCTGCAACTGGTGGCTTTTCCCCAGGATGGCCTGCTGCGCAGCCCGACCGCCTTCGACAACCTGAAACGCGCGATCGGCATGGGCGTGGACGTGGTCGGCGGCATCCCCCATTTCGAGCGCACCATGGCGCAAGGCGCCGAGTCGGTGCGCCTGCTGTGCGAGTTCGCGGCCGAACGCGGCTTGCGCGTGGACATGCACTGCGACGAGAGCGACGACCCGCTGTCGCGCCATATCGAGACGCTGGCGTATGAGACCCAGCGCCTCGGCCTGCAGGGCAGGGTGGTCGGCTCGCACCTGACCTCGATGCACTCGATGGACAATTATTATGTGAGCAAGCTGCTGCCGCTGATCGCGGAAAGCGGCGTGGCGGCGATCGCCAACCCGCTGATCAACATCACCCTGCAGGGCCGCCACGATACCTATCCCAAGCGGCGCGGCATGACCCGCGTGCCCGAGCTGATGGCGGCCGGCGTCGACGTCGCCTTCGGCCACGACTGCGTGCTCGATCCCTGGTACGGCATGGGATCGGGCGACATGCTCGAAGTGGCGCACATGGGCCTGCACGTGGCGCAGATGACGGGGCTGGAGGCGATAGAGGCCTGCTTCGACGCGGTCACCGCGACGCCGGCGCGCATCCTAGGTCTAGAGGGCTATGGCCTGGCGCCGGGCTGCCACGCCGACCTGGTGATCCTGGCTGCCGGATCAAAGGTCGAGGCGATCCGCCTGCGCGCGGCGCGCCGGCTCGTGCTGCGGCGCGGCCGGGTGGTGGCCGAGTCCCCGGCCGCCGCCAGCCGCCTGTACCTCGACGGGCGGCCCGATGGCGTCGACTTCCGGATGCCCCACGGCAACAATCCCGTAAATCCGGGCGCTCCGTGATTATTTGTGAGTTTTCAGGCAAAATAACTGACCGCCGGGTTCTGGCATTTGCATACTGACTGTTGTGAGAGATATTGAAATCCGTCCCGCCGTCGAAGCCGACTTCGAGGCGATCTGGACCATTTTTTGCGCCCACGTGGTGGCCGGTGAAAGCTATGTCTTCACCAACGCCACCTCGCGCGAGGCCGGCCATCATTACTGGCTGGGCCAGGGCGTGAACAGCTTCGTCGCCGTGAGTGCGGCGGGGCGGGTGCTGGGCATGTACAAGCTGGTGCCGAACCAGGTCGGACGCGGCCACCACGTGGCCAACGCCTCGTATATGGTCAGCCCGTCGGCGCAAGGCGCGGGCATCGGCCGCCAGATGGGTGAACACAGCCTGAACGAGGCGCGCAGCCTGGGCTTCTTGGCGATGCAGTTCAACCACGTGGTCAGCACCAATGCCGCCGCCATCGGGCTGTGGAAGAAACTGGGCTTTTCCATCGTCGGCACCCTGCCCAAGGCTTTCCGCCACAAGCGGCTGGGCTATGTCGACGCCTATGTGATGTACCAGCTGCTGCAGGATCCCGACCACTGGCCCACCACCGACGAGTAGTAGAACTTGGCCAAGCGCGATATGATCCCGGCCATGACCGAGATCCTCACCACCGACCGCCTGCGCCTGCGCCTCGTCACCGAGGACGATGCCCCGTTCTACCTGGCGCTGGCCAACGACCCCGCCTTCATCGAGCATATCGGCGACCGCAAGCTGCGCACCGTCGACGCCGCGCGCCGCGGCCTGCTCGAAGGACCGATCGCGATGCAGGAGAAATATGGCCATTCGCTGTACCTGGTCGAGCGGCTGGCTGACGGCGCGCCGATCGGCCTGTCCGGCCTGGTCAAGCGCGACACTCTGCAACACGTCGACATCGGCTATGCCTTCCTGCCCGAATACCGCGGATGCGGCTACGCTTTCGAGGCGGGGCAGGCGGTGGTGCGTCTTGCGGCGCGGCTGGGCATCCGGCGCCTGGCGGCGATCGTCGCGCCCGCCAATGCGGCCTCGATCGCGCTCCTGCAGCGCCTGGGCCTGCGCCTGGAGCGCCGTGCCAGCCTGGCCCCCGGCCAGCCGGAGGTAGAGGTCTACCTGGCCGATCTGGATGGTTGAGTAGCGCACCTTGTGCGGGTATTGACGGTGGTACGATGGCGCATCTCCAACGCCTGCTTACCGAAACGACACCGATGCCATCCAACGAGTTGCTGCCAGACGCCCATTTCTACATTGTCTTGAATGCCGGTTCCGGGCATTCCGAGACCGAAGAGCGTATCTCGACGATCCGCGAGGTCATGGACAAGTCGGGCCGGGTCTGCCATCTGGAAGTGGTCGAAGATCCAGAGAGATTGGAAGACATCGCGCGCGAAATGGCCGCCAAGGCCCTTGCTGACGGCGGCGTGCTGGTAGCGGCCGGCGGCGACGGCACCATCAACACGGTGGCGCACCAGGCGGTGCTGGCCGGCTGCCTGTTCGGCGTGCTGCCGCAGGGAACCTTCAATTATTTTGGACGCACCCACGGCATTCCGGAAGACCTGGCCGAGGCGGTCTATGCGATGCTGCGCGCCGAGGTGAGGCCGGTGCAGATTGGCATGCTCAACAACAAGATCTTCTTGGTCAATGCCAGCGTGGGCTTGTATCCGGCGCTGCTCGAGGAGCGCGAGCACGACAAGCGCGAGTATGGCCGCAGCCGCGTCGTGGCCTTCCTGTCGGCGATCAAGATGGCGCTGCGGCCCCACCGCCACCTGCGGATCACGCTCGAACTCGACGGCAAGGAAAAGCGTTTACGCACCACGACTTTGTTCGTCGGTAATAATCGGCTGCAGATGGAGCAGGTCGGGATGGAAGGCCTGACCGAGGCGGTGGAAGAAGGGCAGCTGGTGGCGCTGGCGCCCAAACCGATGGGCAAGCTCGGGCTGCTGGGCCTCTTGATCCGCGGCGCTTTCGGCAAGCTCGGCGCGGGCGACGACGTCGTCGCCTTCGCGTTCAAGAGCATGACGGTGCGCACGCCGTCTTTTTATGGCCGCAAGCGCCTGAAAGTGGCGGCCGACGGCGAGGTGAGCAAGATGGCGACGCCGTTCGAATTCAGGGTGCTCGAGGGGCGGCTCAAGCTGCTGGTGTTGGAGCAGGGGCGCGGTGAGCCGCGGCCGGTGGAGAGTGCGGGCGGCACGTTCGAGACGGCCTGAAACCAGCGCATCCACGCGGTCTCAAAGTCCATCGTTGCCGCCAGAACGTCGTCCCCGCGAAGGCGGGGACCCAAGTTTTCAGCAGACCACTGTCGGTCGACGAAGTGGCCCGCTCGCGAACTTGGGTTCCCGCCTTCGCGGGAACGACGTGGTAGCTGACTATCTGGCCAGGCTTTACTTCACCCGCAACAACCGCACCCCATAAATATCGAACCGGTTCGACGTCTCCGCGCCGCCGGCGCCGGTGAAGCTGCGGTTACTGTCGAGATAACTCATATTGTAGAAGTCCGTCATCTCGAGACGGTAGTTGCCCGCCTCGTTGCCAGCCTCGATGCGCGCCGCCAGCGGCGTCGAATACACGCTTGGCGTGTCCTTCTGCAGCAGCGGCGCATGCGGCAGTTGGATCACGCCCTGGGCCACGACCTTGCCACTGCCATCCTTCAGTGCCAGCCATTTCACGCCGCCGCTGATGCCCAGGTTCACCTGGTTGGCGCCGTTGTGATAACGCACCTGGATGCGGTAATCGCCCGGCCGCTCGATGCGGATGCCTTCGACGGCGAAGCGGTCATCCGGCTTGCCCCAATTCTTGAGGTGAGCCTGGGTGAAGCGCGCATCGGGCGCCGTCGCCTTCAGGTTCGAGGCGACGCGTGCATCGGTCACGGGAATCTCGATGCCCGCGTCGACGCAGCGTGGCTGGCTGTGGTGGCTAACGTTGCCGCTGTCGGTGAACAAGGCCTCGACTGCGTAGCAGGACGTGGCGCCGGCCTTGCGATCGACCCAGGCCCCGGCCGGCAGCTTGTCGGCCATCAGCTTGCCGTCGCGGTAGACGCGGTAGCGCACGTTGGCGGCATTGCCGTTGGCGCCGATCTGCAGCGTGACCGGGCCAGAGGCTGCGCGCGCCAGGCTGTCGATGGTCGGCTCGCGCGGACCGAAGACGGCGCTCGCTTCTTCATAGGGATTGGCATTGACGCGGCGGATGTCCTGCTGGCCGGCCACCAGCTTGCCGAGCACGATCTCGATGCGGTTGCTGTCCGCCAGATCAGTCAGGCGGATGGTGCTGGCAACTTGCTTGCCATTCAGGACGATGCGCTCGACGGCGTAATAGCCCTCTTTCTCGCTCGCGGCAGGTAGTTGCAGGCGCACGTCGATGCGCTTGCCTTGCAGGCGCAGGTCGTGCAGCGAGATTTCGTTCGTTGCGCCGAAGGTCTCGCGGCGCAACTTGGCGGTGACGAAAGGCTTGAACGCGATGCCGTCGTCCAGCGTCTCCACGCCGAACACATTCCCGATCACCATGCCGAGATAGCCGCCGACCGACCACAACTGGCGGCGCGAGTTGATCACCGGACCGCTCAGGCCCGGCTTGTTCTCGTCGAGCAGCAGCGGCTGGCCGGACAGCCACTCGAGGTTTTCCATATTCGACAGGTTCACCGCCGCGCCGCGCATCAGCCCAGCATAGGCCACGTCGGCCACCGCCGCGTTCTTGCCCTGGGCAGCGGCGCGCAGGCCATAGGCGGTCACGAACGGCCAGCTCGAGCGGTTGTGATACACCGGTGCGCCAATCTGCTGCGGCCAGATCATCGGGGCGCCCAGCGGGCCATGCGGATAGCGCGCCAGGATCGAGCGCGCCTGGCTCTCGTCGGCCACGCCGCTGACGATGGCCAGCGCCTGGCCCAGCCAGTCAAACTTGTGCAGCGGCGCGTCGTCCAGGTGGCCAGCGGTGAGGCTGCTGTACATACCTGCGTCTTTCAACCACAGGCGGTCGTTGATCGCCCGCTTCAGTTCTGCTGCCCAGCGCGCGTAGCGCTGCGCCTTGTCCGACTCGTTATGCTCGCGCGCCAGTTTCGCGGCCAGGTTCAGCGCCTGGTAATACACGACGTTGGTCGACAGCGCCTTGGAACTGGCCATCGAGGCCAGGTCGCCCGGAATCCAGGCGGCATAGGTCTGGTCGCGCCAGTCGAGGAAGGATTCCTCGCCCGTGTACAGGCCGGACACCGGATCGAAGGCGGCCACGCGATCGATCTCGATCGTGTTCGACAGCGCCTTCAAGGCGCGCGCGGCGAACGGTGTACGTTCAGAGGCGGGCAGGGTGCGCAGCGTTTCCTCGGCCGCCAGGGCCCAGGTCAGCCGGTCGGTGCTGACCGGCCAGCTGCCGCCGCTGCCGGTGTCCTGCACGATCTGCAGGCCGTCCAGCGTGCCCGGGATCTGCGGCGCGGCCGTGATGTCAGGGCGCCAGCCCGAGAGCTTGAAATCCAGTGAGTTGCGCACCCGCTGCGGATCGAGCAGGGCCAGGCCCAGGTCGGCCGCATACGACAGGTCGCGGGTCCAGACATACGCCCATTTCTCGCCGGTGGCGAAGCAAGCGCAGTCGATCGCATTGCCGCCGTTGTAGTTGCCGTCATTGATCTGGCTGACCGAATTCTGGCGCATCTCGCGGCCGGCCATGGCGAACAGGGCGTCGAACGCCAGGTTGCCGCTGCGTACGCGCGGCAGGCCGTCTTCTTCGGCATACTCGACGTGCTGCGGGCCGGGATCGCGCAGCAGCATGGTGCTCGACTGGACGTAGCGGCGCAGCGGCGCGTTCGCATCCGGCGTCGAGTAGCGCACGGTTTCCACCTTGCCGTCCCAGGTCGGCCATTGCTGGGATGCCTGGGCCGCGTGGCCGGCATGCGGATCGGGGCCGGCGCCACGCTGGGTGTCGGCGATGCGCGTCACCTTGAGCGCGGGTTGTGCAGGATTGCGCGCATCGACCGTGAAGCGGTAGGTGCCCGGCTGGCGCACGAACAGGAAGGTCTCGGGACCGGACTGCCGCTCCAGGCGGTAGTCGGTATCGGGCCTGACGCTGGTGCTCTTATCGGGATCGATCACCCACTCGGCGCTCCAGTCGCCCGTGCCCAGCTTGAAGGCGTGGTTGCCGGGCATGACCTCGACGTCGGCCTGGTAGATGCCATCGCCCTTGGCCGCCAGCGGACTGGCGGTGCCCCAGCCATTGAAGGCGCCGCGCACGTACAGGCCGTCGATGTTCTGGGCGAGAACAGACCCGCAAGAGAGCAGGGCGGCGAGGGCGATGGCATGGCGCTTCATCGTGGCGCGTCCAGCTCGAGGAGGACCGCGGCGCGTGCGGGAAGCGTCAACTTCTCGCGCAAGTCATAGGTCTTGCCGGTCAGCGCGTCGGTGCCGCTGGCCACGCCGGAGAGCATTTCACGGAAGCGATCGACGTCCAGCGACATCTCCTTGGCGTTGTTGTTGAAGGCGACCAGCACCTTCTTCTCATCGTTGTAGCGGAAGTAAACCCAGGTATTGTCCTGCGGGCCGTAATGCATCATCTTGCCGCTGTGGATGACCGGCTGGCCCTTGCGCCAGTTGGCCAGCTTGCGCACGAAATCCTGTGCAGTGCGCTGCTTCGTGCTCAGGCCGGCGCCCGCAAACGCATCGACCTTGTCGCCCGCCCAGCCGCCCGGGAACGGGGTGCGGTAGGTGGCGTCGTTGCGCTCGCCGACGGCGCTGGTCATCAGGATCTCGTCGCCCGTGTAGAACTGCGGAATGCGCGGCGCCGTCATCATGAAGATCATGGCGATGCGGTACTTGTCGAAGTCTTCGCCCACTTCGCTGTAGATGCGCGACATGTCGTGGTTGTCGGCGAACAGCACCAGGTTGCCCGGCTCCGGATACAGGTAATCCAGCGACAGCGTCTCGTAGACGTCGGTGAAGACGTTGCCGCCTTTTTTATCGGCCAGCGCGCGGCGCATCGCCTCGGCCACCGGGAAGTCCATCAGGCTTGGCGTGTATGCCTGGTAGCCGTCGAAGTTCTGCTTGCCGCGCTGCCAGTAGGCCACCACCGGCACCTTGGTTGACCACTCTTCGCCGACCAGGTTCAGGTTCGGGTATTCCGTCATCAGGCGCTTGGTGTACTCGCCCAGGAAGGCCTTGTCCGAATAGCCGAAGGTGTCGATCCGCAGCCCAGACAAACCCGCGTACTCGATCCACCAGATATTGTTCTGGATGAGGTAGTTCGACACCAGCTGATTGGACTGGTTCATGTCGGGCATGCTCTTGACGAACCAGCCGCGCGTGAAGTTGTCGGCATCTTCCTTCGAACCGTATGGGTCCTGCACCGCCGTGTGGTAGTGGTGGGTCGGCACGAACTTGTCGCTGTAGTTGATCCAGTCCGGCGTCGGCAAGTCCTTCATCCACCAGTGGTGGCTGCCGATGTGCGACAGCACCACATCCTGGATGATGCCGATGCCGTGCTTTTTCGCTTCTTGCGACAGGCGCTTGAAATCCTCGTTGCTGCCGTAGCGCGGGTCGATCTTGTACAGGTCGGTCGCTGCATAGCCGTGGTAGGAGTAGCCCGGCATATTGTTTTCGATCAGCGGCGTCGGCCACAGCTGGGTGAAGCCCAGGCCGGCGACGTAGTCGAGGCGGTCGATGATGCCCTTGATGTCGCCGCCGTGACGGCCCAGGCCGCCGTTGCGGTCGAGTTTATCGGGCATGCCTTCGACGCTGTCGTTGGACGCATCGCCGTTGGCGAAGCGGTCCGGCATGATCTGGTAGATCGCATCCTTGCTGCTGAAACCCTGGCGCTCGGCGGAGCCGGCTTCGCGCTCCAGCAGGCGATAGGTGTAGTTGGCCGTGCGGTTGGCGCCCTTGAAGGCGATGTCGAAGCTGCCGGGCTTGACCTTCGGGTCGAGCGCCAGGTCGATGAACAGGTAGTTGCGGTTCGGGGTGCGGGTCACCGAGGCGATGCGCACGCCCGGATACGCCAGCGACGGGTCCAGGTCGGCGATCTTGTCGCCATACACCATCAGCTGCACCTGCTCGTGCTGCATGCCGGCCCACCAGAAGGGCGGCTCCATGCGGGCGATATCGGGGGTCTGGGCGTGGACGGCAAGCGAAGCGCCGCCCAGCACGATGCTGGCGAGGAGTTGTCTCATGATTATTGAGCGCCGTTCCCATCGTCAACTGTCCAGGTAGTAAGACTACAAACCCATGCAGAATGAGTGCGGATCGGGCGCTAAGTGTTGTTGTGTTAGCGAAAGAGTACTATAGAAAATGGTCGCTAACAATCAATACACCCCGTGCCGTCTCTAGTGGAACTACACGGGCATCCTCTCTTCGAATCTTAAGATTTCCTTTAGAAACAGTGTGAAACCTTCTTCCGCGCAGCCGAACATGGCTATTTCTGTAGCCCAGCTACAACGAGCGCGATACTGTTTTTTTCGAAACCTGCCATTATTGTCGATACACACAGTTTTTCGACTGCAACATCTAGTTTTAGTACAGACGTTCGGTCGGGGCTGATAAAAATTGTCGAGGCAATGACCCCGGCAGCGGCAACGCCGCGCCGCGGGGAACCGCCTTTCACCGAGGAGACACATGAAAGCTACCGCCACCAGGCGCGCCGGCAAGTCGGCGCGTACCGCATTCCCGTTGAACCCGTTCGCCGCGGGCTGTGCCGTCCTGCTGTCGGCGCTGGCTGGCCAGGCCTTCGCGCAGGCGTCCGGCAGCGCAGAGCAGACCGCCGTCGCACCGAACACGCCGACCGCGGCGGCTACCAGCGAAGTCATCGCCACCCCGACGCCAGCCCCTAGCGTCTCGACCGTCACCGTGACCGGCATCCGCCAGGGCATCGAGGCGGCGATCTCGGTCAAGCGCAATTCCAATTCCATCGTCGAAGCGATTTCGGCCGAAGACATCGGCAAGCTGCCGGACTCCTCGGTAGCCGAATCGATCGCGCGCCTGCCGGGCGTGACCGCCCAGCGTAGCCGCGGTTCGGGACGCGCGTCCGAAATCTCGGTGCGCGGCCTGTCGCCGAGCTTCAACGGCACCCTGCTCAACGGCCGCGAAATGGCCTCGACCGGTAACGCCCGCAATCCTGAATTCGACCTGTTCCCGTCCGAGCTGATGGGCGGCGTGGTGATCTACAAGACCCCGGACGCGAGCGTGATCGGCCAGGGCCTGGCAGCGACCATCGACCTCAAGACCGTGCAGCCGCTCGACTTCGGCAAGCGCGTCATCGCCGTCAACTACAAGAAGAGCCGCCTGGGCGTGCGCACTGCCGAAGAAGGCGATGGCGACCGCTTCTCGCTGTCGTACATCGACCAGTTCGCCAATCGCACGATCGGCGTGGCGGTCGGCCTGACCTCGTACGACGAAACCGGCGGCGAGCAGCGCAAATTCGACGCCTGGGGCGGCCAGACCTCGGTCCTGCCTTACCAGGGCCGCGACGTGATCCTGCCGATGGGCTTTACCGCCGACACCGAAACCGGCTACCACAACCGCGACGGCGCCTTCGCCTCGCTGCAATGGCGCCCGAACCGCAACTTCCGTTCGACGGTCGACCTGTTCTATTCGGCCGGCGAAACCGGCTACAAGCGCAGCGGCCTGGAAGGCGCCGTCGGCGCCAACACCTCGGGCCTGTACGATCCGGCCGGCGTGCTGGAGAACGTGACGGTGCAGAACGGCATCGCCACCAGCGGCACCCTGACCAACTACAAGGCCGTTGTCCGCAACCACATCGAATCGGCGGACGACGACCTGAAAACCGTCGGCTGGAAGAACGAGCTGAAACTGGGCGAGTGGAGCACCAGCGCCGACATCACCTGGTCCAAGGCGACCAAGCTGAGCTCGCGTTATGAAACCAGCGCCGGCCTGCCGGGCAATGCGGCCAACCTGGACACGATTTCGTGGACCGGCTTCAACGGCGGCAACTTCACCGATGTCGCCTGGCGCACCGGCCTGAACTACGCCGACCCCAACGTCGCCCGCCTGACCGACGTCAACGGCTGGTCTGGCACGGCGGACAATCCGCTGGCCCAGGCCGGTTACCTGGCCCAGCCGTACATCGAAGACACGCTCAAGTCGATTCGCCTGAACGCCAAGCGCAACGTCGAATGGGGCCCGATGTCGGCGCTCCAGTTCGGCTACAACTTCACCGACCGCGAAAAAGCCCGTACCGGCGACGAAGGCCGCCTGATGATCATCGGCGGCGACCGCTTCGGCGCGGTGCCGATGCCGGGCAGCACCCCGAACACGGCCGGCACCAGCGGCATCCCGATCTCCACCTGGAATCCACTGGGCTCGCTCGGCTCGGTGTACGAACTGGCGCCGAAGGTCAATGCCGACATCCTCACCAAGATGTGGGACGTCAAGGAAACCGTGCAGACCGCCTACGTCATGGGCGACCTGAACGGCGAACTGTTCGGCCTGGAATACCGCGGTAACGTCGGCACCCAGTTCGTGCACACCAAGCAGATGGGCGGCGGCTACAACAGCGGCAACTGCACCGGCGAGACCGCCGACACCTGCCCGGTGGTGCGCACGACCGGCGAACACGACTACTGGGACGTGCTGCCGAGCCTGAACCTGTCGTTCGACCTCAAGAACGACCAGGTGCTGCGCATGGGCGTGGCGCAAGTGCTGTCGCGTCCGACCCTGGACGACCTGCGCGGCGGCATCGGCTTCGGCGTCAACACCGGCGTGACCAATCCGTTCATCAGCGGCGGCGGCGGCAACCCGATGCTCGAGCCGTTCAAGGCCAAGTCGTTCGACCTGTCGTACGAAAAATACTTCGGCAAGAAGGGCTATATCAGCGCGGCCGGCTTCTACAAGAAGCTCGACACCTTCATCCTGCGTACGCCATCGGAATACGACTTCGCGCCGTGGGTCACCGAGACCACGCCGCTGCCGACCTCCGGCTCGTTCGCCGGTTCGACCATCGGTGTGCTGAACCGTCCTGAAAACGGCGACGGCGGCACCATCCGCGGTTACGAGCTGGCGATCAACGTGCCGCTCGAGATGGTGCATCCATGGCTGGACGGCTTCGGCATCCTGGCCAACCACTCGAACACGACGTCGAAGATCGACCTGCCGGCCTTGGGCTTCGGCAATGTGCAGACGGCGGCGACCACCATCCCGCTGCCGGGCCTGTCGCGCAAGGTCAGCAACCTGCGCCTGTACTACGAGAAGAACGGCTTCCAGATCGCCGCCGCGGCGCGCAAGCGTTCGGACTTCCTGGGCCAGTCGCCCGACTTCTCGGACACGCTGCAGTACACCTTCGTGAAGGGCGAGACCATCGTCGACTTCCAGATCTCGTACGAGATCCAGAAGGGCTTCGCCAAAGGCATGTCGGTGTTCGCCCAGGCGAACAACTGGAACAACGCACCGTACCAGGAGTACACCGACAACAGCGATTCGATCACCCGTCGCGTGGAGTACGGCCGCACCTACCAGTTCGGCGCCAACTACAAGTTCTGATAGCAAGGCACACTACAATGCAACCCTCGCGGCCCCCGGCCCCGGGGGTTGTTTTTCGTTGCAAGAGACTAGGGCAGAAAATATGGAAAACCAGGCAATCAAGGACATCCTCATCGTCGGCGGCGGCACCGCCGGCTGGATGACGGCGGCGGCGCTGAGCAGCATGCTGAACGGCCGCTACAATATCCGGCTGGTCGAGTCGGACGAGATCGGCATCGTCGGCGTGGGCGAGGCAACCATCCCGATGATCCAGCGCTTCAACCGCGTGGTCGGGATCGACGAGGCAGAGTTCATGCGCGAGACGATGGGCACCTTCAAGCTGGGCGTCGAGTTCGTCAACTGGGGCAAGCTGGGCGAGCGCTATATGCACGGCTTCGGGCGCATGGGGCAAGACCTGGCCACCGTGCCGTTCGAGCAGTACTGGCACAAGATGCGCGCGCTGGGCAAGGCCGCCCCGCTCGAGGAATACTCGATCACGCGCATGGCGGCCAAGGCCGGCAAGTTCATGCCGGCGCGCCTTGATGTGCCGAACTCGCCGCTGGGCGACATCGCCTACGCCTATCACTTCGACGCCAGCCTGTACGCGAAGTACCTGAGAAAACTGTGCGAGGCGCGCGGCGTGACCCGCATCGAGGGCAAGATTGCCCGCGCCATCCAGCGCGAGCCGGACGGTTTCATCGAAGCGGTCGAGCTGGAAGGCGGCCAGCGCATCGAGGGCGAACTGTTCGTCGACTGTTCGGGCTTCCGCGGCCTGTTGATCGAGCAGACCCTGGAGACCGGCTACGAAGACTGGAATCACTGGCTGCCGGCCGACCGCGCATTGGCCGTGCCCTGCGAATCGGTGCCGGCGATGACGCCGTTTACACGCGCCACTGCGCATAAATCGGGTTGGCAGTGGCGCATCCCGCTGCAGCACCGCACCGGCAACGGCCATGTGTATTGCAGCCGCTTCATCAGCGACGACGAGGCAACCGCGACCCTGCTGTCGAACCTCGACGGCCGCGCGCTGGCCGAACCGCGCATGATCAAGTTCCGCACCGGCATGCGCAAGCAGGCCTGGAACCGCAATGTGGTGGCGATCGGCCTGGCGGGCGGCTTCCTGGAACCGATCGAGTCGACCAGCATCCACCTGATCCAGTCGGCGATCGCGCGCCTGGTCGAATTCTTCCCTGACCGCCGCTTCAGCGAGACCGACCGCATCGAGTTCAACCGCCAGTCGCGCTTCGAATACGAGCGCGTGCGCGACTTCATCATCCTGCACTACCACCTGAACCAGCGCACCGATTCGGCCTACTGGACCGAGTGCGCCAATATGGCGATTCCGGAAACGCTGCGCCAGAAAATGGACCTGTACCGTTCGCGCGGCAAGATCGTGCGCGTCGATAATGAGCTGTTTTCGGAAGTCGGCTGGTTGCAGGTATTCGAAGGGCAGAACATGCCGATCGACGGCTACCACCCGCTGGCCGATACCCAGTCCGAGGCGGATATCGCCGACTACATGGGCAGCGTGCGCGACGTGATCCGCAAATGCGTGGACGTGATGCCGTCGCATGACGAATACATCGCCAAGCATTGCGCGGCTAAAAAATCCTAGCGCGCTCGTCAACTCTGCCGCACGGCCGCCTTCGGGCGGCCTTTTTTTGGCGCTGTACCCATTAGCTGTTGATGGCCCCGAATGCGATGCGAAGCAATTGCTCGACGGATGTAACCCTCCCGCCATCGAGCGCC
>NZ_JAXCWM010000017.1:0-116928 GCF_034045115.1 Massilia sp. CFBP9012 | reverse complement strand
GGCGCTTTCATTGAGCGCTCCCGATCGATGGCGGCAGGGATTGGACCGCGGGTCAGCTCAGCAGTTCAATGCTCATCCATATTTAACGAGTACAGCGCCCTTTTTTTCGCCTGTTGTAAGGCCGCATCAGGCTGCTGAACTTATCTGTGTAGCAAATTTTCAGTCTGCGAGCAGAAGCGCCGCCGATCTGAATGATTTACTACAGGAAGCGCACCAAGGTGGTGCGAGGCAATAAAAATTTGCTGGTTTTGAGGGCATTTGTAGCCCGACTACAGAGTCGCTACATTGCCCTGTCGCTCTTAAACAACGGAAAACCCGTTAAATTACAATGAATTAGCGAATCCGATCGCGCAATCCTTGCTCTAAATAACTCCCGTTGACAGTGCATCTAGTTTTAATACAAAATTCCGCCCAACGTTGATTTTGTCGCAAAAAGCCGATCCCGGTCTGCTCAAGCAGGTGATTTCGGGACTACATCGTTCTATCTGAGGGGACACATGAAAAATATTGCCACCAAGCGTGCCGCATTCCAGCTGAGCCCGGTTGCCGCCGGCTGCGCCATCTTTGTCACGGTCCTGGCCGGCAGCGCCCATGCGCAAACCGCCAGCACCGGTGAGGCCGCCACCCTGAGCCCGGACGCGCCTGTCACCACCGTGACCGTGACCGGCATCCGCCGCGCGATCGAAGATGCGATCGCCGTCAAGCGCGAATCGACCGGCATCGTCGAAGCGATCTCCTCGGAAGACATCGGCAAGCTGCCGGACGTGTCGATCGCCGAATCGCTGGCCCGCCTGCCGGGCCTGTCGGCCCAGCGCGTCAATGGCCAGGCCCAGCAGATCAGCATCCGCGGCACCTCTGGCGACCTGTCGACCGCGCTGCTCAACGGCCGCGAGCAGGTCACCACCAGCTCGGACCGTAGCGTCGAATACGACCAGTACCCGTCGGAACTGATCAGCGCCGTCACCGTGTACAAGACCGGCGACGCTGCCGTCGTCGGCCAGGGCCTGTCGGGCACGGTCGACCTGCAGACCATCAAGCCGCTGTCGCTGCGCGAGCGCGTCATCACCGTCAATGTGCGCGGCGAAAAGAACTCGAAAGGCTCGATCAGCGCCGGCTCGCCGGACACCGGCAGCCGCATCAGCGCGTCCTACATCGACCAGTTCGCCAACCGCACCCTCGGCGTGGCGATCGGCTATGCGCGCCAGGATAAGCCGAACGTGCACCAGCAGTTCGAAACCTGGGATTGGGTGGACGACACCAATGTCGTGCCAGGCTCGACCGTCAAAGTGCCGAAGGGCATGAAGTCGATGGCCACCACCGGCGACCAGGTGCGCGACGGCCTGATGGGGGTGCTGGAATGGCGTCCTAACCGCAACTTCAGCTCGACCTTCGACGTCTATCACTCGCGCTTCGACCAGGAAGAAATCCGCCGTGGTATCGAAATGCCGCTGAAGGACGACGGCGAAGTGCGCTTCTCGAACGCGACCGTGGTCAACGGCACCGCGATCGCCGGCACCGCCAACAACGTCAACCCGGTCGTGCGCAACAACCGCATGACGCGCGACGACAAACTGACCGCCTTCGGCTGGAACAACCGCTACAGCTCGGGCGACTGGGTCGGTATCGTCGACATCAGCCGTTCCAAGGCTGACCACAAGGAGCAGCTGGTCGAGATCAACGCCGGCCGCTCCGTGCGCCAGACCCTGGACTACAGCTACAACGGCGGCACCATTCCGCAACTGTCGCTGTCGGGCGTGTACGACGATCCGTCGCAGATCGCCATCGGCGGCCAGTTCGGCGAAGGCTACGTGAATGCCCCGAACATGGTCGACAAGATGACGTCGTTCCGCGTCAGCCTGGAGCGCAAGTTCTCCGACGGTCCGTTCAGCAGCCTGGAAGTCGGCTACAACCACTCCAAGCGCGAGAAAGAGAAAGAGCACCTGGAAACCGGCTTCTCGAAGACCGGCGACGGCACCTTCGCGCCTGGCGTGCTCAATGGCTCGCAAGGTCTGTATGCACTGCAGAACTCACTGAGCTGGGACATCGACGCCGTGCTGGCGAACAACTTCGGCCCGTTCACCCCGACGGTGCTGGTGCCGTGGGGCGCGACCAAGAACTGGACGATCGAAGAAAAGGTCAAGACCGGCTACGCCAAGCTGAACATCGACACCGAACTGATGTCGATGCCACTGCGCGGCAATATCGGCATGCAAGTCATCGAAACCAACCAGAGCTCGACCGCGAACGCGCTGCGCGCCTGGCCGTTCGCCGATCTGGTGCCGCTGACCGACGGCAAGAAGTACACCGACTACCTGCCGAGCGTGAACCTGGCATGGGCCCTGCCTGAACAGCAATTCATCCGCTTCGGCGCCGGCAAGACCCTGGCGCGCGCCAAGCTGAACCAGCTGAACGCCGCCCTGGAAGTGGGCCTGACCGCGCAGACCACCGGCACCCCATGGGGCAATGGCGGCAACGCCCAGCTCGATCCATGGCGCGCCAAGCAGGTCGACCTGTCGTACGAAAAATACTTCGGCAACAAGGGTTATATCTCGGCCGCCGGCTTCTACAAGGACCTGTCCTCGTATATCTACAGCGTGA
This sequence comes from Massilia sp. CFBP9012, assembly GCF_034045115.1. NCBI lineage: Bacteria > Pseudomonadati > Pseudomonadota > Betaproteobacteria > Burkholderiales > Oxalobacteraceae > Massilia > Massilia sp. CFBP9012. The sequence continues at coordinate 114,330 of NZ_JAXCWM010000017.1, read as the reverse complement.
CCGTGCCGCGTGACTTCTCGGAGTACAACCTGCAGGGCGCCCTGACCAATATCGGCACCATGACCCAGCCGATGAACGGCGAAGGCGGCACCCTGAAGGGCCTGGAGTTCGCGGCCTCGACCCCGCTGGACATGATCCACCCGATGCTGGACGGCTTCGGCATCACCGCCAACGCCTCGTTCACCAGCAGCGAAATCTCGATCGTCGACCAGCGCTTCGGCAGCCTCGCGATCCCGCTGCCAGGCCTGTCCAAGCGCGTGTTCAACGTCACCGCCTACTATGAGAAAGATGGTTTCTCGGCCCGCGTCAGCCAGCGTTATCGCAGCGACTTCGTGGGTGAGATCGGCGGCATCGGCGGCGCCACCGAGCTGACTTACGTGAAAGCTGATAAAGTGGTCGACCTGCAACTGGGTTACGACTTCAAGCAGATCGAGGGCCTGTCGGTGCTGTTCCAGGTGAATAACCTGACCGACACCGCCTTCCGCAGCTACGCCGGCACCGAAGATCGTCCGCGCGGCTACAGCAAGTACGGCCGCCAGATGCTGCTGGGCCTGAACTACAAACTGTAAGCAACACACTGGTTTATCGGCACGCCGCCCAGCGCGGCGTCTGCCAGCCCTTGCAGGTTCAGCCTGCAAGGGCTTTTTGTTTTTTTCGGATTCTGTGGTTTTGGCCTCATAATCCACGCCTGTCTAGTCCACGTATCGTCCTATTTAGCGCCTTGCGCGGGGCGAGGGTGTAAACTACCGCTTTCGTTTCTACTTATTTAAGAGCAACTCCTTTATGTCTGACACCCCAATTCCATCGTTTTCCGACCTCAATCTTTCGGCGCCTGTCCTGAAAGCATTGAAAGACGTCGGCTACGAAACGCCGTCGCCGATCCAGGCTGCCACCATTCCTTTGCTGCTGGAAGGGCGCGACGTGTTGGGGCAGGCCCAGACCGGGACCGGCAAGACCGCGGCCTTCGCGCTGCCGATCCTGTCGAATATCGACGTCAAGAAGACCGCGCCGCAGGCGCTGGTGCTGGCGCCGACGCGTGAACTGGCGATCCAGGTCGCCGAAGCCTTCCAGAGCTACGCTGCCCACATCAAGGGCTTCCACGTGCTGCCGATCTACGGTGGCCAGAGCTATGGCCCGCAGCTGTCGAGCCTGCGCCGCGGCGTGCACGTGGTGGTCGGCACCCCGGGCCGCGTCATCGACCACATCGAGAAAGGCTCGCTCGACCTGTCGCAGCTGACCACCCTGGTGCTGGACGAGGCCGACGAAATGCTGCGCATGGGCTTCATCGACGACGTCGAGCAGATCCTGCAGCAAACCCCGGAAGGCCGCCAGACCACGCTGTTCTCGGCGACCATGCCGCCAGCGATCAAGCGCATCGCAAAAACCTATTTGCGCGATCCGCAAGAAGTCACCGTGGCCGCCAAGACCGGCACCGCCGACAATATCAAGCAGCGCTACTGGCTGGTGGCCGGCATGCACAAGCTCGACGCGCTGACCCGCATCCTCGAGGCCGAGGCGTTCGACGGCATGATCATCTTCGCGCGCACCAAGCTGGGCACCGAAGAACTGGCGACCAAATTGCAGGCGCGCGGCTTCGCGGCTACCGCCATCAATGGCGACATGGCCCAGCAACAGCGCGAGCGCACCATCGAGCAGCTCAAGAACGGCAAGATCGACATCCTGGTGGCGACCGACGTCGCCGCGCGCGGCCTCGACGTGGAACGCATCAGCCACGTGATCAACTACGATGTGCCGTCCGATCCAGAGAGCTACACCCACCGCATCGGCCGTACCGGCCGGGCAGGGCGCAGCGGTGACGCGATCCTGTTCATCACCCCGCGCGAGCGCGGCCTGCTCAAAGCCATCGAGCGCGCTACCCGCCAGCCGGTTGCCCCGCTCGAACTGCCGACCATCAAGGTGGTCAATGAAGTGCGCATCACCCGCTTCAAGGACCAGATCCGCACGGCCCTGGCCGAAGGCGGCCTGGAAGTGTTCCGTTCGCTGATCGAAGACATCGAGCGCGACGACAATGTGCCGGCCATCGATATCGCAGCCGCGCTGGCCAAGCTGGCGCGCGGCGACGAGCCGCTGCTGCTGCAAAAGCCCGATCGCGAAGCCCGTCCCGAATTCGTGCCATCGCAACGCGAGTTCGGCGGCGGCGTGCAGGAGCGCGCACCGCGTGCACCACGCGGCGACTGGGAAGAGCGTCCGGCGCGTCCGGCACGCGAGCCAGGCTTCAAGAAAGAGCGCGTGATGCGCGATCCTGAACCGGGCATGGCCACCTTCCGCATCGAAGTCGGCTTCGCCCATGGCGCCAAGCCGGGCAATATCGTCGGCGCGATCGCCAACGAAGCCAATATCCCGTCCAAGCATATCGGCCGGATCGAGATCTATGACGATTATTCGACCCTCGACCTGCCGGACGATATGCCGAAGGACCTGGTCGAGCACCTGAAGACGATCTGGGTCGCAGGCCGCCAGCTGGCCATCACGCGCGACGGCGAAACGCCAGCGACGCCGGCGGCCAAGAAGCCGTACGCGGCCAAGGGCGTCGAGCGTCGCCTGGGCGAAAAGCCGGCCACTAAAAAGCCGCACCGCAAGGGACCGAGCCAGGGCTGATGCCTCCTGCACGTCGTTCCCGCCCTCGCCGGGCGAGGGCGGGAACGACGGTGTTCAGGGTAGGGGATGAATTCACGGCTCGTCAACGCTGTTGTTTAACTACAAAACCATATCTTTACAGCGCAGTGCCCTCTCGTTCTCACTATGAGAACACCGCGATTGACACCCAGAAATCATCATGTTATTTTGCTACAGATACGCTAGCCGGACTGTAGTCGTCTGTTTTCGTCCCTTCCGGCCTCGCACCGCATCCTGCACAAGGCACTGACGGTACGCTCAATGCGAGCGGCCGTGCAATCACACGAGAGAGCCCGCACCGTCCGGGCCAGATTGGGGACACACAATGGATATGCAATCGACCGTGGGGAAGCCACGTCTGTCGTTCTGGCAGCTGTGGAATATGAGCTTCGGTTTCTTCGGCATCCAGTTCGGCTTCGCGCTGCAGAACGCCAATACCAGCCGCATCTTCGCCACCCTCGGCGCCGACCCCGACAACCTGGCCCTGTACTGGCTGGCCGCACCGGTCACCGGCCTCTTGGTCCAGCCCATCATCGGCTACCTGAGCGACAATACCTGGCACCCGAAATGGGGCCGCCGCCGTCCCTTCTTCTTCATCGGCGCCGTGCTGGCCGCGATCGCGCTGTTCCTGATGCCGAATTCCACCGCGCTGTGGATGGCGGTGGCCGTGCTGTGGATGATGGATGCCGCCATCAACGTGTCGATGGAGCCGTTCCGCGCCTTCGTGGGCGACAAGCTCGACCCGGCCCAGCAAACCGCGGGCTACGCGATGCAGACCTTCTTCATCGGCTGCGGCGCCGTCATCGCGTCCCTGCTGCCGACCTTCTTCGAGAGCATGGGCGTGTCCAATGCAGCCGTCGGCGGCGTGATCCCGGACACCGTGCGCTACTCGTTCTACGCCGGCGGCCTGGTGTTCTTCCTGGCCGTGAGCTGGACCGTGCTGTTCGCCGACGAACTGCCGCCGCCCGACATGGAAGCCTTCCATAAAGAGCGCAAGGCGTCGCGCGGCGTGGGCACGATGTTCGTCGAGATCCTGGGCGGCTTCGGCAAGATGCCGCGCACCATGGTGCAACTGGCCTTCGTGCAGTTCTTCACCTGGATCGCGCTGTTCGCGATGTGGATCTATACCGGCACCGCGATCGCCGACAACGTCTACGGCACCACCGACGCCCAGTCGAGCGCCTACCAGGACGCCGGCAACTGGGTCGGCATCATGTTCGCGGTGTACAGCGGCGTGTCGGCGCTGGCAGCCTTCATCCTGCCGGTGTTCGCCCGCGCGACCTCGCGCAAGATCGTGCACGCCACCTGCCTGGTCATCGGCGGCCTGTCGCTGTCCAGCATGTTCCTGATCACCGACAAGCAGATGCTGGTGCTGCCGATGATCGGCATCGGCATCGCCTGGGCTTCGATCCTGACCATGCCATACGCGATCCTGGCGGGTTCCTTGCCGGCCAAGCGTATGGGTTACTTCATGGGCCTGTTCAACTTCTTCGTCGTGATTCCGCAGATCGTCAGCGGCCTGCTGTTGGGCAGCGTCACCAAGCACCTGTTCGGCGGCCATGCAGTGCTGACCCTGGTGCTGGGCGGTGGCTGCATGCTGGTTGCGGCGGTGCTGACCCTGTTCGTCACCGACAAGGCGGCGCCGGTCTCGAAAGCCTGATCGGACGCTGTTTCCAGCCCTCGCGCGCCGTCATTTTTGCGGCTGTCGTATCGTAATGTTTTACTAACATATTCACCCGAGGCCGAGCCGGCACCGGGTGCTTATGTGAGCGCAAACTTACCCTGACAGGAGCACAGCATGACCATCCAGACCGTCGCGACCACCCCGTTCGCCGGGCAGCGTCCCGGCACCTCGGGCCTGCGCAAGAAGGTGTCCGAGTTCCAGCAGCCCGGCTACCTCGAGAACTTTGTCGAATCCATCTTCCTGACCCTGGGCGAGGGCAAGTGCCGCCACCTGGTGGTGGGCGGCGACGGCCGCTATTTCAATCGCGAGGCGATCCAGACCATCCTGCGCATGGCTGCCGCGCACGGGGTCGAGAAGGTGCTGGTGGGCCGCGGCGGCATCCTGTCGACACCGGCCGTGAGCTGCGTGATCCGCAAGCACGCCTGCTACGGCGGCATCGTGCTGTCGGCCAGCCATAATCCGGGCGGTCCCGAGGGCGACTTCGGCATCAAGTACAACATCGAGAACGGCGGCCCGGCGCCGGAAAAAATCACCGACGCCATCTACGGGCATACGTCGTCGCTGACCGAATACCGCATCAGCGATGCGCCGACCGTGGACCTCGACCGGCTGGGCACTACCCGCATCGAGAACACGACGATCGAGGTGATCGATCCGGTGGCCGACTACGCCGAGCTGATGGCGCGCCTGTTCGACTTCGATGCGATCCGCGCGCTGTTCGCGAGCGGCTTCCGGATGCGCTTCGACGCCATGCACGCGGTGTCGGGGCCGTATGCCAGGGCGGTGCTGGAAGATATCCTCGGCGCGCCCGCCGGTACGGTGGTCAATGGCCAGCCGCTGGAAGACTTCGGCGGTGGCCATCCCGATCCGAACCCGGTCAATGCGGCCGAGCTGATCGCGGCGATGGCGGCGCCGGATGCGCCCGATTTCGGCGCCGCCTCGGACGGCGACGGCGACCGCAATATGATCGTGGGACGCGGCATCGCCGTCACGCCGTCGGACAGCCTGGCCATCATCGCCGCCAACGCCACCGTGGCGCCGGGCTACGCGGGTGGCATCACCGGCATCGCACGCTCGATGCCGACTTCGCAAGCGGCCGACCGCGTGGCCGAGGCGCTCGGCATCTCGTGCTTCGAGACGCCCACCGGCTGGAAGTACTTCGGCAACCTGATGGACGCCAACCTCGCCACCCTGTGCGGCGAGGAGAGCTACGGCACCGGCTCCATCCACATCCGCGAGAAGGATGGCCTGTGGGCGGTACTGTTCTGGCTCAACCTGCTGGCCGTGCGCAAGCAGCCGGTCGGGGAGATCCTGCGCGCACACTGGGCCCGCTTCGGCCGCAACTATTATTCGCGCCACGACTACGAGGCGGTCGACGCGCAAGCGGCAGCCGCCATGATGGATGCGCTGCGCGCGCGCCTGCCCGAGTTGGCGGGCCAGACCCTCGATGGCCACCACGTGGCGCAGGCCGACGACTTCGAATACGCCGACCCGGTCGACGGCTCGGTAGCAAGCCAGCAGGGCATCCGCATCATCATGAGCGACGGTTCGCGCATCGTGTTCCGGTTGTCCGGCACCGGCACCGAAGGCGCCACCGTCCGTCTTTATCTCGAACGCTTCGAGGCCGATCCGGCGCGCCACGACCTGGACACCCAGCAAGCCTTGCAGGGCCTGATCGGCGTGGCCGAAAACGTGTCCGGCCTGCGCCGGCGCACCGGCCGCAATGAACCTACCGTCATCACCTGATCATCTGATCGACTAACCCACCACACAGGAAACCGCATGAAACTACCCGTCCTTGCCGCCTCCATGCTGCTCGCCTTCGGCGCCATGTCGTCTGCAACCGCACATACCAAGGCGCCAGCCGGAAAACCTTTCGTCTGGGAGAACGCGACCGTCTACTTCCTGCTGACGGACCGCTTCAACAACGGCAATCCGGCCAACGACAGGGCATATGGCCGCAAGGACGATGCCGCGACGATGCGCGGCTTCATGGGCGGCGACATCGCCGGCATCACGGCCAAGATCAAGGAAGGGTATTTCACCGACCTGGGCGTGAACGCGATCTGGTTCACGCCGGTCGTCGAGCAGATCCACGGCTCGACCGACGAGGGCACCGGCAAGAGCTATGGCTTCCACGGCTACTGGGCGAAGGACTTCACCGCGCTGGATGCGGCCTTCGGCACCGAGGCCGAACTCAAGGAGCTGGTCGACACGGCGCACGCGAAGGGCATCCGCATCGTGTTCGACGTGGTGCTGAACCACACCGGTCCGGTGACGAAGCAGGATCCGGTATGGCCGGCATCGTGGGTGCGCACCGGCCCGCAGTGCACCTACAAGGACGCGCGCACCACGATGGATTGCACGCTGGTGGCGAACCTGCCGGACTTCCTCACCGGGAGCAACGCCAACGTCGAGCTGCCTCCGCACCTGGCGGCGAAGTGGAAGAAGGAAGGGCGCTACGAGCGCGAAGTCAAGGAACTGGACGACTTCTTCAAGCGCACCGGCTATCCACGCGCGCCGCGCTACTACCTGATGAAATGGCATGCGGACTGGGTGCGCAAGTACGGCATCGATGGCTTTCGCGCCGACACCGTCAAGCACACCGAGCCTGGTCTGTGGAAGGAGCTCAAGCAGGAAGCCAGCATCGCCTTCGAGGACTGGAAGCGCGCCAATCCGAAGCAGCGCCTGGGCGACGACCGGTTCTGGATGGTGTCCGAGGTCTACAACTACGAAATCAAGCACGCGCGCAAGTTCGACCTGGGCGGCGGCGACTTCGTCGATTACCTGGACCAGGGCTTCGACAGCATGATCAGCTTCAGCCTGCGCAGCGACGCCAAGCAGCCTTACGAAAAGATCTTCTCTGATTATTCGAAGATCCTGCAAGGCGAGATGAAGGGCTATTCGGTCCTGAACTACATCAGCTCGCACGACGACAGCAGCCCCTTCGATCCGCTGCGCGAGCGTCCGTTCGAATCGGCCAACAAGCTGCTGCTGGCGCCGGGCGCCGCCCAGATCTACTACGGCGATGAGACCGCGCGCATCCTGCGCGTCGAAGGCGCCGAGGGCGACGCCACCCTGCGTTCGTTCATGAACTGGGACGAGCTGAAAACGAACGCCGAACGCGGCATGCACCGCGTGGCCGATATCCGGGCGCACTGGGCGCGCCTGGGACGCTTCCGCGCCGCCCATCCGGCGGTCGGCGCCGGCGTGCACCAGATGATCAGCCATAGCCCCTACACCTTCAAGCGCACCTGGGAAAAGAACGGCGTGAGCGACCGCGTGGTGGTGGCGCTCGACCTGCCGGGCGGCCAGCCGGCCACGATTCAGGTGGGCGGCGTATTCCATGACGGCGCCACCGTGCGCGACTGGTACACCGGCAAGACCGCTGTGGTCAAGGGCGGCAAGGTGCGTTTCGATACCGCAGCCCCGGTGGCGCTGATCGCCCAGGACTGAGGAGGTCGCTCGCCCCCATGCTTGCTGCATAAAACCTGCCGCGCGGAATTCCCGTCCGTGCGGCCGCTACCTTCGTCCGAAGACTGCTAAGCTGGAAACACAGTCAGGTTTTACGGAACCGCGCGCCGACCGAGCGCGCGGCCGTGGCGCGCCGATGTGACCGGGCGCGGAAGGGGAGCGAGCATGGACAGCAAGGCAAGAGCGAGAATGAGCTACCGCCTGGTACGGGGTACGGCGCGCAGGCTGGCGCCCGGGGGCGATACCTATGCCGGCCTGCACCTGCCGGACGACGGCGAGGTCGGCATGACCGATTCGCCCGATCCCAAGCTCGACTACATCACGCGGCTGGCGGTGCAGGCCACCGGCGCCGACATCGGCGGCATCAGCCTGTTGTTCAAGTCGCAGGTCTGGCTGCCGTCGCATATCGGCCTCAATGCCAGCTTCTTCCCGCGTCCCGGTTCCTTCTGCGACAGCGCGGTGTCGGACGGCAACGACTGGTTCGAGGTGGAAGACGCCAGCCTCGATCCGCGCTTCGCCGGCAATCCGCTGGTGACCGGGGAGCCGCATTACCGCCACTATGCCGCCGTGCCGCTGCGGGGCGAGAGCGAGCACCTGCTGGGCAACCTGTGGGTGATGGGCACCGAGCCGCGCACGCTGGACGTCGCCCAGATCGCTCAACTGCGGCTGATGGGCCGCATCGTGGTCGACATGCTCGAGCTGCGCTACTGCGATCCGGTCACCGGCATGTTCAACCGCGCGGTATTCCTGCAGCACCTGCAGCGCATGCTGGCCGACCACGACGGGCAGACGGTCACGGTCGGCCTGGTCGACCTGATCGGATTCCGCCAGGTGAACGACCTGTTCCGGCGCGAGACGGGCGACCGCATCCTGCGCCTGATGGGCAAGCGCCTCGAAGGCTGGGTCGATGGCGCGCTGTTCGGCCACCTGGGCGCCGACCAGTTCGTGTTCGCGCTGCTGTCGCCGCCGCACGACGAGCAGGCCTGGATGAAACGGCTGTGCACCGCCATCGACCAGCCGTTCGAGGTCGAACCGGGCAATATGCACACGCTGCACGCGCGCATCGGCTTGCGGCGCCAGGCGCTGCCCTGCGAGGAAAGCGCCGGCGGGCTGCTCGATACCGCGGATATCGCGGCATCCTCTGTCCGCCAGCACCAGGACGCGAGCGCCGTGCATGAGTACGACGCGGCGCTGATGGCGCGCGCGCGCCTGCGCTACGAGCTGCGCGAAGCGATCCGCGGCGCGCTGCGCTTCGGCCACCTGGAAGTGCATTACCAGCCGCAGGTCGACGTCGCCCGCGGCCGCCTGATCGGGCTCGAGGCGCTGGTGCGCTGGCGCCATCCGGTCTACGGGCTGGTGGGGCCGGCGATGTTCGTGCCGCAGGCCGAGACCTCAGGCCGCATCTTCGAGCTCGACATGCATGTGCTCAACCTGGTTTGCCACGACCTGATGGCATGGCGCGCGCGCGGCCGCGAAGTGCCGCCGGTGGCGCTCAATTTTTCTCGCGCTTCGCTGATGCATGCCCAGATCTTCGCGCGCCTGGCCGACATCCTCGAGTCCACCGGCGTGCCGGGAGAACTGCTCGAATTCGAAGTCACCGAAAGCCTGCTGCTCGATTCGCCGCAACTGCTGCACCAGCGCGTGTCGGCGCTGCGCGCGCTCGGGGTGCGGGTGGCGGTCGACGACTTCGGCACCGGCTATTCGAACCTCGATGCGCTCAACAGCTTCCCCTTCGATCGCCTCAAGGCCGACCGCCGCTTCGTGCACGGCGTGGCGAGCGACGCCCGCACCGCCGGCGTGTTCGCCCTGATCCAGGGCATCGCAGCGGTGTTCGACGCCGAGCTGCTGTGCGAAGGACTGGAGGACGAGGCCGACCTGTCGTGGCTGGCCGAGCGCGGCGTGCACTGCGTGCAGGGCTGGTACTTCAGCCGCGCGCAGCCGGCGCAGGCGATCGAGCGGGTGCTGCAGCGCTTCCAGGAGGCGCAGGCGGCGCCGTTGTCGGTGCCGGAGATGCGCGCGCTGCTGGCCTGACGATGGGCTGCATTCGTGCATATCGAATCGGTGGCGATCCGGGTTAGACTGGTGGTTCCGTCAACTTTGCCTTGATTGCCATGCCAGTCTTTACACGTATTGCCCGTGCAGTCGCGGGAATGGGTTTTGCCCTCGCGCTGCTGCCGGTCCAGGCCTTCGCGCAGTCCACCACGGAGCCGAGCTACGGTCCCGAGCTGGAAGAGTTCAAGTACCCCGAACCGACGCAGCAATACCGCTTCAAGTCGCAGGGCGTCGACCTGCAGATGACCTATATGGACGTCAAGCCGGCCAAGCCGAATGGCCGCACCGTGGTGCTCATGCACGGCAAGAACTTCTGCGGCGCGACCTGGGATGGCACCACCAGGACCCTGACCCAGGCCGGCTACCGCGTCGTGGTGCCCGACCAGATCGGCTTCTGCAAGTCGACCAAACCGCAGCACTACCAGTACAGCTTCCAGCAACTGGCCGACAACACCCGCAAGCTGCTCGAGTCGATCGGCGTGAAGAAGGCGATCGTCATCGGCCACTCGACCGGCGGCATGCTGGCCACGCGCTATGCGCTGATGTATCCGGAAGCCACCGACCAGCTGGTGATGATCAACCCGATCGGCCTGGAAGACTGGAAGAACCTCGGCGTGCCGTCGCTGGGCGTGGACAAGTGGTATGAGCGCGAGCTGAAAACCTCGGCCGAGCGCCTGCGCGAATATTCGCGCACCACCTATTACAACGGCCAGTGGAAGCCGGAGTACGAGGTGCCGGTGCAGATGCTGGTCGGTATGTACCGCGGCAAGGGCAAGGAAATCGTGGCCTGGAATTCGGCGCTGATCTACGACATGATCTATACGCAGCCGGTGGTCTACGAGTTCCCGCTGATTAAAGTGCCGACCTTCCTGCTGATGGGGCTGAAGGACACGACCGCGATCGGCAAGGACGCGGCGCCGGCCGAGATCCGTCCGAAGCTCGGCAACTACACGGTGCTGGCGCAGAAGACGAAGGAGGCGATTCCCGGCTCGAAGCTGGTGACCTTCCCGGACATGGGGCATGCGCCGCAGATGCAGGAGCCGGTGAGGTTTCACAAGGCGCTGGTGGAGGGGCTGGTGCGCTGATTGTGGTGTACTGCGCGCTTGCGGCTGCGTTGCGTTAACTTGGGTGCCCGCCTTCGCGGGCACGACGTGCGTGCGTAGCGGACTGCGGTAACTGCGGTGGCCCGCACCGTCAGAACGTCGTACCCGCGCAGGCGGGTACCCAAGTTTGCAAGCGCACCCGCACCCTTCGCAGCACCCCCCCCAACCCCCATTCTCTTGCATTTAGTTCAATGGTATCCTTACACGATGACCGTCGATCCAGACACCAAACTGAAACCCGCGCGCGCCGCTTTTGCCGACGGACCGCGCCTGCTGGCCGACATCGGCGCCACCCATGCGCGCTTCGGTCTCGAGACCGCGCCCGGGGTCCTGTCCCAAGTCACCGTGCTGCGCTGCGACGACTACGACGGCATCGTCCCGCTGCTGCACGCCTACCGGGCAGATCATCCGAACCAGCGCATCAGCCACGCGGCCTTCGCGCTGGCCAATCCGATCAGCGGCGATTTCATCCGCATGACCAATCGCGACTGGCAGTTCTCGACCGACGAGGTGCGCCGCGCGCTGGGCCTGTCGACGCTCCTGATCGTGAACGACTTCACTGCGCTGGCGATGGCGCTGCCCGGCTTCCAGCCGAAGGACTTGCTGCAGGTCGGCGGCGGACAAGCGCAGACGCATGCGGTGTCGGGCGTGCTCGGTCCCGGCACGGGCCTGGGCGTGTCGGGCGTGATCCCCACCATCGACGGCTTCGTGACCCTGGGCAGCGAGGGCGGCCACGTCAATTTCGCGCCGAGCGACGAGCGCGAATTCGCGATCCTGCAATATGCCTGGCGCGAATGGAAGCACGTCTCGAACGAGCGCCTGATCTCCGGTCCCGGCATCGAACTGATCTACCGCGCGCTGGCGCAACGCAACGGCGTCGACGCGCCTGCGCGCAGCACGGCCGAGATCATGAGCGGCGCGCTGGACGCCGGTGACGCCCTGTGCCTGGAGGTGCTGGAAACCTTCGCCGGCATGCTGGGCAGCGCCGCCGCCAACCTGGCGGTGACCCTGGGCGCCTTCGGCGGCATCTTCATCGGCGGCGGCATCGTGCCGCGCATGGGCGAGTGGTTCGCCGGTTCGCCGTTCCGGGCCCGCTTCGAGGCCAAGGGGCGCTTTTCCGACTACATCGCCCAGATCCCGACCTTCGTCATCATGACGCCGAACCCGGCACTGTACGGCGTGTCGGCGATCCTGTCCGAACACCTGCGCGGACGCAGCGGCGCCAACACGCTGATGGACCGCGTGCAGCAGCTGCGCCACGAACTGTCGCCGGCCGAGCAGCGCGTGGCCAGCCTGGTGGTCGATCATCCGCGCAAGGTGCTGTCCGAACCGATCGCCGAGATCGCGCGCCTGGCGGACGTGAGCCAGCCGACCGTGATCCGCTTCTGCCGCTCGCTGGGCTTCCAGGGCCTGGCCGAGTTCAAGCTGAAGTTCGCCGGCAGCCTGACTGGCACCATCCCGGTGCGCCACAGCCAGGTGCGCGTCACCGACAGCACCCATGATTTGTCGGCCAAGGTGATCGACAACACGGTGTCGGCGATCCTGAAGTTCCGCGACGCGCTCGACGTGCATGCGATCGACCGCGCGATCGAGCTGCTGCGGCGCGCGCGCCGGGTCGAGTTCTACGCGATGGGCAATTCGCGCGCGGTGGCGCTGGACGGCCAGCACAAGTTCTTCCGCTTCCGCATCCCGGCCGCGCTGTACGGCGACTCGCACCTGCTCAACCTGGCCGCCGGCCTGCTGGGACCGGGCGACGTGGTGATCGCGATCTCCACCGGCGGCCAGCTGCCCGACCTGCTGGAGGCGGTCGACACGGCGCGCGCGCAAGGCGCCGACGTCATCGCCATCACCAGCAGCAAGTCGCCGCTGGCGAAGAAGGCCAGCGTGTGCCTGGCGGTCGACCACAGCGAGGACAGCACCACCTTCCTGTCGATGATCTCGCGCATCCTGCAGCTGCTGCTGATCGACATCATGTCGGTCGGGATCTCGCTGGGGGCGCAGGGGGAGGGCAGCCAGGGTAGCCAGAACGACATCGAACAGCGCCGGCTGCTGATTTCGCACCTGGACATCTAGAAGGACCCGCATGATTCATCACCTGTCGCTCGGCGTGCGTAATCTGCATGCCAGCGCGCGTTTCTACGACGGCATCCTTGGCGCGCTGGGTTTCCGGCGCGTGTTCGAGGACGACGAGGCGATCGGCTACGGTCTGGAAGACGACGAGGACATCCTGTGCCTGAAGCAGCGCGCGGACGCGGCGCCGCCTGGTCCGGGTTTTCATCTGGCGTTCGCGGCGCCGACGCGGGCGGCCGTGGACGCCTTCCACGCGGCCGGGCTGCGTGCGGGCGGCGCGGATAACGGCACTCCGGGACCGCGTCCCGACTACGGCCCGCATTACTACGCGGCCTTCCTGGTCGATCCGGACGGCCACCGCGTCGAGGCGGTAGTCAAAGGGCCGGTGGCCTGACGCCGGATGTCACACCGGTGTCACGGTCAACCCCGACAATGAACGCCAAGCCCGATCAACGGAGGTGGCCTGTGTCGCATCTTGCCTGTTCACTTTTCCTGCGCATCGCCGGTGCAGCATGTGTGGCCATCCTGGCGGCAGGCTGCGCCAGCCACGACCTGAAAAACCCCGGCCCGTCCTGGCCCACTTCTCCCAGCGTCATCGCACACCGTGGCGCCTCGGCCCTGCGTCCCGAGCACACGCTGGCCGCCTACCGCAAGGCGATCGAGGACGGCGCCGACAGCATCGAGCCCGACCTGGTCGCCACCCGCGACGGCGTGCTGGTGGCGCGCCACGAGAACGAGATCTCGGGCACCACCAACGTCGCGGAGCTGGCGCAGTTCTCCGCGCGCAAGGCCAGCAAGACCATTGACGGCGCAGTGGTCAGCGGCTGGTTCACCGAAGACTTCACCCTCGCCGAACTCAAACAGCTGAGCGCCCGCGAGCGCATCCCCGCCAACCGGCCCGCCAACACGATGTACGATGATCGGCATGCGGTCCCGACCCTGCAAGAGATCATCGACCTGGTCGACAGCGAAAGCCGCGCGCGCAACAAGACCATCGGCCTGGTCCCCGAGCTGAAGCACCCGAGCTATTTCAAGTCGATCGGCCTGCCGCTCGAGCGGCGCCTGGTGGACGCGCTGGCGGCCAACGGCTACCGCGGCCGCGATGCGGCCGTGTTCATCCAGTCTTTCGAAACCGGCAACCTGAAGGAGCTGCGCGCGATGGCCGGCTACCGCCTGGTGCAGCTGGTCAGTCCGAGCGGCGCGCCCCACGACGCGATCGAAGCCGGCAGCGGCCTGACCTACGCCGACATGATCACGCCGGAAGGACTGCGCGCGATCGCGTGCTATGCCGACGTGGTGGCGCCCTACAAGACCATCGTCATCCCGCGTGACGCCGCCGGAGAACTGGGAGCGGCGACGCGCTTCGTCCAGGATGCGCGCGGCGCCGGGCTGGCGGTTCATGTGTGGACCATGCGGCCCGAGAATCCCTTCCTGCCAACCGGCATGCGCTCCGCGCCCGCAGACTCGCCCAGCCAGCGCGGCGATGCGGCGGGCGAGATTCGCGCCTATCTGGAAGCCGGCGTGGACGCGGTATTCACCGACGATCCGGCGATCGGACGCACGGCGATTGATGCCGTGCGGAAACATTGATTCTTGCCTCTCATGGCTTGAAACGGCACGTCGTATTGACGACCGCGGGGCCCACGCGTAAAAGCGTCTACGCCACGCAACGCTCACGGCGGAAACAGTAGTTTCCACTAGGAACCCCATGTAAGATTCGGCCGTGGACGCCCCCATTCCCGGCGTTCCGTCATCGTCCCGGCCTCGACCCGCCGTCCCTGAACCGGTATTTGGAAGAGCACCATCATCGTCACCTACGCACACACCGAACAGGCCCGCCTTGCCGCGCTGGCCGCGCTTCAAATCCTCGACACGCCCGCTGAGACGCGCTTCGACCGGTACACCCGGCTCGCCGCGATGACCTTCGGCGTGCCGATCGCGCTGGTGTCGCTGGTCGATGCCGAGCGCCAGTGGTTCAAGTCGCGCGCCGGGCTTGAAGCGCAGGAGACGCCCCGCTCGATCTCGTTCTGCAGCCATGCGGTGCAGGCGAGCGAGATGCTGGTGGTGGAGGACGCGGCGCACGATCCGCGCTTCGCCGTCAATCCGCTGGTGACGGGCGCGCCGCACATCCGCTTCTATGCCGGCCAGCCGGTCTACAGCGATGGCCAGGCGGTGGGCACCCTTTGCATCATCGATAGCGCGCCGCGCAGCTTCGGCATCGAGGAGCGCCAGGTGCTGAAGGACCTGGCCGGGCTGGTCGAAACCGAACTGAATCACATGAAGGCGGTGATGGCGCGCATGCTCGCCGAGCAGGCGCTCAAGTCGCTCAACACCGAACTCGAAGCCCGCATCGCAGCCCGCACCGCTGAGCTGGAAGAGCGCGTGGCCGAGTCCATGCGCATCCGCCAGCAGCTGGAAGAAAAGCAGGAGCTGCTGGACGCGGTGCTGGAATCGATCGACGTCGGCGTGGTCGCCTGCGACGCCATCGGCAACCTGACTCTGTTCAACCGCACCGCGCGCGATTTCCATGGCCTCGACCTGAAGGCGGTGGCGCCAAGCGAATGGTCGCAGTATTACTCGCTGTACCACGCCGACGGCCGCACGCCGATGGCGATGGACGAGGTGCCGCTGGTGCGCGCGCTCAAGGGCGAAGTGGTGCGCGACGGCGCGATGGTGATCGCGCCGAACAAACGCATTCCCTATACGCTGATGGCCAGCGGCCGACCGCTGCGCAATGCCCAGGGCAAGACCCTCGGCGCGGTGGTGGCGATGAAGGACATCACCGAACTGAAGGCCTCGAAAGACCGGCTGGTCGAGAGCGAGGAACGCTTGCGCACGATCACCGACAATCTGCCGGTGCTGATCGCGCATCTCGACCAGGACCACCGTTATGTGTTCGCCAATGCGGTGCACCAGTCCTGGCTGGGCAAGGCGCCCGAGCAGGTGGCCGGCCAGACCATGGTCGAGGCCTTCGGCGAGGAATACTGGTCGCAGCAGCAGGAAGCCCTGAAGGATGCCTGGGAAGGCAAGGCCTCGCAGTGCGAGCACGACATCGTGCGCAAGAAGCACATCCGCATCGTGCACTCGACCTTCCTGCCGCACCTGCGCGACGGCCAGGTGGTCGGCGTTTACATCCTGACCACCGACGCCACCGCGGCGCGCATGCATGAGCGTAACCTGCACGCGCTGGCCCACACCGACGCGCTGACCGGCATCCCGAACCGGCGCCAGTTCGAGCTGGCGCTGCAGGTTGCGGTGCAGCGCGCGCCGCAGCGCGAGCGCGCCTTCGCCCTGCTGTACCTGGACATCGACCACTTCAAGCAGATCAACGACAGCCACGGCCACGCGGTGGGCGACATGGTGCTGGTGGAGTTCGCGCGCCGCGTGCGCAAGGTGGTGCGCAGCTCGGACCTCGTGGCGCGCCTGGCCGGCGACGAATTCACCGTGCTGCTCGACGAAGTCGGCTCGCCGCGCGACGTCGAGCTGGTGGCCAAGAAGATCATGCAGGCGATGGAAGCGCCGTTCGTGGTCGGCAGCCATGCGATTCCGGTGGGCGCCACCATCGGCGTCGGCCTGGCCGACGCCCCGGGCGTCACGGCGCAGGCAATCAGCGAGCTGGCCGACGGCGCGCTGTACGAGGCCAAGGGCATGGGCCGCAATACCTTTGCCATCGCAAGGCTGGCCGATGCGCTGGCGCTCGACACCGTGGCCTGAGACCGGCGTTGCACTCGGCCGGGCCGGGAGAACGCTTGCTGGCATCAATCCGTCGAAGATGGCGTGTTTTCGATTGGAGGCGCGGCTCTCGTCATTGCCCCGCCCGCCGCCACTTTCCATGAATCTGGAAAGATGGCGGCATATCAGCATTACTCAGTCACGAACACTACGGCCGTACGCGCCGGCACGGTAAACGTGCCGCGGGCGCCGTCGAAGCGCGCCTCTTGCGCGCGCTGGTCCGCCGCGCCGGCCGCGGTATGCACCGGATGCAGGCGCAGCTTCTTGCCGCGCAGGAGCGTGGCGTCGATGGTGTGCGCCTTCTTGTCCACGTTTACCAGGTAGCCCAGGCCGGCGAAGTTCGCGCCGGGATAGCCCTGACCGTCGATCCAGGCCGCCAGCACGGTCGGCACCTGCTCCGGGCCGGTGTTGAAGAAACGCAGGCGGGCATTGATGTCTTGCGTGCTGCGCAGGCGCAGCAGCGTGGAGCTGGCGCGGATCTGCAGCAGGTCGCGGAAGGCGTCGCGCGCGAACGCGATGTCGGCGGGCGCCGGCTTGAGCGCGGCATTGGCCAGCAGCGGCTTGAACAGCGGCCAGTCCTTGGCATTGTCTGCGGCCGGCGGCAGCCCGGTGCCGAAGAAGTTGTCCTGGTAGGTCCAGTCGAGACGGTTGAACCAGTCGCCCGAGTTGAAGCTGTTGCGGTCCAAAGACTTCGAACGCAGCACGTCGATGCCGGCGTGGTAATAGGCCACGCCCTGGCTGAAGGCATTGATCGCCATGCCCAGCACCTGCACCCGCGCACGCTCGGTGGCGCTGGTCGCCACCGGCAGCTTGAGCGCGTTGATGTCGTACAGGGTCTGGTTGTCGTGGTTCTCGACGTAGTTCACAGCCTCGGCGGGCTGGCTCGCGTAGCCGGCCGGCTGGTTGCCGCCGTAGACGATGTCCTGCAGCTGGCGCACCTTGCCGTCGAAGGTCTGCATCGGGTAGCTGCGCACCGAGCCGGCCAGGCCGACGCGGATCAGGTCGGCCGCGCGCAGCAGGTCGGCGGACTTCGCTTTGCCGCCGAGCGCGTTCGGGTCGTACACCAGGCCATTGATATAGCCTTGCTGGCGGATGACGATCTCGCCCGAGTCGCCCGGCGAGCCGCCGCGCACGGCGTCGCGCGCGCGGTCGCTGAAGGTGCCGATGCCGGTGCCGTTCAGCGACAGCTGCGAGGCCTGCACGAAGCGCGCGCCATCGGCCACCTCGCCGAAGTTCCAGCCTTCGCCGATCAGCTGCACATGGCGGCCGGCGGCCTCGTTCACGTCCTTCTGCAGGCGCTCCATCGCCGCGCGCGGCTGGTGGCCCATCAGGTCGAAACGGTAGGAGTCGATCTTGTAGTGGCGGGTCCACAGCACCGACGAGTCGATCATCAGCTTGGCCATCATCGTGTTCTCGGTGGCCGTATTGAAGCAGCAGGTCGAGGTCTCGATGCCGCCTTGCGCATCCAGGCGATGGTAGTAGCCCGGCACCACGCGGTCGAGGATCGATTTTTCTTCCTGGCCGGCGATGAAGGTGTGGTTGTAGACCACGTCGGTGCCGACGCGCAGGCCTGCCTTATGCAGGTTCATCACCATCTCGCGGAACTCGACGATGCGGCGCGCGCCATCCTGCGGGTCGCTGGCATAGCTGCCCTCGATCGCATTGAAGTGCTGCGGGTCGTAGCCCCAGTTGAAGCAGTCGGTATGCGCGGTCTTGCCGATCAGGGCCTGCTGGCTCTCGCCATCGGGCGCGCCTGATGGTTGCGGCTGTGCGCAAGCCACTTCCGGGATGCTGCCGATGTCGTACACCGGCAGCAGGTGCACATCGGTCAGGCCGGCTTTTGCCAGCGCGCGCAGGTGCTTCATGCCGTTCGAGTTCGTCTCGGAGAAGGCGGTGTACTTGCCGCGTTTGGGCGCGGGCACGGTGTCGTCGATCAGCGAGAAGTCGCGCACGTGCAGTTCGTAGATGACCATGTCGGTCTGGGCCTGCACCGTGGCTGGCGGACGGGTGTCGTCCCAGCCGCGCGGCTTGAGATTCGGCGCATCGAGGTCGGCGATGTAGCTGCGCTTCGAATCCGCGTTCAGGCTGACCGAATACGGATCGGTGACCAGGTTGCGCACCAGGCCGGCGCCGGGCACGGCGACGTCGACCGCATATTTGTAATAGGTGCCCGACAGGTCGCGCGGCAGGCTGGCCGACCAGGCGCCGGTCTTCTCGTCGAGCGTCATCGCGTGCACGGCGTTCGCCTTGGCCGTCGGGCCATCATAGGTGCAGACCGCAACCTGGCGCGCGGTTGGCGCCCACAGCTTGAAACCGGTCTTCTTCGCAGTCGGCGTGGCGCCGAGATCGGGGATGGCTTCGGCGGCGGCGTACAGCTCGTCGAGCGCACCGGCCGACTGGATGCGGGTGGCGGCGACCACCATGCCGTGCGCGTCTTCCTGTACCAGCACCAGCTGTTCGCGGTGCAGGGCGGGCAGGCGCGCGAGATCGGCATCCGCCACGCGCAGGGTCGGGCCGGTGGCGACCCATTTGAAGCGCTCGGCCGCGGCTTGCGGGACGGCCGTGGTCGAGATGTCCAGCTTCAGTGAACCGGCGGCGCCGGCGACCTTGCTGCCGGCCTTGGCGACGATCGATGCGGCGGGGGAGTGGTACAGGCGATAGGCGCCGTCAGCGGCGGCGCCGGGCCAGCGCACCAGGCGCTTGTCGAGCCAGACGGCGCGCGCATCGACTTGTTCGCCATTGGCTTGCAGGACTTCCTGGAAGCCGGCGCTATTGCACGTTTCAAGTGGAACCGCGGCGTAGGCGGTCGAGGACAGCGATGCCGCGACGAGGGCAAGTTGGAGTTTGTTCATGGTGGGTTGGCGGGTCTCCCGCCGACGCGTTCAGGCGCCGGCGCAAGACCACCGCATTGAGGGAGTTAAGAGGGAGCATGGGCGGCAAGGCCGCCCACCCCGCACATTACGCCGCGTTGCCGCGATAATGATCGACCATCTTGTAGCGCGTCGCATACCAGCCGAACGCCAGCGCCGACAGCAGCGCGAAGCCGGCAAAGAAATACATCTGCGCCGCCATCACGCCCATGCCGGTGCCTTCGATATAGCCCACTACCGACTCGTTCTTGACGCTCGCGTTCACGATCAGCACCCACAGGTTACCGACCGTGACGGCCAGGTACCACAAGGCCATGATCACGCCCTTCATCGAGGCCGGAGCCTGGCTGTAGGCGAATTCGAGGCCGGTCGCCGAGACCAGCACCTCGCCCAGGGTCAGCAGCGCATACGGCGCGATCTGCCAGGCGATCGAGACAGCGTCGCCAGCGTCGAGCGCGACCTGCAGGTTGCCGACCACGATCCAGGCGGCGGCCGACAGCACGATGCCGGCGGTCATGCGGCGCAGCGGCGACGGTTCGATGCCGAACTTGCGCAGCATCGGGAACAGCAGCAGGTTGTTCACCGGGATCAGGATCATCACCAGCAGCGGGTTCAGGGCCTGCATCTGGGCCGGGATGACGTCGAAGGTCCAGCCGAGGAAGCTCACCTGCGTGGTCATGGCATTGGCCTGCACGATCCAGGTCGAGGCCTTCTGGTCGAACAGCGACCAGAATGGCGTCACCAGCGCAAACACGATCAGGATGCGCAGCACGGCGCGCACGCCGTCCACCGCTTCTTGCGGATGCACGCCGCGCGCGCGGTCCAGCTGCATCGAGGCGCCGATGCCGCCGAAGGCCATCAGCAGCACCAGTGCAGTACAGGCGCCGATCACGAAGCCCCACTGCGCCGACATCGCCAGCGACACCACCGCCGCGGCAGCGCCGACCAGCGCGATGTTCAGGCCCGGACGGCCCTGGCCGGGGGCCTTGGTCAGCAGGGCGGTCTTGGCCACCTGCATGAAGGAGTGCGGATTCGGCGGCGAGGGCGGCACGTGCACGTATTTCTTCTTGCCGCTCCAGAACACCATGGTGGCGATGAACATCAGGATGCCGGGCACGCCGAAGGCCCAGGCCGGACCGTAGTCGCGCAGCAGCAGCGGCATCAGCAGCGAAGCGAAGAACGAGCCGAAGTTGATGATCCAGTAGAAGGCGTCGAACACGACCTTCGCCTTGTCCTTGTTGGTCTGGTCGAACTGGTCGCCCACGAAGGAGGCCACCAGCGGCTTGATGCCGCCCGAGCCGAGCGCGATCAGGAACAGGCCGAAGTAGAAGCCGTTGACGTTGTCCTCGAAGATGGCCAGGCAGGCGTGGCCCGCGCAGTACACGAGGCTGAGCCAGAACACCGTGTTGTACTTGCCGAAGTAGCGGTCGGCCAGCCAGCCGCCCAGCAGCGGGAAGAAGTACACGCCGATCACGAAGGTGTGGAACACGTGCTTGGCTTCGCCGGTGCGCATGTCTTCCGGCAGGAACATCAGGAGCGTCGTGATCAGGAAGGGCGTCAGGATGTTGCGCATCCCGTAAAAGCTGAAACGCTCGCAGCCTTCGTTGGCAATAATGTAGGGAATCTGCCGCGGCATTCGCCCGGAACCTGGTTTTGCTAGATCAGTCATCGACCGCTTCCTTGAAATGTCAAACAGACGCGATGCTATGACGAGCGCGTATCTCTTTGCAATAAAAATATTGTTGTGAAACAAACGAGAAACATATCGACGTAGTTTAGTTACGAAGACCACTCGGCTGGAAACGTTTTCGATGTTTCAAGCCTTTGAATCATAAGGATAAATCAAGAATTTTCGGAAAACTTCCGGAATTGTCAAGTTTTGTTGCGTCCTGTATATTGCCTAGAATTCCAAACCAGAGACCAGCCATGACCCAGATCTCGACCACGACGAATCCGAACTGGTGGCGCGACGCCATCATCTACCAGGTTTATCCGCGCAGCTTCCTCGATACCAACGGCGATGGCATCGGCGACCTGGCCGGCATCACCGAGAAGCTCGACTACATCGCGAGCCTGGGTGTGGACATCGTCTGGTTGTCGCCGTTCTTCAAGTCGCCGATGCGCGACTTCGGCTACGACATCGCCGATTACTGCGACGTCGACCCGATGTTCGGCAACCTGGACGACTTCGACCGCCTGGTGTCCAAGGCCCACGGCCTGGGCCTGAAGATCATGATCGACCAGGTGATGTCGCACACCGCCGACACCCACCCCTGGTTCGCCCTTAGCCGTTCGAGCCGCGACAATCCGAAATCGGACTGGTACGTCTGGGCCGATCCGCTCCCGGACGGCAACCCGCCCAATAACTGGCTGTCGGTGTTCGGCGGCTCGGCCTGGCAGTGGGATACCCGCCGCAAGCAGTACTACATGCACAACTTCCTGGTGAGCCAGCCGCAGCTGAACTTCCATAACCCGGACGTGCAGAAGGCGCACCTGGCGGCCCAGCGCTTCTGGCTCGAGCGCGGCGTCGACGGCGTGCGCATGGATGCCTGCGTGTTCCACTTCCACGACCGCCAGCTGCGCAGCAATCCGCCGGCGCTGGTGCGCGACACCTCGACCGTGACGGACGTGAACCCGTACGGCATGCAGGCCCACATCCACGACAAGACCCAGCCCGAGAACATCGCCTTCATGGAAAAGCTGCGCGCCCAGCTGGATGAATTCGGCGCGGTCTCGATCGGCGAGATCAGCTCGGACGATGCGCTGGCCCAGATGAACGAGTACATGGCAGGCGGGAACAAACTGCACATGGCCTACAGCTTCAACTTCCTGACGCCGGTGTTCACGGCCGCGCACATCCGCGCGCAGGTGGAAGACTTCGAACGCCGCGTCGAGGAAGGCTGGGCCTCCTGGTCGGTCGGCAACCACGACGCGATCCGCGTGATGACGCGCTGGGGCGGCCCGCAAGCGGCCGCCGGTTTCGCCAAGCTGGTGCTGGCGATGCAGCTCTCGCTCAAGGGCACGCCCTGCCTGTACCAGGGCGACGAGCTGGCGCTGCACGAAGCCGACGTCCCGTTCGAATTGCTGCAAGACCCGTACGGCATCACCTTCTGGCCCGAGTTCAAGGGCCGCGACGGTTGCCGCACCCCGATGCCGTGGCAGGCCGGCGCGCCGCACGCCGGCTTCACGCAGGGCACGCCCTGGCTGCCGGTGGAGCCTTCGCACGCCGCCGCCGCGGTCGACCTGCAGGACGCCGACCCCGATTCGATGCTGAACTTCCAGCGCCGCTTCATCGCCCTGCGCCGCACCATGCCGCAGCTGACGCGCGGCGAGATCGCCTTCATCGACGTGCCGGAGCCGGTGCTGGCCCTGCGCCGCGACCTGCAGGATGAGCGCAGCGTGCTGGCGGCGTTCAACCTGTCGAACGAAGAAGTGACGTTCGACTGGCCGGCGACCGAAGGCGCCGACCACATGGCCGTCGAGGGGCTGGCCGGTGCAGCCCAGCGCGGCCGCGTGACCCTGCCGCCTTACGGCGCCTGGTTCGGCCTGGTCCGCGCGGAGGGATGATGGCGGCCCGGCAGGAGCAGGGGCAGAGGCAGGAGCAAGAATCGGAAAAGTTCGCGCGCACGGCGTTCGCCGACGGACCGCGCCTGCTGGCCGATATCGGCGCGACCCATGCGCGCTTCGCGCTGCAGACCGCGCCAGGCGTGTTCCGCTCGGTCCAGGTGCTGCGCTGTGACGACTTCGAGGGCATCGTCCCGCTGCTGCGCCACTATCTGCGCGACCATGTCGACCATGGGAATGTGCGGCTGAACCACGGCGCCTTCGCGGTCGCCAACCCGATCAACGGCGACTACGTGCGCATGACCAACCGCGCCTGGGAGTTCTCCACCGACGCGGTGCGACGCGAGCTGGGCCTGTCGACCCTCCTGATCGTCAACGATTTCACCGCGCTGGCCACCGCGCTGCCGGGCTTCGCCAAGGAAGACCTGATGCAGGTGGGGCCGGGCACGAAGGTAGAGGGCGCCGTCATCGGCGTGCTGGGGCCGGGCACCGGCCTGGGCGTGTCGGGCGGGATCCCGACCGCGGACGGTTTCGTCACCCTGGGCAGCGAGGGCGGCCACGTCAACTTCGCGCCGGCCGACGAGCGCGAATTCGCCATCCTGCAATACGCCTGGCGTGAATGGCCGCACGTGTCGAACGAGCGCCTGATCTCGGGCCCCGGCATGGAAGTCATCTACCGCGCGCTGGCCGACCGCAACGGCGTCGACGCCACGGCGCGCAGCGCGGCGGCCATCGTGTCCGGCGCGCTGGAGGCCGACGACTCGCTGTGCCTGGAAACGCTCGAATGCTTCTGCGGCATGCTGGGCGGCGCCGCCGCCAACCTGGCGGTGACCCTGGGCGCCTTCGGCGGCATCTTCATCGGCGGCGGCATCGTGCCGCGCCTTGGCGAGTGGTTCGCGCGCTCGCCGTTCCGCACGCGGTTCGAGGCCAAGGGGCGTTTCTCGGACTACCTGGCGGACATCCCGACCTATGTGATCACCACGCCGAACCCCGCCTTCCACGGCGTGGCGACCATCCTGGCCGAGCACCTGCGCGGTCGCAGCGGCGCCAACACGCTGATGGAACGCATCGGGCAGCTGCGCGAAGAGCTATCGCCGGCCGAGGCGCGCGTGGCGACGCTCGTGCTCGAGCATCCGCGCACGGTGCTGAACGAACCGATCGCCGAGATCGCGCGCCTGGCCGACGTGAGCCAGCCGACCGTGATCCGTTTCTGCCGCTCGCTGGGCTTCCAGGGCCTGGCTGAATTCAAGCTCAAGTTCGCGAGCAGCCTGACCGGCGCGATCCCCGTGCGCCACAGCCAGGTGCGCATGAGCGACAGCACCCACGATCTGTCGGCCAAGGTGATCGACAACACGGTGTCGGCGATCCTGCGCTTCAGGGACCAGCTCGACGTGCGCTCGCTCGACCGCGCGATCGAACTGGTGAGCCGCGCGCGGCGCGTCGAGTTCTATGCGCTCGGTAATTCGCGCGCGGTGGCGCTGGACGGCCAGCACAAATTCTTCCGTTTCAGGATTCCGACCGCGCTGTATGGCGACGCCCACCTGTTCACCCTGGCCGCGGGCTTGCTGGGGCCGGGCGACGTGGTGATCGCGGTATCGAATTCGGGCGGCCTGCCGGAGCTGTTACAGGCGGTGGACATCGCGCGCGCCGCCGGCGCCGACGTGATCGCCATCAGCAACAGCCAGTCGCCGCTGGCGCGCAAGGCCAGCGTGTGCCTGGCGGTCGATCACAGCGAGGACAGCACCAGCTTCCTGTCGATGATCTCGCGCATCCTGCAGCTGCTGCTGATCGACATCATGGCGGTGGGGATTTCGGTCGATGGCCAGCATGGGCCGGAGGCGGGCAAGGATCCGCGCCGGCTGCTCATCTCGCACCTGGATAGTTGAAGACTCGGGGCGCCGTCAGTTGGCGCTCTTGAGGTCCACGCGTTCGATGGTGCGGCGCCATTCCTGGAGGCTGAGCAGGGTGTCCGAGCCGGTGTCGTCGACCAGGATCTCGCTGCCGTCCTGGGCCACCAGGAAGCTCTCGCGGCGGCGCGCATCGTCGGCGCGGTTCTCGACAAAACTCAGCTGGTAATACTTCTTGCCGTTGACTTCGCGCGGGACCGGATCGTCCTCGATCACGGCGCCATGCGCCTTGCCCTGGCTGCGCTGTTCGATCTGGCGCGACCAGGCCTGCAGTTCCGGCAGCGCCAGCAGCGAATCCATCGCCTCCTGTTTCGTGTGCGCCGGCGCCTGGGCCGTGGGCGCGGCGGGCGCGGGCGCCGGTGGCGCTTCGCGCTCGGCGCGCTTGCAGCCGGCAACGGCGCAGCACAGCATCAGCGCGGCAATGGTCAGGCGCAAGGGGGAAGAAGATGCGGCGCGTGTGGACATGGCAGGTCTCGTGAAGGCAGGCGGTCATGGTAAACCATGCGTGTTCGACCAGCAACACGGGACGCCGTTCGACGACAGCATGGATTGTGCGAAAAGCAAGGGCATTGCAACGATGTTTTGCATCCGTTGTTCAATATATTTCCATACGGAAAGTAATTCATGTTTTTCGCCACGAAATCACATTTTTCACCATGGAACCAGAATTTATTCGTAGAAATAATGATATTCTGTAGGATCACTCCTACCTGAACTCCCACGTCATGGACAGCCGCCACTCTGCTTATACCCGCCGCCTCGCCAAGGCGTCGCAACGCGAAAAGCGCTTGGGGGCGCTCGCCGTGCTGGGCCTTGCCGTGGGCGTCGCGGGCGTACTGGCGCCGCCGCTGGACATCGATTGGACGCGGCTGGACCGCCAGCCGGACGAGATCACTCACCTCGGCGCAAGCCCGGGCGCCGCACTGGCGCCGGCCGCGTCGATCGCGGCGCCGGCCGCGGAACAGGGCGCCGCACGCCGCATCTATCCGTTCTCGATCATCCCGGGTGGCGTGGCCGACAAGGACGAACTGGCGCGCGTCATCCGCACCGACGCCGTGGTCGCGGCGCACTATGCCGGCTTCGACGTGGCGAATGCGCGCGCGGTCACCGTGACCGCGCCGCGCGCCGTGTACGTGTCCTACCGCAAGGGCGACCAGGTCTACTGGACCAGGAAGAAGCTGATGCTGGCGCCGGGCGAAACCCTGCTCACCGACGGCAAGAACGAGATGCGGGCGCGCTGCGCCAACCGGATTTCCGACGTGCCGATGTATCCGGTCGAAGCCCATGGGCCGACCGAGTCGGAACTCGATTCCTTCGTCACCGAGGATGGCGGCGGGATAATGGCCGTGGCGGCCGGCCTGGAGGGATTCGACGACGGTCCCTCCGCAGGGCAGCGCTATCATACCGAGGTGTTCCCGAACGGCGCCGGCCTGCTGACGGGCGCCGCGCCGGCCGCGCAGTCGCGCCTGGCTGACCTCATGGGCAGTCCGCCCGCAAGGTATGGCTCGGGCATTTCGAACGGCGGCACGCTGGGCGACGGCAGCGGCGATGGCGCGACGACACCGTCGACCGGGACGCCTGTCGGCAGTACCCCGACGCCGGGAGGTGCCGGCAATGGCAATGCCGGCAGTGGCGACAGTCCTGGCGGCGGCCTGCCTGGCGCCTCGACCCCATCCACGCCGACGCCATCAACGCCGACGCCATCATCGCCGACGCCGGACCCTGGCACCGTCCCGGGCTCCGATCCCGATCCCGG
This sequence comes from Massilia sp. CFBP9012, assembly GCF_034045115.1. Classification (NCBI taxonomy): domain Bacteria; kingdom Pseudomonadati; phylum Pseudomonadota; class Betaproteobacteria; order Burkholderiales; family Oxalobacteraceae; genus Massilia; species Massilia sp. CFBP9012. Next base: position 87,481 of record NZ_JAXCWM010000017.1, on the reverse strand, counting down.
CCCGGGACCCAATCCCGAGTTGTCTCCGCCCACGCCGGGTGTGCCGGGCACGCCGGGAGGTCCCGATACGCCGGGCACGCCAGGCGTTCCGGGCACCCCGGGAAATCCCGGCATCCCTGGCACCCCGGGTGGTCCGCCGGACGACATCGAGGTCGAGCCGAACGACCCGGTCGACGTGCCGGAGCCGGGCACCCTGTGGCTGGGCGGCGCGGCCTTCGCGGCCATGCTGTGGCTGCGTCGCAAGGGGCCGCGCGCCAGGAGCTGAGGTTCCCGCTGCATCAAACAACAAAAAAGCCCGCGAGGTGTGAACCTCGCGGGCTTTTTATCGTGGAAGACTGGCGCGCCGGCGTTGCCGCGGCGCGCCAGGCGACCGGCTGATTTACATCATGCCGTCCATGCCGCCCATGCCGCCCATACCACCCATACCGCCCATGCCGCCGGCTGGCTTGTCTTCAGCCAGTTCCGAGACCATGCAGTCGGTGGTCAGCATCAGGCCGGCGATCGACGCTGCATTCTGCAGGGCCGAACGGGTGACCTTGGCTGGATCCAGCACGCCCATTTCGACCATGTCGCCGTAGGTGCCGTTGGCGGCGTTGTAGCCGTAGTTGCCCGAACCGGCCAACACTGCTGCGACGACGACCGATGGCTCTTCGCCGGCGTTCTGGACGATCATGCGCAGTGGCTCTTCCATGGCGCGCAGGACGATCTTGATGCCTGCGTCCTGGTCTGGATTGTCGCCCTTGACGGTGATGTTGGCGCGAGCGCGCAGCAGGGCCACGCCGCCGCCGGCGACGATGCCTTCTTCCACCGCAGCGCGGGTAGCGTGCAGTGCATCTTCGACGCGTGCTTTCTTCTCTTTCATCTCGACTTCGGTGGCTGCACCGACGCGGATCACGGCAACGCCGCCGGCCAGCTTGGCCACGCGCTCTTGCAGTTTTTCGCGGTCGTAGTCCGAGGTCGCTTCTTCGATCTGGGCGCGGATCTGCTTGACGCGGCCTTCGATCGATTCAGCCTGGCCGGCGCCGTCGATGATGATGGTGTTCTCTTTGCCGACTTCGATGCGCGAAGCCTGGCCCAGTTCTGCCAGGGTGACTTTTTCCAGGGTCAGGCCGACTTCTTCGGCGATGACCTGGCCACCGGTCAGGATGGCGATGTCTTCCAGCATGGCCTTGCGGCGGTCGCCGAAGCCAGGCGCCTTGACGGCGACGGTTTTCAGGATGCCACGGATGTTGTTGACGACCAGGGTCGCCAGCGCTTCGCCTTCGATGTCTTCGGCGACGATGACCAGCGGACGGCCAGCCTTGGCGACTTGTTCCAGTACCGGCAGCAAGTCACGGATGTTCGAGATCTTCTTGTCGCACAGCAGGACGAATGGCTGCTCGTGCACGGCCACTTGCTTGTCCGGGTTGTTGATGAAGTACGGGGACAGGTAGCCGCGGTCGAACTGCATGCCTTCCACGATATCCAGCTCGTCGTTCAGCGACTTGCCGTCTTCCACGGTGATGACGCCTTCCTTGCCCACTTTTTCCATCGCTTCAGCGATGCGCTCGCCGATCGAGGTTTCCGAGTTGGCCGAGATGGCGCCGACTTGTGCGATCTCTTTGGTGGTGGTGGTTGGCTTGGCGATCTTCTTCAGTTCTTCGACGGTGGCGGCGACGGCCTTGTCGATGCCGCGCTTCAGGTCCATCGGGTTCATGCCGGCGGCAACGAACTTCATGCCTTCGCGCACGATGGCTTGTGCCAGCACGGTCGCGGTGGTGGTGCCGTCACCGGCGTTGTCGCTGGTCTTGGAAGCGACTTCCTTGACCATCTGCGCGCCCATGTTCTGGAGCTTGTCTTTCAGTTCGATTTCTTTCGCGACCGAGACACCATCCTTGGTGACGGTCGGGGCGCCGAACGAGCGCTCGAGCACGACGTTGCGGCCTTTCGGGCCCAGGGTGACCTTGACCGCGTTGGCCAGGATATTGACGCCTTCGACCATCTTGGCGCGCGCTGCGTCGCCGAACACTACTTCTTTAGCTGCCATTTGTTATTTCTCCGAATGTTTCGTGAATGGGGTCAGGGAATTACTGCTGGACGACGGCCATGATGTCTTCTTCGCGCATCACGAGCAGTTCTTCGCCATCGACCTTGACGGCCTGGCCGGAGTACTTACCGAACAGCACGCGGTCGCCGACTTTGACTTCCAGCGGACGGACCTGGCCGTTGTCTTGCACTTTGCCGTTACCGATGGCGAGGACTTCGCCTTGGTCTGGCTTCTCTGCCGCGGCATCAGGGATGATCAGGCCAGACGCAGTCTTGGTTTCCTGGTCGAGGCGCTTGACGATTACGCGATCGTGCAGAGGACGAAGGTTCATGCAAAACTCCTTAATATTCAGTGGTTTAACTAGCGTTTTTTTGACATCGCCCCGGCCCTGTGTTCAAGTGCCGCGGCGATCTGCAAAGAGTTGTTAGCACTCTCAGCTAACGAGTGCTAATTATAGGGACGATAACTTGCCTTTTCAAGCGCCTGGCGGTAGATATAGTTTTGTACGCTTGAGCCAGCGCAAGCCGGTGTCGGCCCTGCGCAATGCATTTTTAGCATCTCTTGCCGACAAGTGCAGAACAGGCAAGAGGCGGGCAGCGTACACTGCCTGGCGCTTTCCTGCCGCACGCCAGGCCGCCGCGGCAGGGCCATCCAGACGGGTCTTGCCGCACCGCAGCGCGATTCGGTTGACGGAAAATCCATCTCGATCCTATAGTGTCGAATGATTTCCGAATTCCAAGACCTCTCAGACAAAATCGACCGGCTCGCCCAGCTGACCCAGTCGTTGCGCGCCGAGAACTATTTGCTGCGTCAGGCCAATACCCTGCTCAGCGCCGAGAACCTGGCGTTCAAGGAACGCCTGATCGAGGCCCAGCGCCGGGTCGAGGCCCTGCTCGATGAGCTGCCCAAGCCGCCCGATGAGGACGGCGAAGAGGGCGGGGAAGACGAAGCCGCCGGCGATTCGGCCGGCACGGCAACCGGCGCACCAGGCGATAGTGAGGCAGCACGATGATCCATCTCGACGTCACCATCATGGGCCAGCCCTACCGCCTGGCCTGCCGCGACGGCGAAGAGCGCACCCTGCGTGAGGCGGTGAGCTACCTCGACGGCAAGATGTGCCAGCTGCGCGATTCGGGCAAGGTGAGGGGCACCGACCGCATCGCCGTCATGGCCGCGCTAAGCGTCGCCGCGGAATTCCTGTCGGTGAAGTCGCCGCAGGGGCCGCTGTCGGACATGTCGATCCTCGAGGTCAAGCAAAAGCTGGAAGCGATGCACACGGTGCTCGACAAGGCGCTGGCGCCCCAGGAAAATCTTTTCTGAAAAGCCGAATCCGTTTGACATGCCGCTTCAAAAGAGTACACTGCGCTCTACCCTGCGGTGTTCGAGATTTGCCATATATTCCTTGAACCATTCTTACGCATAGGTCGTGGAACAAGTTCGATGGGAGTGAGCGTCACTCGTTTGACGAACCCGAAATTGATCTGACCGTGACCGCCTTGAACCGTTTTGGTTCAGGATGCCGGCAAAAACGGCACTGGCGGGGGCTAGAATACACAAGCGGTTGCGCACTCTGTACGCAGCCGCTTTTTTTTGTGCGCGCGTCAACCGTGACGGCGCCTTGCAGGGAGAACGGCGCGATGCGCTATTGGTTGATGAAATCCGAACCGGACGAAGTCAGTTTCGACGACGTCCTGTCCGCACCCGGCCAGACCGTGGCCTGGTTCGGCGTGCGCAACTACCAGGCACGCAACTTCATGCGCGACGCGATGGCCGTCGGCGACGGCGTCCTGTTCTATCACTCCAGCTGCGCCGTGCCGGGCGTGGCCGGGCTGGCCGAGATCGCGAGCGGACCCTATCCCGACGCCACCCAGTTCGACCCCTCCAGCCATTACCACGACCCGAAAGCCACCCCGGAAACGCCGCGCTGGATCTCGATCGACGTGCGCGCGCGGGAAGCGGGGCGCTATCTGCCGCTGGCCGAGATGCGCACCGTTCCCGCACTGGACGGCATGGTGCTGCTGCAAAAGGGCAGCCGGCTGTCGATTTCGCCGGTCACCAGATCCGAATGGGATGCGGTCGTCAAACTCGTGCGCGCCAGGGGGGCCTGAATGGATCCCTGGCTGATCCTGGCCCTGCTGACGATGGGCACCTTCGGCGGCTTCGCGGCCGGCCTGCTCGGCATCGGCGGTGGCATGGTGCTGGTGCCCTTCATCACGATGATCTTCACCGCGCGCGGCTTCGCCGACGAACTGGTGGTCCACATGGCGATCGCCACCGCGCTCGGCGTCATCCTGTTTACCTCGATGTCCTCGGTGCGCGCCCACCACAAGCACGGCGCCGTGCTGTGGCCCGTGGTGCGCCTGCTGGCGCCGGGCATCCTGATCGGCTCCTGGATCGGCCCCTGGATCGGCAAGCAGATGAACACCTCGGTGCTGGCCTTTTTCTTCGGCTGCTTCGTCGCCTTTTCGGCCACCCAGATGCTGATCGGGAAGAAGCCGACGGCGGCGCGCGAATTGCCGGGCCGGGCCGGCATGTTCGTCACCGGTGGCCTGATCGGGATTTTGTCGGGACTGGTCGGCGCCGGCGGCGGCTTCGTCTCGGTGCCGTTCATGACGCGCTGTAATGTGCGCATCCATAACGCGGTCGCCACCAGCGCGGCGCTGGGCTTTCCGATCGCGCTCTCGGGCACGCTGTCGAATATGTATTATGGCTGGGGCGAGCCGGGCCTGCCGGCATGGTCGCTGGGCTTCGTCTACCTGCCGGCGCTGGCCATCATCGTGCTGGCCAGCGTGACCATGGCGCCGCTCGGCGCCCGCACCGCGCACAAGATGCCGGTGCGCCAACTGCAGCGCATCTTCGCCGTGATTCTGTATGCGCTGGCGGTGTACATGTTCTGGAAGGCTTTCAACTAGCCTTTCTCATCCTCGCCCGATCCAGTGGCAGGTCGCGCATGCGCAGCCCGCTGGCGTCGAACACCGCGTTGGCGATCGCCGCCGCGGCCGGGCCCTGCGCTGCTTCGCCGGTGCCCAGGAAGGGCTGGCCGGGGCGGTCGATCAGGTGCACGTCGACCTTGTCGGGCACCTGGCCGAAGCGCAGGATCGGGTACGAGGCCCAGTCCACGGTGAGCACGCGCTCGGCGTCGAAACGCACCTGTTCCAGTAAAGTCCAGCTGGCCGACTGATTGACGCCGCCCTCGATCTGGTTGCGCACGCCGTCCGGATTGACGATCTCGCCGCAATCGACGGCGCTCGATACGCGCGTCACGCGCACCAGACCCGTTTCGCGCGCCACCTCCACCTCGACCGCCAGCGCGCAATAGGATGCCAGGTTCTTGTAGCGTGCGAAGGCGAAACCGCGCCCGCGCCGCGCAGTTTTCTTGTAGCCATCCCAGCCGAACTTCGCCGCCGCCAGCTTCACCACCTCGATGGCGCGCGGATCGTCCAGGTGGCGTAGCCGAAACGCGACCGGGTCGACTTTCGCCGCACGCGCCAGTTCGTCCATGAAGCTCTCGATCGCGAACACATTGCAATAGGCGCCCAGGCCGCGCATGGCCGAGGTGCGCAGGACCGCCTTCGGCTGGAAGTGATGGGTCACGCGCGCGTTCGGCAGCCGGTAATAGGGGATGGCGTTGCGGTCGCCGCTGCCTTCCGGCTGCGGGCTGGGTTTCGGCACCGGCGGCGTAAACGGCTTGGCCAGATGCGTGGCTGGCAGCAGGTTGCCGGCCTTGCCGGGACGGGTGTTGTGCGGGGGCGTGAAGACGTCGTACTGCCAGTCGGCGATGCGGCCGTCCGGGCCCAGCGTGGCCGCCACCTGCGCCACCATTGCCGCACCGAACGGCTCCCAGCCGTGTTCGTCCTCGCGCATCCATTGCACCCGCACCGGCCGGCCCGGGAAGGCGCGCGCCAGCAGGGCGGCGTCGGCCGCCACGTCGTCGGCGGCGTTGTGGCCATAGCAGCCCGAGCCCTCGACGTGGATGCAGCGGATTGCGTCCTCCTTTACTCCCAGCAGTTCGGCCAGCGCGCCGCGCAGCGGGAACACGCCTTGCGAGTGGGTCCAGACCGTGTAGCGGTTTTCCACTAGTTGCGCCACGGCGCAGGACGGGCCGATGGAGGCGTGCAGCTGGAAGGGGCGGGTATAGGTGGCCTTGAAGTGCGTGCCTTCGTGCACACGTGCGCCGCGTTCGAGGATGGTCGCCGGTTCGGCCGGCTGGGCCATCACCAGCGCTTTGATGTCGGGATGGACTGGCAGCGCGGCCGGCGTCTCCCAGCGCACGGCGCGCGCGAGCAGCGCGGCGGCTTTCACGGCGCGGTATTCGCCGTCCGCGATCACGGCCAGGAAGCGCCCGTCGCGCACGATTTTCAAGACACCGGGCAGGCGCATGACGGCGGCCGTATCCACCGCGCTCAAAGTCGCCGCCTGCGCGGGCGGGCGCACCACGCGCGCATGCACCATATTCGGCAGGCGCAGGTCCTGCACGTAGGCGGCTCCGCCCGTGACCTTGGCCGGGATGTCGATCCTCGGCAGCGACTGGCCGATTGCGGTCTTGGGGCCGGGAGCGGGCGGCGCCGGCTGCGACGTGGCGCGCAGGTGCAGTTCCTGGCCGGTGACCAGCTGGCCGAAGCTGGCGCGACGGCCGTCAGGGGCGATGAAGGCGCCATCCTTCAATGCCAGGCCGGCCGCGGGCGTTCCAAGGCGCGCCGCCGCCAGCGCGCCCAGGCGCATCCGCACCTGGCCCGCCGCATGGCGCAGCGCGGCGCCGCTGTCCTTCATCGAGTTGCTGCCGGCGGTCATGCCTTCGTCCGGCGTGCGCGCGGTGTCGGCGGTGACGAGCGTCAGGCGCCCCGGTGCGATGCGCAGCTCGTCGGCCACGACCTGCAGCAGCGCGGTCTTGATGCCTTGCCCCAGCTCGGCCTTGCCGGTGAAGACCGTGATGCGTTCATCGGCGTCGATGCGGATCCAGGCGTCGAGCCAGGGCGTTTTTTCGAGGCTTTTCGGTAATGCGTCTTGCGCGGACCACGCCGGCATGGCGAACGACAGCGTCAATGCGCCGCCCGCGGCCAGGAAGCGGCGGCGGCCCTGGTCTGCGCTCATCGCTTTTCTCCCTTTGCCAGCACGTCGGCGGCACGCCGCACCGCGCGCAGGATGCGCATATGGGTGCCGCAGCGGCACAGGTTGGGCGACATGTGGGCACGGATCCGGGCGTCGCTCGGATTCGGTTCGCGTTCGAGCAGTGCGCTGGCCTGCATGATCATGCCCGCGATGCAGTAGCCGCATTGCGCCGCCTGCTCGTCGATGAAGGCCTGCTGCAGCACGCCGGGCTTGTCGCTGTCGCCCAGGCCTTCGACGGTGCGCACGGCGCGCGTGCCGACGCTCGACACGGGCACCAGGCAGGACATCACGGGTTTGCCGTCCATGATCACGGTGCAGGAGCCGCACTGGCCCAGGCCGCAGCCGAACTTGGCGCCATTCAGGGCCAGGTCGTTGCGCAGCACGTACAGCAGCGGGGTATCGGGATCGGTATCGACGGCGTGGCGCTTGCCGTTCACCTGCAGGCGGTAGGTCGTCATGGTGCTCTCGCTTTGCTCACTTGCTCGTCCAGTTGCGGCCAGGCCGGCTGGCCGGCGCCGTACTTGCGCAGGTAGGCGGCCAGCGCGCCGGCCTGTTCATCGCTCAGGATCGCCTCGAAGCCGGGCATCCAGCGTCCCGGCTCGCCATCCGGCGGCAGGATGCCGGTGTCGACGATGTGGATCAGGCTGCGCGGGTCGGGGTCGTACAGGGCGATCGCTTTCTGTAGCGGCAGGGCAGTGCCCGAGCTCGGGGCACGGCCGACGTCGTGGCAGCGCGCGCAGGAATTGGCGTACAACTCATAGCCGAGGCGCATGCGCGGCAGTTCCGGATCGTCGGCGGTGGGTTCGGGTAGCGCTCCATCGCGCTGCGCCGGCGTCGTGCGTAGTGGCGCCTGCGACAGGTGGCTGAGGGTCCACGCGGCCAGCGCGGCGACGTCGCCTTCATCGGCCTGGGCCAGGTGCATCACGACGTCCTGCATCGGGCCGCCGGCGACCGCGTGATCCTCGGCCATGCCGGTGCGCAGGTAGGCCTGCAGCTCTTCGCGTGTCCATGGCAGCGGCGACGGCGAATTACGGTTCAGCGCGGGCGCGTACCAGCCCTCGGCTTCGCCGCCATCGAGCTGGCGCTTGATATCCGGACCGCCCAGCTTCGTGCGCGGCGTATGGCAGGCGGCGCAGTGGGCAACGGCGTCGGCCAGGTAGGCGCCGCGGTTCCATTCGGCCGATTGTCGCGGGTCGGGTCGCCACGGCGCGTCATCCAGGTACAGCACGTTCCAGAACCCGACCAGCGGCCGGAAACCGAAGGGGAAGGTCATGTCGTTGGCGGGCGCCGGCTCGGCGATCGGGGTGCGCGTCATGAAGTAGGCGTACAGGTCGTCGATGTCGTCCTGCGTCATGCGCATGTAGTGGTTGTAGGGGAAGGCGGGGTAGAGTCGGTGGCCGTCGCGCGAGACGCCCTCGCGCATCGCCCTGGTAAACACTTCGGGGCTCCAGGCGCCGATGCCGGTGTCGGCGTCGGGCGTGATATTGGTGCTGTGGACGGTGCCGAACGGCGTCTCCATCGGCTTGCCGCCGGCGAAGGGGCGCGCCAGGTCGGCCGTGTGGCACGAAGCGCACATGCCGAGATGGGCGAGATTGGCGCCGCGCTCGATGCGGGCCTGGTCGAAGGAAGGTGGCGTGGCTTGCGGCGCCAGCGCGGGGCGCCACATGATGGCGAAGGCGATGCCTGTCAATACGACGATGGCGGCAAGCAGCAGCCACCATCCGGTATGCAGCTTGCGCCTTGTTTGATCCATGAGGGCTCCGATCCGTGGAGCCTCATTGTCGGGCGTGAAGGACGAGCGCTCTGTGCGCTCGCCCACTCAGAGCTCGATCAGGCGGTCACAGGCCTGCCCGGCGCCTGGCGATAGGCCCAGGCCAGCATGACGAGGGCGGCGACGATCATCGGCAGCGACAGCACCTGGCCCGAGGTGATCGGCAGGCCGAACACGGTGGTTTCCCAGTCCGGCACGCGGAACCATTCGGTGAAGAAGCGCGCGCAGCCATACAGCAGGGTGAACATGGCGCCGACCGCCAGGCGCGGACGCGCCTTGCGCGCGAACATCCACAGGATCACGAATACCAGCACGCCGTCGACCAGCGCCTGGTACAGCGGCGACGGGTGGCGCGGACCGGCCACGCCGGGCCACAGCATGGCCCACGGCAGGCTCGGGTCGGCCAGACGGCCCGGCAGTTCGGCGTTGATGAAGTTGCCCATGCGGCCGGCGGCATAGCCGAGCGGCACCAGCGGCGCGATGAAGTCGTACACGTCGAGCAGGTTGCGCTTGCGTTTGCGCGACCACAGCGCCATCGCGATCAGCACGCCCAGGAAGCCGCCGTGGAAGGACATGCCGCCCTTCCAGATCATGAAGATCTCGAGCGGATGTTCGAGGAAGTACAGCGGCTGGTAGAACAGCACTTCGCCCAGGCGGCCGCCCACGATCACGCCCAGCATCCCGTAGAACAGCATGTCGTCCAGGTCGTCGCGGGTCCAGCCCTGCGCCGCCACGTGCGGCATGCGGATGCGCACCCGACCCAGGATGATGAACAGGGCGAAGGCCACCACGTACATCAGGCCGTACCAGTGGATTTGCACCGGGCCGAGCGCAATCGCGATCGGGTCCGGCTGCGGATGAATCAGCATAGTCAGTCTCTCTTCAATTCTTCAAACATTCCAGGAAGCCCCTCAGCACGGGCGAATCGTTGTCGCGCCGCCAGGCCAGGCCGGTTTCGGCCAGCGGCGCCGGGTCGCGCAGGGCACGGTATTCTACGCCGGGACGCATCAGGTTCGACACGGATTGTGGCACAAGTGCCAAGCCCATGCCGCCGGAGACCAGGCTGACGATGGTCTGCATCTGGATCGCTTCCTGGCCGATGGTGGGCGGCACGCCGGCCGCGCGAAAGCAGGCCAGGATCGCGTCGTGCAGGCTCGGCGCCACCGCGCGCGGGAAGATCACCAGCGGCAGCGGCGGCAGGTCGCGCAGGCGCACCGGGCCGGGCGCCGACAACGCTGCCAGGCCGCTCGGCGCGCACAGCACCAGCGGCTCGTCGACGATCTTGAGGTAATCCAGGGCGCCGTCGGCCATGTCGTCGGCGGCGCCCGGCTGCGGCGGAATGACAAAGCCGGCGTCGATGCGGCCCGAGAGCAGTTCATCGAACTGGACGTCGGAAGTCGCCTCTTGCAGCACCAGGCGCACGGCCGGATAGGCGGCGCGATAGCGGCGCAGCACGTCGGGCAGCATGCCCAGGCCGGCGGTCGAGACGAAGGACAGGGCCAGGCGGCCCGCTTCGCCGCTGGCCGCGCGCCGCACCAGTTCGGGCAGCGCGGCGGCCTCCTCGAGGATGCGGCGCGCTTCCGGCAGCAGGGCGGCGCCGGCCGCGGTGAGGCCGACCATGCGCCGGTTGCGCACGAACAGCTGAGCGCCGAGCAGTTCTTCGAGGTTGGCGATGCTCTGCGACAGCGGCGGCTGGGTCATGTGCAGGCGGCGCGCGGCGCGGCCGAAATGCAGCTCTTCGGCCACGGTGACGAAATGGCGCAACTGGCGCAGTTCGGGATGCATGGGTGATGATTGGGCTAGGGCTGTGATATTCCCAATGTATCACAGGGCCCGCTGGTTCAACGGCGCTTGTCGAGGGGCTTCTTGATGCGCTCGTTGCGGCGCTTGTCCTGCAGCTCGTGTTCTTTTTTCTTGTCGAGCCCGAGAATCTTCTCGATGTACTCGAACCAGATGAAGGCGGCAACGAACAGCCCGGCGATGACCCACCAGGACAGTTCGGCAAAACGCCAGACCTCGAAGAAACGCAGGGCGGCCAGGGCGACGATCAACAGGATCAGGGGCATGAGCTGTACTCCTTACAAGCAGGCATCTTACAAAGAAAACGATGCTTGTGGGGCGAATTAATGTGAACTCACGATTGGCGCTTGCCACCCGTGACGATCGATACGCCGTCCGGCCGCAGCGCAGCCTTGTCATAACCCTGGCGGGCCACGATCACGTCCTTGATGTGTACCTGCGCCCACTGGCACATCTGCTCGGCGATTCCCGACACGCTCACCCCGAGCGGCGTCAGCGCGTATTCCACGCTCGGCGGCGTGGTGGCGTATACGGTGCGCGACACCAGGCCATTGCGCTCGAGCGTACGCAGCGTCTGCGTCAGCATTTTCTGCGTGACGCCATCCAGCCGGCGCCGCAACTCGCCAAACCGCATCGGTTCACGCGCGAGCGACCACAGCAGCAGCGTCGCCCATTTGCCCGACAGGATTTCGACCAGCTCCCTCGAAGGGCAATTCCCGTTGAAGACGTCGGCAGGCGGCAGTTTGCGACGCTGGCTGGGCGTCAAGCCATTGAGTATGGTATCCATCAGGTACCTACCTTCCATAAAGGTGCCTAGTTTACATCAGAGACCATGAATCCGACAATGCCTGCGCGGCCGGTCAAGCGGCCAACCAACCAGGAGAATTGCAATGCAGAGTTTGATTCAACACAGCTTCGGCGGTCCCGACGTCCTCGTGCTGGAAGAGCGGCCGCGCCCCGTGCGCAACTTCGGCGACGTGCTGGTGCGCGTTCATGCGGCAAGCGTCAATCCGATCGACTTGTACGTGCGCGCCGGCGTGATGCCGATCCTGGGGCCGGCGCCGGTGGTGCCGGGCTGGGACATCTCCGGCGTGGTCGAGGAAATCGAGCTCGGCACGACGACGTTCAAGGTCGGCGACGAGGTGTTCGGCATGCCGCTGTTCCCGCGCGCCGCCAATGCCTACGCCGAGTACGTCGTGGCGCCCGCGGGGCAGCTCTGGCACAAGCCTGCGCAACTGAGCCACGCCCAGGCGGCGTCGCTGGCACTGGCCGGCCTGACTTCGCTGCAGGCGCTGCGCGACATCGCGCGGCTGCAGGCTTCGCAGCGTGTCCTGGTCCATGGCGCAGGCGGCGGCGTCGGCCACCTCGCGGTACAGGTGGCCAAGGCCATGGGCGCGCATGTGATCGCAACCGCCAGCGCATCCAAGCACGCCTTCGTGCGTGGATGCGGTGCGGATGAGGTCATCGATTACACCGCAGTCGATTTCACCGAGCAGGTGCGGGACGTGGATGTGGTCTTCGACGTGGTCGGCGGAGACTGCGCCGAACGCTCGTTGCAGGTGTTGAGGCCCGGCGGGATCGTCGTGACGGCGCTTGGCCTCAGCCATGGCCACATGCCGGCGATGGCCGCTGCGGCCGGCAAGCGCTTTTCCAGCGTCGCCGTCCAGCCCGATGGCGCCGGCCTGCGCCAGTTGGCCGAGTGGGTAGCCGCCGGCCGCCTGACGCCGCACGTGTGCCAGACCTTTCCGTTGGCCGAAGGCGCGCGGGCGCATCGCGCCCTGGAAGCGGGATCCATGCTGGGAAAAGCCGCGTTGATCCTCGTATGACCTTCACATTTTCGGGAAACCCATGACAACATTCGCTCTCGCACACATCACGCATTCGACCGTCAACGACGACATCGTCGAATACCTCGGCCGCATCGACGCGACGCTCGCCCCTTACGCGGGGCGGTTCCGCGTCCATGGCGGCGCCATCAAGCCGCTGGAAGGCGCGTGGACCGGCCAGCTCGTCCTCATCGAGTTTCCGGACAGCGCCAGTGCCGAGGGCTGGTACGGCTCGGCCGCCTACCAGGACATCATTGCGCTACGCACCGCGAATGCGTCGGCCGACGTCATCCTGGTCGAGGGCGTCGCCCATGGCTATAAGGCCGCCGAGGCGCTCGCGGGCCTGGTGGCTGGCCGGGCCACGGAAAACAGGAAGGAGCATTGATGAGCGTGCATTCGTGGCAAATTCATTCACGGGGTTTGGCGGAATCCGGCTCGAACAAACCGCGATGCCAATAGCGGATCAGGACCGGCTTCTGGTCCGGGTGGTGGCCGCCGGCGTCAATGTTGTCGATCACGCCATCCTGCATGGCAAGATGCCGATGGTCGCCGCGCCCCTGATACTTGGTAATGAGGGCTCGGGGGTGGTCGAGCGGGGCGATGCGGAGTTTCCCGCCGGGACCCGGGTTGCCTTCGGCGGGCCGTTCGGGGTGCTGGAAGCGGGCGCCTATGCCGAGTATGTGGCCGTGCCGAAGTCGATGCTCTTCCGTATCCCGGACAATATCGATCTGATCGAAGCGGCAGGCCTGCCCGTCGCTTACATTTCGGCCTGGATGGCGCTCGAGATGGGCGGTTTCGAAGCTGGCAAGATCGTCTTCAGTCCCGGTGTGTTTGGCGGCATCGGCAATGCATCGTTCCAGCTGGCGCGCGCCATGGGCGCCGGCCTCGTCCTGTCGTCGACGGGTTCCCCAGGCAAGGCGGCGCTGGCGCGTGCGGCGGGTTTCGACCATGTCATCGACATGAACGAGGCCGTGCTGGCAGAGGCGATATTGCGCGAAACCGGCGGCCGTGGCGTGGACGTGGTCGTCGATGGCTTGAGCGGTCCCGTGCTTTCCGCCTCGCTGTAGGTGCTGGCCGCACGCGGGACCGTCGTCACGGTCGGCTATTCGGCCGGGCGTGAAGTCGCGATCGACGTGACGAAGCTGATCTGGAAAGCCGCGCAGATTCGTGGCTTTAATTTCCCGTTCGAGAGTCCGGAGCGGTGGGCGCTGGCCTGGCAAGGCATCAGCCGGCTGCTGGCCGAGGAAAAGATCAAACCGGTCGTGGCGAAGGTGTATCCGTTCGAAGCGACGCCGAAAGCGATGCGCTTCCTGGTGGAAGGCCGTCCTGCCGGACGTGTGATCGTTCGCCTTTGACAATGCGGGATCGGTGGGTGAATTTGTCTGTTTCTTGTTACAGGATATTGATAAACATGGCGATCGCGTTACAGAGTGTATCGACCTCTTTGCCCCAGTGGGAAAGGGGGTAAAATCCAATCAGTCATAAATTCGGAGAAACAAATGAAGCGGTCCCTGATGTTGTGTGTGGTGCTGTCGGCTTTCGCGTCGTCGGGTGCGTACGCCCAGGCCGATCTGGCCAAGGCCAAGAATTGCATGGCTTGCCACACCGTCGCCACCAAGCTGGTCGGTCCTGCCTACAAGGACGTCGCGGAGAAGTACGCGGGCCAGAAGGGCGCCGAGGACAAGCTGGTGCAGAAGGTGCTGAAAGGCGGCGCGGGCACCTGGGGCCCGATCCCGATGCCGGCCAATCCGCAGGTGAGCGAGGCCGAGGCGCGCTCGCTGGTCAAGTGGGTGCTGGCGACCAAGTGAGCGCCATTTAATATCCGTCAAAAAGCGCGCCTGCGCGAGCAAGGCGCGCTTTGTCGTTTACGCCTGGCTTCATTCGTTGTAAGGGATCGTCCCGGCAGGGTCAGCCCCGGCAGGGTCCCCGGCAGGGTCAGTGTCGAATTATTTGACAATTTCCACAAAACCTTACGAATCAATTAGGGTCAGAGTCGAATTTTTTGATAACTTTTTGCGCAAACGAAAGGCGCGGTTGATTTTAGATGCCGTGAAGATGTAGCTCCCCGGATAGAAGATGATTGCTTCGAGCGAAATCAAAATCAGCCTGACGATCGCTTATGCAAAATCACACTGTGGCGAATTGGTATGGCGCCGCGCCGTTGGAAAGACTGCCAGCGCCGGGAAATTGCTCAATAATTTGACTCTGACCCTAATTGATTCGTAAGGTTTTGGGGAAATTGCCAATTAATTCGACTCTGACCCTAATTGGATTGGATGCCTGTGCCTGGAATTTGGCGGGTCGCGTTGCATGCGCGGCTGCAGAGCCAGGTCGGCTACACTGGTGGCCAACCATTAGGAGCGACTATGAGAATGATTCGGATTGCAAGCATCGCATTGAGCATGGCGACCTTGTGCGCAACGAATGCGTTTGCGCAGCAAGTCAATATCAAGCCTGGACTGTGGCAGATCGACATGACACTGCCCGGCCAGGGAGGGGGCAATCAGATGGCGGGCATCGCCGCGTTGATGAAGAATCAGATGGCCTCGATGTCGCCGGCCCAGCGCGCGGAGATACAAAAAAGGCTGGGCGCCAATGGAACGGAGTTCACGGACGATGGACTGCGCACGAAACAGTGCATCACGAAAGAGGACATCGCGAAGTTCGACGTATTTGGCAAAAAAGGTCCTGACGGCTGCACCAGGAATGCGACGCCCGCCACTGGCGGCATGAATGTCAGCATGCAGTGCACCCAGCCGCAGATGAAAATCGATGCCGTTGTGAAGACCCCGAGCGAGACCGCCTACACCTTCGACTCGACTGCCACCGTGGCCGGTCCGAATGGCATGATGGTGACCCAGAAAACCAGCGGCACGGGTAAATGGCTGGGCAGCGACTGCGGCAATGTGGCGCGGGTGGCTGGCGAAGGCTAACGCAGTCCGGGCAAGGCCGTCGGCGGCACTTCGTCGGGCGAGAAGAACAGCCAGTCGTGGTTGCCCAGGCTGATGCCGATCCCGGCTACCTGGAAATGGCTGCCCAGGTCGGGCGTGAAGAAAATCTGCGGCGCGTCGTCGTAGCGGGCGCCGGCCAGCATCACCAGCAGGGTCGAGCCGCCCGCATCGATCGTCAGCGCCATCTCATTGAGCACGGCGATGCGCCCGCGGCCCGACTGCACCAGGCCGCCCAGCGACCTGGCATAGACGAAGCACAGCGCCGTGGCCTCGTCATGCCAGGCGCGCAGGCGCGCCGCGATGTCGCCGCCGTCATTCGTGGAAGATTGTCGGACCAGTTGCTGCGGTGCGGCCAGGACGCCCATCGGACTTCTCCCCGAATGCCTGGCGGCGTGACGATCAGCGGATCACGTCCATCCGCGTGCGCTTGCCGCCCTTGTAGGTGTACAGCGTCAGCGCGCCATCGAGGATGTCGCCCGACGGATCGAACTGGATGGTGCCGGTCACGCCCTCGTACTTGATCTTCTTGAGCTCGGGCAGGTACTTCGCCGGCTCGGCCGATTTCGCCTTCTGCATCGCGGCCGCCATCACCATCACCGAGTCATACACATACGGCGCATACAGCTGCACCTCTAGCCCCGTCTTCTGCTTGAAGCGGTTGCGGAAGTCGGCCATCACCTGCTCTTGCGCGCCTTTCACGCCGCCCGCTTCGGCGCACACGACCTTGTCTTCGCCGACCGCGTCGCCGGCCAGGCGGCCCAGCGCCGTGGTGCACATGCCGTCGCCGCCCATGAAGCGGGCATTGATGCCGAGCGCCTTCATCTGCTTGAGCATCGGGCCGGCCACCGCGTCCATGCCGCCGAAGAAGACCAGGTCGGGCTTCTTGGCGCGGATGGCGGTGAGGATGGCGGTGAAGTCGGTGGCGGTGGCGCTGGTGAACTGCTTGTCGACGATGCGCACGCCCGGCCCCTTGGCGGCCTTCGCGAATTCGGCGGCCACCCCCTGGCCGTAGGTGGTGCGGTCGTCGATGACGGCGATGTTCTTGACCTTGAGCGTCTCGACCGCGTACTTGCCGAGGGTGCCGCCCAGCTTGGCGTCGTTGGCGACCACGCGGAACACGCCCGGGAATTTCTGTTTGGTGAACTGGGTCGCGGTGGTGGCCGGCGACACCTGCACCAGGCCGGCGTTGTGATAGATGCGCGAGGCCGGCACGCTGGTGCCGGAGTTCAGGTGGCCGACCACGCCGTTGACCTTGGCGTCGACCAGCTTCTGCGCCACCGCCGTGCCTTGCTTGGGATCGCTGGCGTCGTCCTCGGCCAGCAGCTGCAGCGTGACCTTCTGGCCGTTGATCGTGAAGCCCTTGGCGTTGAGTTCGTCGATCGCCATGCGCGCCGCATTTTCATTGTCCTTGCCGAGGTGGGAATTGGGGCCGGAGACCGGTCCCACATGGCCGATCCTGACGATCTGCTGGGCGCCGGCGCCGGAGGCGACGGTCAGGGCAATGGCGAACGCGATAGGCTTGCTGGTGAACCGCATGGACGGGCTCCGAAGTAGGGTGGTGGACGTGGCAGATCTGAAATTGCAGAGCAACGGTACCGCAAATTACAGGCTTCGGAAAGCGATAAATACAGGGCCGCCGCGGGCCGCACCCGGGCGGTGCGGCGGCGCCGGAAGGTGGTGCGCCGGCGGCCGCCTGGCGCGCCGCCGAGGGGCAGGATCAGCGCGTGATACGGCGCTTGGCGACGTCCGCCAGCGTCTTCGCCAGGCCCTGGGCGTCGGCCTCGCTGCTGGCGGCCATATAGCCGCGCACATAGGCGGCCTGTTTGGCGACCTGGCTGTTGCCGCCCTTGAGTTCCTCGAGCAGGTGGTCGGCCACCGCCATGTCGTTCAGGAGGCCAAGCCGGTCCTGCAGCTTTTCCAGGTGGCCGACGTAGCGCTTGACGCGGCGCGCCGGCAGCAGGTCGCGGAAGAATTCGGCCGCGTAGCGCGCCTTCTTGGCGGCGATGCGCACCCGGTGGCGGCCCGGCGCGTCGTCCTCGTCCAGGCCGTCGATGCGTTTGGCCAGGCGCTTCTCGGCCTTGCGCAGCAGGGGCAGGGCGGCCCTGGCGGCGCGCTCGGCCAGGGGCGAATCCTTGTCCAGCGTGGCGTCGGGACGCCAGCGGCGTTCGCCGAGCCATTCGTTCAGCTGCGTCATCAGCTCGACGTAGCGCGGCTCGCGCAGCACGTTCAGGATGTGCGCGTGATGCGCGTTCGCCCGCTCGTGCGCGGCCTGGCGCAGCGCCGTCGAGTCGAAGCCCTGGACCCGGTCGAGGGTGGAGTCGGCCAGCACGTCCCAGTCGCGCGCCGGTCCCAGTTCGCCGGACAGCCATTCGATGTCGGCGTGCAGGGCGACCGGCGGCGCGGCCAGGTCCTCGAACATGGCAAGCAGCGCGCGCAGGCGGCGCAGGCCGACCCGCATCTGGTGCAGGCTTTCGACGTTTTGCTTCAGCACGCCCGGCAGGTTCGCCTCGATCTGCTGGACGCAATTGAGGCCGATGGACTGGAAGGCGTCTTCCAGCGTCATGCGCCCGCGCAGGCGCACCGGTTCAGCCTTGACCGGGCGGATCTGTTCTTCCTTCGGCAAAGGTTGATCCTGTTGGGGCTCGGGTGGCGCCACCGCTGCGGCCTGCTGCGGGACTTGCTGTTCGGTCGGCGACGCGATGGCCGCGTCTTTGCCTTGCGGCGCCAGTTTTTCTTTCTGTTGCTTACTCATGCTGGTTCCTTTCACGGTAGACAAGCGCAGCGGCAAGGTGGATCGCGAAGAAGCCTGTGTCGATTTTCACTGCAGGCGTGAAAGTGCTACCCACTCCGCTGGCTGTTTCGCTGCCACGAGAAGTCCTATGCTTCTCCCGACAACGAGCTGGACAAATCGATCATACGCCGATGAACCGCCCAACTCGCCCATACATGACAGGAGAATGACATGATGCATCCAAAGGCCCTCGCGCGCTTGTACGCCGTTGTTGCCACCGCGATCGCCATCGCCGTCCCGGGCGCGGCCCACGCGGCGCCGGCCGCCGCGCCCATCCCGACCATTGGCCAGCTCGAACGCGTGGTTGCCTTCGACGGCCCGATGCCCACCGGCGTCACGGTGGCCGAAGGCAACCGTATCTTCGTGAACTTCCCGCGCTGGGGCGATGACGTGCCCTATACGGTGGCGGAAATCCGCGACGGCAGGCCGGTCCCGTATCCCGACGCCGCCATCAACCGCGCCGACCCGGACGACCCGGCCCGCGGCCTGGAGAGCGTCCAAAGCGTGGTCGCCGATGGCCAGGGACGCCTGTGGATCCTGGACACCGCCGCACCGGGCTTCGCCGCGCCGAGGCCGGGCGGCGCCAAGCTGGTGGCGGTCGACCTCAAGACCGACAAGGTGGTCAGGACGGTGGTGTTTCCGCCCGATGTGATCCTGCCGAGCACCTACGTCAACGACGTGCGTTTCGATTTTCGCGTGGGACGCGAGGGCGTGGCCTATGTGACCGATTCGTCGCTGAGCGGGCCGGGCGCCATCATTGTGCTCGACCTGGCCACCGGCAAGGCGCAGCGCCGCCTGCAAGGGGATCGCTCCACCTCGGCCGATCCGCGCTTCGTGCCGCGCGTGGAGGGCCGCGTTTTGCAGAGCCGTGCGGCCGATGGCAGGACCGCGCCGTTCCGGGCGGCGTCGGACGGCATCGCGCTCTCGCCGGACGGTGAAACCCTGTATTTCAGCCCGCTCTCTAGCCGTCATGGCTACGCGGTGGCCACGCGCCTGTTGCGCGATCCGACGGTAGGCGAGGCGGCGCTGGCGCTGGTCGTGCGCGACCTGGGCGAGAAGGGGGCGTCCGACGGGCTGGAGACCGATGCCGCCGGCAACCTGTATGCGACCGACTACGAGAACAATGCGATCCGCCGCCTGGAAGCCGATGGCAGCTGGCGCACCATTGCGCAAAGCCCCGAGCTGCTGTGGCCCGATACGCTGTCCGCCGGTCCGGACGGCTACCTGTACGTCACCGCCAACCAGCTGCACCGCCAGGCCGGCTTCAACGGCGGCAAGGACCTGCGCGCCAAGCCGTACCGCCTGCTGCGCATGAAGATCGGGCATGGGCCGGCGCCGACGCGCTGATGTTCACTTGCCGGTTCACTTTCCGATCCGGTAGATCACGTCCACGCCCTGCACCAGTTTCTGCACCGTCACCAGCAGCGGATCCGCTGGCGTGGACACCGGGCTGTAACGCGGCCCGTCGGTGGCCAGTCCCATTGCGTTCGACAGGTTCTTGAGCGGCGCCAGCGCCACGCCGTTCGCCGGTCCCAGCCTGGCGCCGATGCCGCGCGCGATGTTCTGCGCCTTCAGGCGCGCCGCGCCCAGGGCCTGGCTCACGAGTTCGGCCTCGATCTTGTCGGCGTCGCTGCGGCTGAAGGCGACCGCCAGCGACTCGACGTTCGGCATCGTCATCAGGGCCTGGATCAGCGCCGTCCACCCTTCCAGATTGCGCACCGTGGCGTGGACCGCGGCGCGGGTCTCGATCGCCTGCACCGTATCGCCCTGCTTGAGAGGACGGCGCAGCAGGTCCTGCACCGAGATGTCCTCAACCGCGACGCCATGCTGCGCGAGCAGCGCGCGGCTGACCCCAAGCCGTTCGCTCACCAGCTTCCAGGCCGCTTCCAGGTCGGGGTCCAGGCTGACGATCTCGAAATCGATCTCGCCCACGTCCGGCATCACGTGCAGGTTGGCGGCGGCGTTCACGTGGATGAAGGGATAGTTCGGCAGGTCGGCCGCCTGGGCGGGGGCCAATGCAGTGCAGGAAGCGATGGCCAATGTGGCGGCGAGTTTCTTCAGCATGACGGTCCTTGTGATGGCGGGACGGCTCCCGGTGACGGTCAGCTTAGGTTATCTAGACATTGATGTCTAGATGAGATGATATTTCATGCCGGACGGGTAGGTCGACCGTCAGTCGCAGAAGCGCCGATAGGCGCGGTTGCGGAAGTAATGGGCCAGGGCGTCCGCCTCGCCGCCCGGATCGCACAATGCGATGTGGCCGTCCGGCCGCACCAGATAGTGGGCGTTGCGTGCGAAGCCGGCTGCTTCATGGCGCGCAGTCCAGGCGAATTCGCGCAAGGGCATGCCGTGCAGCAGGCACCAGGCGCGCAGGCCGTCGCCGGCCTCGCCATAGACCTGCACCTGCCAGTCGATCTTCTCCAGCGGCGCGTGGTTGTCAACTCCGTCCACCTC
The DNA here is from genome assembly GCF_034045115.1 of Massilia sp. CFBP9012. Classification (NCBI taxonomy): domain Bacteria; kingdom Pseudomonadati; phylum Pseudomonadota; class Betaproteobacteria; order Burkholderiales; family Oxalobacteraceae; genus Massilia; species Massilia sp. CFBP9012. The sequence goes on along the minus strand of NZ_JAXCWM010000017.1, from coordinate 66,753 downwards.
GACCCAGGGCAGCCGGTCGCCGGCCTTGATGCTCCCCGCGCTGCCGGTGCTGAGCGGGCTCTCGTGGTAGCTGATCGTGATCTGCGAGACGATCTTGAAGATCAGTTCGCGCACCGCGTCGACGCCATAGGCGACCGTGGCGAACAGCGGAGCGATGCGGGTGCGCACGAAGTCGGCGAAGTTGCCTTCGGCGGTGACGAAGTTGAACAGGCGGTCGGTGGTGTCGACCAGCTTGCGCGCGAATGCCAGTCTTTCGGTCTCGTAGCTGTCGAGCAGGCTGTCCGGCGCCTCGTGGCGCACCACGGCGGCCAGCTTCCAGGCCAGGTTGACGGCGTCGCCGATGCCGGTGTTCATGCCCTGGCCGCCGGCCGGGCTGTGCACGTGGGCGGCGTCGCCGACCAGGAAGACCTGGCCGCTGCGGTAATGGCTGGTGATGCGGTGGTGCACGCGGTAGGTCGAGAACCAGTGCACCTGGTCGACCCGCAGGCCCAGGCTGGACAAGGCGCTGTGGCCGACGTCGTCGAAGGTATAGGGGCCGCCGGCATGCCCGTCGGGAGAGATGCGATGCACGGTGCCGATCAGGCGCCCGCGGCCGGTGTCGGTATAGGGCAGCATGATGACGAAGTCGGAGGTCTCGAGCGAGACGTGCACCTCGCCGTCGGCCGCCACGCCCGCGGCCTGGACGTCGGCCACGTAGAACAGGTGATCGTAGGTGCCGCCCGGGAAACCGGCGCCGAGCTGCTGGCGCACGGTGGAGCTGGCGCCGTCGCAGCCGGCCAGGAAGCGCGCCTCGCATTCGCGCACGCCGCCGTCCGGGTCGCGCAGGCGCGCCACCACATAGTCTTCGCGGTCCTCGAAGGCGACCAGTTCGACCGGCCGCTGGACCTGGACCCCGGCCTGCTCGAGATGGCGCAGCAGCAGCCGTTCATGCAGGTCTTGCGGATACACCAGCACGAAGGGGTAGGGGGTGAGCTTCTCGCCGGCGTCCTGGAACGACAGGCGCGCGCGGCGCTTGCCGCGCACCCACATATTGAGGGCGATATTGCGCTTGCCGGCGGCGACCGTTTCGTCGGCCAGGCCGAGCTGGCGGTACAGCTCCAGGGTGCGCGCCTGGACCGCCATCGCGCGCGAGGTGGTGCCGGGCTGCGCCGCCTTATCGACGACCGCGACCTTGACGCCCTGGCGCGCCAGCCACAGGGCCAGCACCAGGCCGGTCGGCCCCGCGCCGGCGATGAGCACGTCGTACCTGTCCACGGCCGTTCCCTCAAACTTATGCAAAGCTATTTATAGTTAACTTTGCTGTTGAATTCCTGCTTCATAGGGGACGGTTTCGCCTCACACTTGAATTGCGAGGCCAGCGCCTTCCCCTCCACAGGCAGTTACGGCGGAACTCGCCGCTAAATTTTTCAAGTTGATCGCCGCGTTCACGTCGCGATCATGGTTTGTTCCACAGCGTGGGCAAACCCAGTGGCGAGTGCCCAGGCCGAGTTCAGCAAGCAGGTAACCGCAGCATGAGCACGTTTTACTGCTCGGATACCAACGGTCGATTACCACCACCTGCCCACCACGTTGCGCAGCCTTGTACTCCAGTTGCCTTCGCAACTCGCCAAAACCCATGTCGGCAATGGCACGTGATAAGCACCGGTTCGCAAGCATGCCCCTGACATGCAAATCTTCGATGCCGACGGTGTGGAAACGGCGCGTTATATTCGTGCTGAGCTTGTGGAGGCTGTCGCGCCGCGGGCTGGCAATCCTGGCATACAACTTGGCCAGCTTTTTTTTCGCTTTGCCACGGTTGCGCGAACCCTTCAGCTTCCGGGACAAGCCGCGCGATAGCCGCCGCACCCGATCCAGGAGCTTGGTCAGCGCTTTTGGTCCAACAAAGGTCTCACCATTCGACAATGTCGCCAGCGTCGTGACACCCAGATCGACTCCGACCACGCCTTGGTTTTCAGCTGAAGGCAAGAGAGGCTCTGTGATATCGACGGTGATGCTGGCATACCAATGATCGGCAACGCGTGAGATCGATGCGGAAACGCACCTGCCTGCAAACCGCAACGATTCCCACATCCTGACCCACCCAAGGTGCGGGATCCAGATGCGTTTTTCCTCGACATGAAACTGGTCGTTCGTTAAAGTAAATCGGTCGTCACGTCCTTTACGCCGGAAGGTCGGGTAGCGTGCCCGTCCCTTGAAGAAGTTCTTGAAGGCGCGATCTAGCTGCATGATTGCCATCTGCGGAGCATTCTTCGTTACTTCCAGCATCCAGGGATACTGCTCGCGCTTGATCGCATTGAGCTGACGCCTCAGCGCATTCTCGTTCGGTTTTGGCAAGTCTGGATTGGACTTGCACGCTTCATACTGTCGCTGCCACTCAGCCAGTGCCCAGTTGTAGGCGAACCGAGCGGTGCCTGCCGCACGGGCAAGGTACGTGGCCTGCACGTTGTTGGGATCGAGGCGAATGCGATGACCGCGGAACATAATGAATCCCCAGAGGCGTGGCCCGCGTTGGCTATGAACCCAGCTAGAGCGAATCAGCCGATCTTGTTAGAGCTGGTGAGGCACCAGATAGTTCCCAAGAGCGCACCTACAGCCAAGTTGCAGATTTTTCCGCCCATCTCCAGTAGATGCGAACTATCGCACTGGCGCTGCGGGTATCTATCTTCTTCACAACCACCATAGCTCTACGATATTCATGTCCGTCTAACAATCGTCGAGCCAAACTTCTCAAAGTGGGCAACTTTGAGAAGTTTCAAGTAGCTTTCGAACTAACTGCAATCAACCCCTCCTTCATCCGTCCTACCCAGATGCCGGCATGGCGCAATGGTTCCGTGGGCGCGCTACTCCACTTCGAAGGCCAGGTCGCGCCCCTCCAGCGCCAGATTGCCGGCGAAGTCGGCGGCGTGGATGCGCAGGGTGTAGCGGCCGGGGGCGAGCTCGCCGATGCGCCAGCTGCCGGTTTCGATCTCGCCGTCCTGCAGGCGATTGTTGAGCGCGTAGTCGAACTGGGTCGACTTGCTGCCATAGACCGTGATGCCGCTGGTCGGCGCATAGACGGCCTTGACGGCGTCCTGATTGCGCGGCAGGCGGTCGAAGACCTGGGTGATGAGCGGCTGCTCGAAGCCGGCGAGCGGCGTGCCGTTGGCGCCCAGCAGCTGGTAGCCCAGCTTGTACAGGCCGAGCTTGCGGCGCGCCAGGTTGCCGTTCACCTGGTCGTAGGCGTTGACCACCACCTGGACCTCACCCAGGCTGCGGGTCAAAAGGATCGGCTGGCCCTTCTTCGCCGTGATGCGCTTGCCAGCGCCGTCGTACAGTGCGATGCGCTGGATGGTCGGCGGGACGGTGTCGGTAAAGCCCGTGAAGGGCAGGGTCAGCGGATTGACCACCGTGCCGCCCTGGTAGTAATCCAGGTGGACGTGGGCCATGGCATTGATGGTGCCGAGCGCATCGCCCACCGCGAAGCGGGTGCCGCGCGGCACCCGCACGCGTTCAGCTTTACCTTTGGCGTCGCGCAGGATCTGGAAGTGCGGATCGAGCGGCCGACCCTGCGGGTCGCGGCCGACGCGCATGTGGATGTACGAGAGCGGGCCCAGGCTCAGGCCTTCGCTGAGGGAATTGAAACCCCAGTTGGCATGCGGGTCGGTCACTTTCGACGGGAATACCGCCAGCACCTTCGCGCCGACGTCGGCGCGCACGTCCAGGCCGGCGTGGAAATGGTGGCGGCTGTCGCCGTTGTAGGCGCCGCGCACCTCACCCATCACGCCGACGACTTCATGCACCATGTCTTGCGGGCCGACCGGCCAGGGCATCGGTTCGGTGCGCGTGACGAGCGCCGGCCGCACCAGTACCGGCGCGGCTTCGCCCTCGCGCGGCGGCGCCAGCCGGTGCACGCGGTGGGCACTGGCGTCGGCCACCACCAGGCTGCCGTCGCGGCCGACCGCGATGCCGCGCGGGCCGTACAGCTGCACCGTGCCGTCGCTGCCGAAGCCGTTCGGATCGAGGGGGCGGTCGGCGTCCTGCAGCGGGCGCATTTCTCCGTCCGGCGTCAGTTGCAGGATGCGGCCGCCGGCACTGGCGGCGATGTACAGGTAGCCGTCGCGCGTGAGCGCCAGGCCCGCCGGACGCCGCAGCGGTGGGCGGATCTCGCCTTCGAGCGGGATCGCCAGCGTGTCGACCGTGCCGTCGGGCTTGATGCGGCGCACCGCGTGGTTGCCGGTATCGGCCACGTACAGCGTGCCGTCGCGGCCGGCCGCCAGCGCGCTCGGGGTGTCGAAGCCGGCATCCAGCAGCGCGCCATCCAGCAGGCCGGGTTTTCCATTGCCTGCCAGCGTGCTCACCGTGCCGTCGGGCGCGATGCGGCGGATGCGGTCGTTATAGGTGTCGGCCACGTAGACGATGCCGGCGTCGTCCACCGCGATGCCGACCGGGCCGTTGAACTGGGCCGCACGGCCCACGCCATCCAGGTAGCCGGGGCTGCCGCTGCCGGCCACCGTGGTCACCGTGCCGTCGGGCCCCACCTTGCGGATCGCGTGGTTGCCGGTGTCGGCCACGTACAGATTGCCTTCATGGTCGAGCGCCAGGGCGGACGGGGTGTGGAAGGCGGCCGCCGCGCCGATGCCGTCGGCAAAACCTTCCTTGCCGCCGGCCAGCGTCGAAACCGTGCCGTCGGGCTGGACCAGGCGGATGCGGTTGGCTTCGCCCCCGTCGGCGACGTACACCACGCCGCGCGCACCGATGGCCACGCCGTACGGATCGCTGAAGCGGTTGGCGCTGGCCGGCCCGTCGATCACGCCGTCGCGGCCGTCGCCTGCCAGCAGGCTCACGCGCGCCGGCCAGAAGGGCGTGGTCTTCGCGATGGGCGGCGTCAGGATGGCCAGGGCGCCGGGGCGTTGCTCGATGGTATCGGTAAAGTAGACGGCCGTGCCGATGGCCAGGATGGCGGCGCCCACGAGCGCGGCGATGAGGGGAGTTCGTTTCACGAGACGCAAGAGAGGATGCTTGAATGCATGTGGGGTGGACGGCAAAACCGTCCACCCCACGCGGAATTACCCAAAAGGCTCAGATACGCAGATCGTCGAGCGACTTGCCCTTGCCCAGTGCTTCGACTACCCATTTCGGCTGGCGGCCGCGGCCGGTCCAGGTCTGGGAGTTGTCGGCTGGGTTGTGGTATTGGGGATTCACCTTGGCGCCGCTGCCCGCTTTCTTGCTTTTGCCAGTGCCCTTGGCCAGCAATTCTTCCACCGAGATTCCCATATTCTGGGCGATCTCGAGAATCTGCTCACGCGCTTTCTTGACGTCTTGTTGCTGGCGGTTTTTGATCTCCTTTTCGATATCGAATTGAAGTCCCTTCAGCTCGGCGAGGTTATAACCCGACAGATCGATGTTTGCCATTTTGTTTCATCCTTGATTAGGTGATTCGATTCGTTTCGAAGTGCCGCGCAGGGATTTTACTATTTAATCGTCAAATATGAATGACAATCGTGCGCGGGGTGATGTCGAATCAAATCCCATGGCAAATCGTTAATGCATATGGGGTTATTTTCCCAGGGTCTGGAGATGGGCAATTTCTTGTGAAACGGCGCGGGTCACGACCTGGTCCAGCGATTGATGCAGGCTAGCTCGAATCTCGGCCGAAAAACCCGCCATCGCTTTATCCACCGCTTCGGCGATGCCGTCGCGCAGCCGTTGTTCGAGCACGAAATCGATCCGCCCCTGTAATTGCTGCAGCACGCGTTCGGTGAGGCGGCGTTCCATGACGCTCCACTGTTCGCCGCTCCAGCGATCGGCGGCCCGCCGTTCCAGGGCTTCCGGGCTTTCCGCGTCATCGTCGGCGCCGCTCGATTCTGTCGTGACGGCGACTGCCGCGGCAGGGGGGGAAGCGCTTGCCGCCACTGGTGGCGCCGGCGCCGGCGAGTCGGCGACGACCTCGGTCAATACGGGAATGCTGGTATCGAAAGCGGGATCCTGGTTCATGTCTGTCCTGCGACGAAGTGGGTCAATGGATAGGATTGCTTTTTATATGCGACATAGCGTTTGCGTCCTTCGGCGGCATCGTCTTCATCAGTCGAAATGATTTCGAACACGCGCGCGAATTGCGCGAAATTGTTCGGCGTGCGGCGCGTGAGGTTCACCAGCATATCGTGGTGCGGCAGCATCGCGTCTTCATTATCGGTAATCACGATCGGCGTTTGCGGCGCCAGCGGATCGTCGGCCAGCACGTGCGGAATGAAATCGGTATCGCCCACGTTCCACAGCGCCGCATTCAATGCCTCGGCCTGCTCGGTGCTTTCTGCCAGCACCACGACTTTGGCGCGTGAGCCATATGCCTTGCGCGCCAGCCGGCAGGCATAGGACAGCTTATCTGGGATATTCGTGTGGAAGTCGATCCGGGTCATGGCATCACTAAAAAGAGGAGGGCTTTCGCCCTCCGGTGCAGTTCTCTGCGCAGTTTTCTGCGCAGTTTTCCGAACGATCAGGCATTCATGCCGCTATGGCGCAGCAGGGCGTCGATCGAAGGTTCACGGCCGCGGAAGGCCTTGAACGATTCAAGCGCGGGACGCGAGCCTCCCACGGCGAGGATCTCGCGATGGAAGCGGCGTCCGGTTTCGAACAGGTCGGCCCCGCCTTCGACGGCTTCTTCGAATGCGGCATAGGCGTCGGCGGACAGCACCTCGGCCCATTTATAGCTGTAATAGCCGGCCGCATAGCCGCCCGCGAAGATATGGCTGAACGAATGCTGGAAGCGGTTGAACGACGGCGGCGTGATGACGGCGAAGTTGCGGCGGATATCGTCGACCAGGCTTTGCACTTCCTGGTTGTGCGGATCGAAATCGTAATGCAGATGCATGTCGATCAGCGAGAACTCGACCTGGCGCAGGGTCTGCATCCCGGACTGGAAGTTCTTCGCCGCCAGCATCTTGTCGTACAGCGCGCGCGGCAGCGGCTCGCCGGTCTTGTAGTGCGCCGTCATCTGCTGCAGCTTGTCCCACTCCCAGCAGAAGTTTTCCATGAACTGGGACGGCAGCTCCACCGCATCCCATTCGACGCCCGAGATGCCGGCCACCGACAGCTCTTCGACTTCGGTCAGCATATGGTGCAGGCCGTGGCCGAATTCGTGGAACAGCGTGGTCACTTCGTCGTGCGTGAACAGCGACGGCTGCAGCACGCCGTCCACCATCGCCGGCGGCGTGAAATTGCAGACCAGGTAGGCGACCGGCGTCTGCACCGTGCCGCCAGAGAGCAGGCGGCGGCCGCGCGCATCGTTCATCCAGGCGCCCTGCGCCTTGCCGGCGCGCGCATACGGATCGAGGTAGAACTGGCCGACCAGCTGGCCATTGCGCTCGATGCGGTAGAAGCGCACGTCCGGGTGCCACACCGGCGCGTCCTCGGGGATGACGTCGGCTTCGAACAGCTGGCGGATCACGCCGAACAGGCCTTGCACCACCTTGTGTTCGGGGAAGTACTCCTTCACTTCCTGGGCCGAGAAGGCATAGCGCTTCTCGCGCAGCTTTTCGGAAGCGTAGGTGACGTCCCAGGACTGCAGTTCATCGATGCCAAGTTCGGTGCGCGCGAATTCGCGCAGTTCAAGCAGGTCTTTCTCGGCATACGGGCGGGCTCGGCGCGCCAGGTCTTCGAGGAATTCGATCACGTGCTGCGGGCTCTGCGCCATCTTGGCCACCAGCGAGACATCGGCGAAGCTGCCGTAGTCGAGCAGGCGCGCCTCTTCGTTGCGCAGCTTGAGCAGGTTGACGATGTTGGACGAGTTGTCCCACTTCTCGACCTCGGTGAACATGATGCCGGCATCCGACGCCTTGGTGGCGCTGGCGCGGTAGATCTTTTCGCGCAGCGCGCGGTTATCGGCGAATTGCAGCACCGGGAAGTAGGACGGGAAGTGCAGGGTGAACTGCCAGCCGCCCTTGCCATCGCGCTCGGCGGCGGCCTTCGCCGCTGCTTTTACGTCCTCGGGCAGGCCGGCGAGTTCGTCCTCGTTCTCGACCATCAGCTTGTAGTCGTTGGTCGCGTCCAGCACGTTTTCCGAGTAGCGCGTCGACAGCTGCGACTGCTGTTCCTGGATCTCGGCGAAGCGCGGCTTTTTATCTTCCGGCAGTTCGGCGCCGCCCAGGCGGAAGTCGCGCAGGGCATTCTCGACGATGCGCTGGCGCACCGGATTGAGGCTGTCCCAGTGCGGGCCGTTGCGCAACTGCCTGTACTTGGCGAACAGCGCCTCGTTCTGGCCGATGGCGGTGGAGAACTCCACGACCTTCGGCTGGTTCTCGTTATAAGTGGCGCGCAGTTCGGGCGTGTCCACCACGTGGTTCAGGTGGCCGACCACGCCCCAGGCGCGGCCCAGGCGTTCGCTGGCGTCGTCGAGCGGGGCCAGGGTGTCCCAGGTGACGTCGTCCACCGGGGCTTCGAGTTGGGCCACCACGGCGTTCGCATCCGCGATCAGCTGCTCGATGGCGGGCGTGACGTGGTCGGGCTTGATCGCGTCGAAACGCGGCAGGCCGGAAAAGTCGAGGAGGGGATTGCTGGTGTCGGTCGTCATCGTGTTCCTTCCAGATTCGTTAAATCGGTGTGCGCCGAACGCCCGTCGCGGGCGCGCATGCCCCTCGACAGACAAGCAAATCAGCGTTGTTTCGCCAGTTCGCGCTCGGCCGACTCCACCGTGTTCTGCAACAGCATGGTAATCGTCATCGGGCCCACGCCACCCGGCACAGGGGTGATGTGAGCGGCCACTTCCTTCACGCCGTCGAAGTCGACGTCGCCGCACAGCTTGCCGGCGTCGTCGCGGTTCATGCCGACGTCGATCACGATCGCGCCCGGCTTGACCATGTCGGCGGTCAGGGTATTGCGGCGGCCCACGGCGGCCACGATCACGTCGGCCTGGCGGGTGTGGTAGCCCAGGTCCGCGGTCGCGCTATGGCATATGGTCACGGTGGCATTGGCTTGCAAGAGCAACATGCCCATTGGTTTGCCAACGGTGTTGCTGCGGCCGATCACGACGGCGTGCTTGCCGCGCAGGTCGATGCCGGTGGTTTCGATCAGCTTCATGCAGCCGTACGGGGTGCAGGGGCGGAAGCCTTCCAGGCCGGTCATCAGCTCGCCGGCCGACAGCACCGAATAGCCGTCGACGTCCTTGGCGGTGGAGATGGCCTCGATGACTTTCGATGGGTCGATGTGCTTCGGCAGCGGCATCTGCACCAGGATGCCGTGGATGGCCGGGTCCACGTTCAATGCTGCAATGCGGTCGAGCAGGGCCGTTTCGGACAGGTCGGCCTCGTATTTCTCGAGCACCGAATGAAAGCCCACGTCGCCGCAGGCCTTCACCTTGTTGCGCACATAGACCTGGCTGGCCGGGTCTTCGCCGACCAGGATGACGGCCAGGCCGGGCTGCTTGCCGGCGGCGGTGAGTTTGGCGGCGCGCGCGGCGATGTCTTCGCGCAGTTGTTTGGAAAGGAGAACTCCGTCGATCAGTTGTGCAGGCATGGTGAAAGCTCGTCGCTGGGCAAAAACAGAATTATACGACCCAGGCATGCAATCTCCTCCGTTCAGCCTATAAATGCCCCGTTTTTCGCCGTTCTGGCGGCGCTTCGGTATACGATGTCCGTTGATCGAAAGTCCAGTGTTTCCCTATGAAAAATGTGCACTTGCAGCATAGCATTTCATATTATGAAATCGTATACCGTAATTTGAAAATGCCAAAATCCACTGGTAGAATCCATTGGTTTATCAAAAAGTTAGTTTGAAAATTCACTACTCGCCGCCAGCCTGCGCAGGGATCGGGTCGGGGCGCACCACTCTAGGAGACACATGACATGTCAGCTCAACTTGACCAGTTGACCGCGCAAGCCGCCAATGATCCGGACGCGATCGAGACCCGCGAATGGCTCGATGCGCTGGAAGCGGTGATCGAACATGAAGGGACCGAACGTGCCCATTACCTGATGGAGCGCCTGGTGGACCTGGCGCGCCGTCGCGGCGCCCACGTTCCGTTCTCGAGCAATACCGCCTACGTGAACACCATCCCGGCCCACCTGAACCAGAATTCGCCGGGCAACCTCGAATACGAAGAGCGCCTGCGCTCGTGGATGCGCTGGAACGCGATGGCGATGGTCGTCAAGGCCAACCGCGCCGACGGCGACCTGGGCGGCCACATTTCGTCCTTCGCCTCGCTGGCGAACATGCTGGGCACCGGCTTCAACCACTTCTGGCACGCCCCGACCGAAGACCACGGCGGCGACCTGCTGTACATCCAGGGCCACTCCTCGCCCGGCATCTACGCGCGTGCCTTCCTCGAAGGCCGCCTGACCGAAGAACAGCTGCTGAACTTCCGCCGCGAAGTCGACGGCAAAGGCCTGTCGTCGTACCCGCACCCGAAACTGATGCCGGACTTCTGGCAGTTCCCGACCGTGTCGATGGGCCTGGGCCCGCTGATGGCGATCTATCAGGCGCGCTTCCTGAAATACCTGCACGCACGCGGCATCGCCAAGACCGACAACCGCAAGGTCTGGGTCTTCTGCGGCGACGGCGAGATGGACGAACCGGAATCGATGGGCGCGATCGGCATGGCCGCGCGCGAGCGCCTGGACAACCTGGTCATGGTCGTCAACTGCAACCTGCAGCGCCTGGACGGTCCGGTGCGCGGCAACGGCAAGATCATCCAGGAACTCGAAGCCGACTTCCGCGGCGCCGGCTGGAACGTCGTCAAGGTCATCTGGGGCTCGCAGTGGGATCCGCTGCTGGCCCAGGACAAGGACGGCATCCTGCAGCGCGTGATGATGGAATCGGTCGACGGCGAATACCAGAACTACAAGGCCAAGGACGGCGCCTACGTGCGCAAGCACTTCTTCGGCAAGCACCCTGCGCTGCTCGAGATGGTGTCGAAGATGAGCGACGACGACATCTGGCGCCTGACCCGCGGCGGCCATGATCCGCACAAGATCTACGCCGCGTTCAAGAACGCGCAAGAGAACAAGGGCACCCCGACCGTGCTGCTGGTGAAGACCGTCAAGGGCTTCGGCATGGGCAAGTCGGGCGAGGCGCGCAACACCGCCCACCAGACCAAGAAGCTGGACGACCAGGCGATCCGCGACATGCGCGACCGCTTCAATATCGCCATCCCCGACGACCAGCTGGCCGACATCCCGTTCTTCAAGCCGGCCGACGACGCGCCCGAGATGGTGTACCTGCACGAGCGCCGCAAGGCCCTGGGCGGCTATCTGCCGCAGCGCCGCGAGAAGTCGGACGAAAACCTGGTGGTGCCGAAGCTCGAGAGCTTCAAGGGCGTGCTCGAGCCGACCCCGGAAGGCCGCGAGATCTCGTCGACCCAGGCCTATGTGCGTGTGATCACCAGCCTCTTGAAGGACGAAAGCATCGGCCAGCGCATCGTGCCGATCCTGGTCGACGAATCGCGTACCTTCGGCATGGAAGGCCTGTTCCGCCAGATCGGCATCTTCAACCAGCAGGGCCAGTTGTACGAGCCGGTCGACCGCGACCAGGTGATGTACTACCGTGAAGACAAGGCAGGCCAGATCCTGCAAGAGGGCATCAACGAAGCGGGCGGCATGAGCTCGTGGATCGCGGCGGCGACTTCGTACTCGTCGAACAACCGCACGATGATCCCGTTCTACACCTTCTACTCGATGTTCGGCATGCAGCGCGTGGGCGACCTGGTCTGGCTGGCCGGCGACATCCGTGCGCGCGGCTTCCTGATGGGCGGCACCGCCGGCCGCACGACGCTCAACGGCGAAGGCCTGCAGCACGAAGATGGCCACAGCCACGTGATCGCCGCGACCGTGCCGAACTGCCTGCCGTATGACCCGACCTTCGGCCACGAAGTCGCCGTCATCATCCAGGACGGCCTGCGCCGCATGGTGGAAGAACAGGAAGACGTGTTCTACTACATCACCATCATGAACGAGAACTACCCGCATCCAGGCCTGAAGCCGGGCCAGGAAGAGGGCATCCTGAAGGGCATGTACCTGCTCCAGGAAGGCGCTGCGATCGCTGGCGACAAACCAGCGCCGCGCGTGCAGCTGATCGGCTGCGGCACCATCCTGCGCGAGTCGATCGCAGCAAGCCAGCTGCTCAAGAACGACTGGGGCGTCGATGCCGACGTGTGGTCGGCGCCGTCGCTGACCCTGCTGGCGCGCGACGGCCAGGACGCCGAGCGCTGGAACATGGTCAACCCGGAACAGCCGCAGCGCGTGCCGTACGTGACCTCGCTGCTGCAGAACACCAGCGGCCCGATCGTCGCGACCACCGACTACATGCGCATGTTCGCCGAGCAGATCCGCGCCTTCATGCCGAAGGACCGCACCTATAAAGTGCTGGGCACCGACGGCTTCGGCCGCTCGGATTCGCGCGTCAAGCTGCGCGAGTTCTTCGAGGTGAACCGCTACTACGTCACGGTCGCTGCCCTGCGCTCGCTGGCCGACGAAGGCAAGATCGACCGCGCCATCGTGTCGCAGGCGATCGCCAAGTACGGCATCGATCAGAACAAGCCGAATCCGGTGACCCAGTAATGCTCGAAACGTCGTTCCCGCGAAGGCGGGAACCCAAGTTTGTTCGATCTGCCACTGCGTTAAACCGGGTGGCTGAACGAAGAACTTGGGTCCCCGCCTTCGCGGGGACGACGGTCTTGAGGCCAACGAATAAAAATTGGAGCTAACACTATGAGCATTGTGGAAGTCAAAGTCCCCGATATCGGCGACTTCAAGGAAGTCGAAGTCATCGAACTGATGGTCAAGCCAGGCGACACGATCAAGGTCGACCAGTCGCTGCTGACCGTCGAATCGGACAAGGCGAGCATGGAGATTCCATCGAGCCATGCGGGCGTCGTCAAAGAGATAAAGGTCAATGTCGGCGACAAGGTCGCCATGGGTTCGCTGGTGCTGCTGCTCGAGGAAGCCGGCGGCGCCGCCGAAGCGCCTGCTGCTGCCCCGGCAGCCGCTCCTGCCGCCGCTGAAAAGCCAGCCGAAAAACCGGCGGAAGCGCCAGCCGCTGCTGCCCCTGCCGCATCCGGCGGTCTGGTCGACGTCAATGTGCCGGACATCGGCGACTTCAAGGAAGTCGAAGTCATCGAGCTGATGGTCAAGGTCGGCGATACGATCAAGGTCGACCAGTCGCTGATCACGGTCGAATCGGACAAGGCCAGCATGGAAATCCCGTCGAGCCATGCCGGTGTCGTGAAAGAACTGAAAGTGAAGGTCGGCGACAAGGTTGCCAAAGGTTCGCTGGTGCTGGTCGTGGAAGCGACCGGTGGCGCGCCTGCCGCCGCGGCTCCTGCCGCAGCGCCTGCACCTGCTGCGCCTGCCGCAGCGCCCGCAGCCGCGCCAGCGCAAGCATCGGCGCCAGCAGCTGCCGCCGCTCCTGCTCCAGCAGCAGCGCCAGGCGTGACCGGCTCGAAAGCCCACGCTTCGCCGTCGATCCGCAAGTTCGCGCGCGAACTGGGCGTCGACCTGGGCCGTGTGCCTGGTTCGGGTCCGAAAGGCCGCATCACCCAGCAAGACGTGCAGAACTTCGTCAAGGGTGTGATGGCTGCGCCAGCAGCCGCACCGGCAAAATCGGGCGGCAGTGGCGCTGGACTGGACCTGCTTGCCTGGCCGTCGCTCGACTTCTCGAAATTCGGTCCGACCGAAACCGTGCCGCTGTCGCGCATCAAGAAGATCTCGGGCCCGAACCTGCATCGCAACTGGGTCATGATCCCTCACGTGACGCACTTCGACGAAGCCGACGTGACCGACCTGGAGCAGTTCCGCGTCGATTCGAACGCCGCGCTGGCCAAGCAGAAATCAAACGTCAAGCTGACCATGCTGGCCTTCGTGATCAAGGCAAGCGTCGCCGCGCTCAAGAAATTCCCGCAATTTAATGCGTCGCTGTCGGAAGACGGCGCGGCCCTGATCACCAAGCAGTACTACAACATCGGCTTCGCAGCCGACACCCCGAACGGCCTGGTGGTCCCGGTGGTGAAGGATGCGGACAAGAAGACGATCTCGCAGATCGCCACCGAAATGGGCGAACTGTCGGGCCTGGCGCGCGACGGCAAGCTGCCGCCGACCGCGATGCAGGGCGCGACCTTCACCATCTCGTCGCTGGGCGGTATTGGCGGCACCAACTTCACGCCGATCATCAACGCGCCTGAACTGGCGATCCTGGGCCTGTCCAAGTCGGCGATGAAGCCGGTGTGGGACGGTTCGGCCTTCCAGCCGCGCCTGATGCTGCCGATGTCGCTGTCGTACGACCACCGCGTGATCGACGGCGCCGGCGCCGCACGCTTTGCCGCGTACCTGGCCGACGTGCTGGCCGACCTGCGCAAGACCCTTCTGTGATTGGAGCGCACTGATGAGCACTGTTGAAGTGAAAGTCCCGAACATCGGCGACTTCAAGGACGTCGAAGTGATCGAGCTGATGGTCAAGGCCGGCGACACGATCAAGGTCGACCAGTCCCTGATCACCGTCGAATCGGACAAGGCCAGCATGGAAATCCCATCGACCCACGCGGGCGTGGTGAAGGACATCGCGGTCAAGGTCGGCGACAAGATCAACGAAGGCACGCTGCTGCTGACGGTGGAGGAGTCGGGGGCCGGCGCTGCAGCTCCGGCTCCGGCAGCTGAAAAGCCTGCCGACAAGCCAGCCGCCGCGCCAGCCGCACCAACCGAATCGCAAGCCCCAGCCAAGCCGGCGCCTGCGCCGGCCGCTCCGGCTGCCGCCGCGCCGAATGCGTCGAGCTACTCGGGCCAGGTCGACATCGAATGCGAGATGATGGTGCTGGGCGCCGGTCCTGGCGGCTATTCGGCCGCCTTCCGCGCCGCCGACTTAGGGCTGAACACCGTGCTGGTCGAGAAGTACGCGGCCCTGGGTGGCGTGTGCCTGAACGTCGGTTGCATTCCATCGAAGGCGCTGCTGCACGTGGCGCACATCATGGATGAAACCGCGCACATGGCCGACCTGGGCGTGGCCTTCGAGAAGCCGCAAGTCGACATCGACAAGCTGCGCGCGCACAAGGACGGCGTGATCAAGAAGATGACCGGCGGCCTGGCCTTCATGGCCAAGGCGCGCAAGGTCAATGTGGTGCAGGGCGTGGGCCAGTTCCTCTCCCCGAACCACATCGAAGTCACCGGTCCTGACGGCGCCAAGAAGGTCGTCGCCTTCAAGAAGGCGATCATCGCCGCCGGTTCGTCGGTGGTGAAGCTGCCGTTCGTGCCGGAAGATCCGCGCATCGTCGATTCGACCGGCGCGCTGGAGCTGCGCCAGGTGCCGAAGAAGATGCTGGTCATCGGCGGCGGCATCATCGGCCTGGAAATGGCGACCGTCTATTCGTCGCTCGGTTCGCGCATCGACGTGGTCGAGATGATGGACGGCCTGATGCAGGGCGCCGACCGCGAGGCCGTCAAGGTCTGGCAGAAGTTCAACGCCCACCGCTTCGACAACATCATGACCAAGACCAAGACCGTCGGCGTGGAAGCGCTGCCGGAAGGGATCAAGGTCACCTTTGAAGCCGCCGAAGCCGGCGCCACCTCGCCAGAGCCGCAGCTGTACGACCTGGTGCTGGTGGCCGTGGGCCGCAGCCCGAACGGCAAGAAGATCGCTGCCGACAAGGCCGGCGTGACGGTGAGCGATCGCGGCTTCATTTCGGTCGACAGCCAGATGCGCACCAATGTGCCGCACATCTTCGCCATCGGCGACCTGGTGGGCCAGCCGATGCTGGCGCACAAGGCGGTGCACGAGGCGCACGTGGCGGCTGAAGCGGCCCTGGACAAGAAGACCCACTTCGACGCCAAGGTCATTCCGTCGGTCGCGTACACCGATCCCGAAGTGGCGTGGGTCGGCCTCACCGAAGATGAAGCCAAGCAGAAGGGCATCAAGGTCGAGAAGGGCCACTTCCCATGGAACGCCAGCGGCCGCGCGGTGGCCAACGGCCGCGACGAAGGCTTCACCAAGCTGCTGTTCGACGCCGAGACCCACCGCATCGTCGGCGGCACCATCGTCGGCACCAATGCCGGCGACATGATCGGCGAGATCGCGCTGGCGATCGAGATGGGCGCGGACGGCGTGGATATCGGCAAGACCATCCACCCGCACCCGACCCTGGGCGAGTCGATCGGCATGGCGGCGGAAGCCTACGAAGGCGTCTGCACCGACCTGCCGCCGCCGCGCAAGCGTTAAGCGTCAGCCAGTAGCTTTCGCACGTCGTCCCCGCGCAGGCGGGGACCCAAGTTTGTAAGCGTTTCGATAGCGCATGCAGTACTTGGGTCCCCGCCTTCGCGGGGACGACGTTTTTGGGCCAATGAAAGAACGGAAATTGTGGCCGACTACATCTGCCTGAACACATCCATGTAATTGCGGCTCACTACAAGCTGCTCGTCCCGCCCTTTCAGCTTCACATGCAGCCGCCCGCGAAAGTCGGTGCGCGTGCCCGCCACGTGACGCGCCGCCACGATCACGCCGCGGTGGATTTGCCAGAACTGCTGTGGGTCCAGTTGCTCCTTCAACTGCCGCAGCGGCGTGCGGATCAGGCTTTCTCCGTCCGGCAGGAACACGCTGGTGTACTTGTCGTTGCTCTGGAAGTAGATCACTTCTTCGACCGCGATCAGGCGCGTTTCCTGGCCCGAGGCCGCACGGATCCATTGCAGCGGCGCCGCCGCAGGCGTCGGCGTACCCGCGCCGAGCTGGCGCAGCAGCGCTTGCAAGGCATCGGCAGGCAACGCAGGCGCGGGCGCCGGTGCCGAAAGGGTAGCGCGCAGCCGCTCCACGGTACGCGCCAGCCGCTCCTGGCGTATCGGTTTCAGCAAATAATCGAAGGCCTCGTGCTCAAAGGCCTGGGCCGCGTAATGTTCGTGTGCGGTGGTGAACACCATGCGCGGAGGATTGCCGCCGGCGCACAGGCGCGCCGCAAGGTCGATGCCATTCAGGCCCGGCATCTGGATGTCGAGGAAGGCCACTTGCGGCGCCAGCTCGTCGATCAGGCGCAGCGCTTCAATGCCGTTGGGGGCGCGCACGATCTCGAGGCCGGGCCATGCATCGAGCAGCTGGCCGGCCAGGTAGTCGAGCAGATGGGGTTCGTCGTCGGCGATCAGGGCAAGGCAGCGGTCGATGATGTCACCTCGGTCTGTGAAAGGGGAAGCAGCAGGCGCGCGATTACGCCGCCGCCGGGGTTGTCGAGCAGTTCCAGGCGGGCGCCTGGCCCGTGCAACTGGCGCACGCGCGCGCGCAGGTTCGAGAGGCCGACGCCGCCACCGGGCCGTGGCGGCGCGGCCACCAGCCCGCGCCCGCTGTCACGCACCTCGACCCGCAGCACGCCGTCGTCCGAGCCGGCGCGCAGCACGATCTCGCCGCCATCCACCTTGGGTTCCAGCCCGTGCATGACGGCGTTTTCCACCAGCGGCTGGATCAGCATCGGCGCAATCGGCAGTGCGCGGCAGGCATCGTCCGCCTCGATGCGCCAGCGCAGGCGCGCGCCCATGCGCACGCCCAGCACGTCGAGATAGCTTGCGGCGAGATCCAGCTCGGCGCCGAGCGTGGCGCTGCCGGCGCGGCTGGCGGCCAGGCTGGCGCGCAGGTAGTCGATGAAGCGTTCCAGCATGCGTTTCGCATCAAGCGGCTGGTTGTCGATCAGGCTGACCACATTGGCCAGCGTGTTGTACAGGAAGTGCGGCTCGATCTGGGCCTGCAGCGCGCGCAGCTGGGCCTCGGCCAGCAGGCGCGCGGCGGTCGCCATCTGCTCATGTTGGCGCGCCTCCTGGGTCTGGCGCTCGATGCGGCGCTCGCCGGCGATCAGCACCGCCAGCATGGCCGCGCCGATGACCAGGCCGAGGGCAAGCAAGCCCGTAAACGCATCGGAATGCATGGCCGGCAGCGCGCCCCGCAGGATGGCGCCCGACAGGACGAGGCCGAAGGCGGCGCACAGGGCGATTGCGGCCAGTTCGAGCAGGCGCGCGACGAGCCGGCTGGCGGTCGGCGGCACGACTATTTCCAGCAGCCGCAGGGCGCTGTGGATGAGGAAGCCGATACACTGCGAAGCCAGCAGGCTGTAGCCGAACATGGTGTGAAAAGACGAGGGCCAGTTGCCGAAGGTCTGCAATACCACCGTGATCGCCAATGCAATCAGGGTATTCCACAGCGCGGTGTAGAGCAGGTCGCGCATGGTCGAGCGCGGCCAGCGCCGGAACACCGGGAACAGTTCCAGCGGATGGCCGCGCCTGCGCGCCGGGGTCGGGGTAGCTGTATTCATGCTGTTAGGAAATTACCATGAAAGCAGTGCGGTGCGCGATAGGGAAGTCGCGCCAGGGCCACGGGACCATCCTTGACGCCGGCGGCATCGAACACCGTCATCACGGTCTGCCCGGAGCGCAAGTCCTGGGCCACGCCGACCAGGTAGCCATCGGTTTCCGAGCGCGCGTTGCGGCGCGGGACCAGCACGTGCTCCTCGACCTGCCAGCCGGCGCCGAAGGCGTAGCCATCGACCTTGCCGCTATCTGTATCGACCAGGTTGACGCTGTCGAGCCTCAGGTCGGGCGAGGCGCCGCTGGCGCCCAGCAGGGCCAGGCGGCGGTGGCGCGCCATCGCCACTTGCGGCATCACGCGCGGGAATTCGCTGGTGCCGAACAGGCGATCGGTGCGTGCCTGGCCGCTGGCATAGTCCAGCGTGACCTGCACCGTGCGGCTGCGCGGCGGCGTGTGCTCCCCACGCATGACGCTGCCCACTTCGGCCAGTGCGTCGCCCTCGTGCAGCACGACGTCGAAGCGGGTGCAGTCGCCGTCTTCCCACGCATTCCCGAAGTGGAACACCATCTGCGGCGGCAGCTCGAACACCTGGCGCAGCGCCAGCGTGTCCTTCGCCACCACGATCACCCGCGCCGGACGTGCGCCGTTCCCGCTTCCGGCCCATCGATGGCGGTCGGCGAAACTCAGGCCGGGATCGTTCTGCAGATCGTAGGGCGGCACCACGAAAATCAGGTGCTTGGCGCTGACCACGAAATCATGCACCAGCGCCAGCTGCGGCACCGGCAGCACGGCGGTGCGCCGCACCTGGCCCTGCGCGCCGATCTGGTACAGCGCCAGCCGGTTGGCGCCAGGCAGCGTGCCAAAATTCCACATGCCGCCCTGCGGATCGAGCTTGGGATGGGCCGAGAACGGCATTGCACGCAACTCGTCGCTCCAGGTCTTTACGCCGCGTGTGGCCAGCGTGGCCGGATCGAGTTCGGTCGCCGAGCCGCCTTCCCACAGCGCATACAGGCGGCCGTCATAGGGCAGCAGATTGGTATTGGCGGCGTTCATGGTGTCATTGTCGCGCACGCCCCGGCGCGTGACCAGGGTGCCGAAGGCCGGATACAGGAACTGGCCGGCCGCGCTTTCGTCGCGGTAGCGCTGGGTCTCGACGAAGCGGCCCCGGTGGCGCACCTTGCCGTCGGCCACGGTCCAGGCCTGGGCGAAGCCGTCGCCGTCGAACCAGTGGTGATAGCGTTCGCCACCCAGCTCGAAGCGGCCCGGCCCGTTGCGGTAGAAGGCGCCGCGCAGGTCGCGCGGCAGGCGGCCCTTGACGGCGGCGTCGCCTTCCTGGCTGCCGGCCTGGTTGGCGTAGACCGCCAGCGACGGGTCGCGCGCCAGGGCGGCGTGGAAGCGTTGGTAGGTGGCCTCGTCGGCGCGCACCGCCGGTGCGAGGGCGAGGGCGCCGAGTGCGGCGCCGGCATGCAGGAAGGAGCGGCGGTCCATGGCGGCCTCAGCGCAGGGTGACGCGGATGGCCTTGCCTTCGGCCGGCAGGTCGATGCGGGCGGCCTCGAAGGTCGGCGGGCCCATATTGCCCAGCGCATCGTTACTGAAGCCGGTTGACTCGACCGGGATGCCCATCATGTTTTGATCCAGTTTGCCGTTGTCGTTGGCGTCGTGGTACACGGAGACGGCGTACTGGCCGGCCGCCAGGCCCTTGAACTCGAGGGTGGCGCCGACCGCGGCGCTGGCGACCTGGACGGGGCGCTTGAGGAAGCGGTCGGCGCTGTCGTACAGCGCAACGCGGACGGCGCCGCCGTCGCCGCGCGCGCCGTCGACCTGGATCGACAGGTCGGCGGCGTGGCTGGCGGCAGCGCTGGACAGCAGGGCAAGCAGGAGGGCAAAGCGGTTCATGGAAGTCTCCGTTGAGTGGTCGGTAGGGCCATTCTGGAAGCGCGAACCGTCCCTCGCCGCGGTTTGCGACGAAGCGGCGCCTGGCGGCGCGAGTTGCAGGCATGCGGCGCCAGTTGCCTTGCCGGCGTGCGCCGCTTGCCAGCGGTCGCCAAAAGCCTATGATGGAAGAATGCGGCGGCAAGCCGACTTGCCGCGTCCGTGTTCAGCTCAGGAGGGCATGATGGATGAGCACTGCAACGAGTACGTCGGGACCGTCTACGTGTTACCGGAAACCCGCTGTTTCGAACTCCATACCACGGTCCATGGCGCGCCGGCGACTATCACCGGCACCGTATCCCAGCTGCTGGCTTCGCAGTTCAGCCAGTACGTGCCGGGCGCCATCGGCACCGTCGATCCGCAGCAGGTGGCGGTGCGGCCGCGTCGGGTCGAGGTGCTGACCCGCGAACTGCACGAGCGCCACCGCGCGCCGCGCAAGGTACACCTGCTCACGCGCGTGCACGATGTGGAAGAGCAGGCCAGGCCGGTGCCGGTGTCGGCAATCTGAAGGGCAGTGCACATGAAAAATGCCGCCCGGCTTGCACCGGACGGCATTGTAATGAAGGCGACCTTGCTTCAGCCGAAGCTGACAAAGCGCTCCGGAATATCGATCGTGCCGGCCTTGGCGGCGGCGGCATAGGTGCGCATATCAGCGATGACCGCTTCCATCTGGTCGGCGCCAGGATTTTCGATGAAGTTCTTCATGCGTTCTTGCAGCGATGCTTGTTGATCACGCCATTCGTATCTGGACGACTTGCTCATGCTTTCTCCTCGCGGTCTCACCGCTGTTATTGATATTCACGACATCCTCTGTGAAGGCTTACAGAGTGCCACAAAATGCCATGTCGTGTCCGTGCGATGCCGCACTTATTAGCTCATCGGTTCTTCAGGACACTTGCATAAAACAGTTCAAGACGCGCCGCCAGCTCGCGCCGCGTCTCCTCGCGCGTGGGTTGGGTGTCGGGGAACAGGAAGCGTCCGATCGGATCGCCGCTGATGCAGCCGATCAGGTGGATGGGCAGCAAGTCCAGCGGCACGTCGTCGCGCAGCTGGCTGCGGATGTCCGGGCGCGAAAAGAAGCGGTACAGCATCTCGCGCGTCAGGCGCGGCCCGCCTTCATAGAAAGCCTCCGCCAGCTCCGGATTGCTGCCGGCTTCGGCGATCACCACGCGCTGCATGGCCATCGCATCGGGTTCGACGAGCATATCGTAGAAGTCGCGCGCGAAGTCGTCGACGATCTCGCGCAGCGGCCGGGTGTCGGCGTCCATGCTGTGCCCGGCAAACAGGCGTTCGCGCCGTGAGGCGAGCACTGCCTTGAGGAGGCCGGCCTTGCCGCCGAACTTGACATAGATCGTGCGCACCGCCACCCGCGCCTCGCGGGCGATGGCTTCCAGGCTGACCCTGGTATAGCCATGGCGCAGGATGAGGCAACCCGCCGCGTGGATCAATTCCTGGGTGCGGGCCTCGACTTCCGACGCCTTCGGGCGTCCGGCGGATTTGACGGCCGTCACTGTTTCATTCTGTGCTTTGCTCATGGCAAAGACTCTAGTGCAAACTAAAATGAAACGCAACCGTTTCATTTCTTGACTTCCGTGTATTGCTGGCAAATAATGCGATGAATCCATTTCATTTCATTTTCCGGAGCTTTTCCATGGCAGAGATGCACAGCACGGCAGGGCAGGCGCCCGCGGCACAAACCCCAGCGGGCGGGGCGCCCGGCAAGAGCGGGCCCAACAAGCGCGTGCTGGCCGTGGTCGGCCTGATCGCGCTGGTGGCGATCGGCGCCGGCGGACGCATGTGGTATCGCAGCCATCACTTCGTCGAGACCGAAAATGCCTATGTCACCGGGCGCGTGCACCAGGTGTCGTCGCGCGTGGCCGGCGTGGTGACCAAGGTACTGGTGGACGACAACCAGCTGGTCAAGGCGGGCGACACGATCGCCGAGCTGGATCCGGTCGACCATGCCGTGCGCGTCGAGCAGATCGAAGCCCAGATCGCCAGCATGCAGCAGCAGGTCGGCCAGGCCGAGGCCCAGATCCAACAGGTGCGCGCGCAGGCCGCAGCGGCCGGCGCCCAGGTCAAGCAGTCCCAGGCCCAGTTGCTGCGGGCGCGCCAGGATGCCGAGCGCTTCGGCCAGCTGTACAACGACACCATGAAGGCGGTCTCGAAGGCCGAGGTGGATGCGTCGAGCGCCGCGCGCGACGCCGCCGTGGCCGACCTGGCCGCGCGCCGCGACAATGCGTCCGCCGCGCAAGCCCAGATCGGCGCCGCCGAGGCGGGCCGCGACGTGCTCAAGGCGCAGGTGAAGGTATTGCAGGCGCAATGGAAGGAAGCGCAGCAGCAGCTGGCCTACAACCGCATCGTGGCGCCGGTGGACGGCCGCGTGGGCCGCCGCAGCGTCGAAGTCGGCGCCCGCGTGCAGCCGGGCCAGGCGATGCTGGCCGTGGTCGAGGACAATGTGTGGGTGGTCGCCAACTTCAAGGAAACCCAGCTCGCCGGCCTGGCGCCGGGGCAGATGGTCAATCTCGACGTCGACGCGCTGCCGGAACACCACTTGGTGGGCCGCGTGGACAGCTTCGCCCCGGCCTCGGGCAACCAGTTCGCGCTGCTGCCGGCCGATAACGCGACCGGCAACTTCACCAAGATCGTGCAGCGCGTGCCGGTCAAGATCACGCTCGACCCGCAGGATGTGAAAAAATACGCCGGCCGCCTGGTGCCCGGCATGTCGGTGGTGGCCGAGGTCGAACTGGGCCAGGACGTCAAACCGACCCAGACCGCCGCCGTCCACTAAGCGCTTGCCATGACTACCCTGAGCAAACCTGCCGCAGTCGGCCCGACCTTGGGTGCTGTGCCGGGCGCACCGGTGAATGGCGCAGCCGTGGACATGCGCACCTGGATCGCGATCGCCGCCGGCATGCTGGGCGCCTTCATGGCGGTGCTCGACATCCAGATCACCAACTCTTCGCTGCGCGACATCCTCGGCACCCTGTCGGCCACGCAGGAAGAAGGCTCGTGGATCTCGACCGCCTACCTGTGCGCCGAAATCGTCGTGATCCCGCTGACGGCGCTGTTCTCGCGCGCCTTCGGCGTGCGCAACTACATGATCGGCACCACCGCGCTGTTCCTGGTGTTCTCGACCCTGTGCGGCGCGGCCTGGAGCCTGGAGAGCATGATCGTGTTCCGCATGCTGCAGGGCTTTACCGGCGGCGCGCTGATCCCGATGGCGATGACCCTGGTGATGACCTTGCTGCCGCCATCGAAGCGCGCCACCGGCATGGCCATCTTCGGCCTGACCGCGACCCTGGCGCCGGCCATGGGCCCGACCCTGGGCGGCTATCTGTCGGAGCTGTATGGCTGGCCGTCGATCTTCTACATCAACTGGGTGCCGGGCGTGCTGCTGATCGCCGGCATGGCCTGGGGCCTGAACCCCGAGAAGGCCAACCTCAGAACGCTGGTGAAGGCCGACTGGCTGGGCATCGTGCTGATGGCGATGGGCCTGGCCTGCCTGACGATCTTCCTGGAAGAGGGCAATTCGAAGGACTGGTTCGATTCGAGCTTCATCGTGGCCTTCGCCGCGCTCTCGCTCACGGGCCTCTTGGGCTGGGTGGCGCTGAGCTTCTCGAAGCCGGAACCGTTCGTCAACCTGCGCCTCTACGGCCAACGTAATTTTTTGGTGGCGACCACGCTGTCCGCGGTGATCGGCATGGGCCTGTATGGTTCCTCTTACTTGTTGCCTCTCTACTTGGGCCAGATCGCCGGCTATACGCCGATGCAGATCGGCGAAGTGATCGCCTGGGTCGGCCTGCCGCAATTGCTGGTGATGCCGTTCGCGGCCAAGCTGTCATCGAAAGTCGACAACCGCATCCTGTGCAGCTTCGGCCTGTTCATGTTCGGCATCTCGTGCATCATGAATTCCTTCATGGATGCCACCACCGGCTATGACCAGCTGATGTGGACGCAAGTCGTGCGCGCCATCGGCCAGCCGTTCGTGATGCTGACCCTGTCGAACTTCGCGATGTCGGGCCTGCAGCCACGCGACATGGGCTCGGCCTCGAGCCTGTTCAACATGACCCGCAACCTGGGCGGCTCGATCGGCATCGCGCTGCTGGCGACCTCGCTTACCAACCGCGAACACTTCCACTCGGCGCGCCTGGGCGAAGCGGTCTCGGTCTATGCGCCTGCAACCCAGGAACGCCTGGACGCGCTGACCCAGGGCTTCATCGCCAAGGGCATCGATCCGGCCAGCGCCTCAACCCAAGCGCTGGCCGTGGTCGACCGCCTGGTGCGGCGCGAAGCCTATGTGATGGCCTATAACGATGGCTTCTGGATCATCGGCATGATCCTGCTCGGCTGCATCGCGGCGATCTGGATGGCCGACAAGGTCAAGTCGCCGGGTGGCGGCTCAGGCGCCCATTGATACTGAATCGAATGAAGAGATCAACCATGTTCAAACCTCTCGCCTGTGTCCTCGCGATCGCTACCCTGGTCTCCGGCTGCACCACGCTCGGCCCGGATTTCAAGGCGCCGGACGCGCCGGCGCAAACGGCGTTCCGCCATCTCGAAGCGGGCGGCGACAGCGCGCGCCTGCCGGCCGCCTGGTGGACCGTGTTCCATGACGCTACCCTCGACGGCCTCGAGGCGCGCGCGCTGCGCGACAATCCGGGCGTGCAGGCCGCGGCCCAGCGCCTGCTGCAGGCGCAGGCGCAACTCGGCGTCGTGCGCGCCGGCCAGCTGCCGAGCGTCTCGGTCGGCGCCGGTGTGTCGAGTGCCCGTACCTCGGCCGAAACTTCGCAGGGCCTGGCCCTGGGCGGCCGCTCGATCGAGGGCAATAACTACAGCGTCGGCGCCTCGCTGTCGTATGAGCTCGACCTGTGGGGCCGCGTGCGCCGCGTGGTCGAGGCCAGCGATGCGCAGGCGCTGGCGGCGCAGGACGATCGCGATGGCGTGATCCTGCTGCTGTCGAGCCAGGTCGCCTCGTCGTACTGGCAGCTGCGCGGCCTGGACGCCGAGCGCGCGATCCTGGAAGGCGCCCTGGCTACGCGCCGCGAGTCGGAGCAGCTGGTCGAGGCCCGCTTCAATGCCGGCCTGTCGAACGAGCTGGACGTGTCGCGTGCGCGCATCGAGCGCGCCAACGCCGAAGCCGACCTGCACGAGGTGCAGCGCCAGCGCAATCTGGTAGAGCACGCGCTGGCCACGCTGGTGGGCAGCACGCCCAGCGCGCCGCTGATAGCCACAGGGCAGATGAAAACCGCGACCGCGCAACTGCCGCAGCCGCCCGCGATTCCCGTCGGCCTGCCGGCCAGCCTGGTGGGCCAGCGGCCCGACCTGGCGGCCAGCGTGGCGCAGCTGAAGGCGGCCAATGCGCAGATCGGCGTGGCCGAAGGCGCCTTCTATCCGGCGCTGTCGCTTACCGGGAATTTCGGCTATGCCTCGCAAAGCCTGAACGACCTGACCAACGGCGGTGCGCGCCAGTTCTCGGCCGGCCCGCTGGCGCTGTCGCTGCCGATCTTCGATGGCGGACGCAATCGCGCCAACCTGGCGCTGGCCAGGGCGCGCTATGACGAGGCGGTGGCCAATCACCAGACGAAGCTGCTGACGGCACTGCGCGAGGTGGAAGATGCGCTGTCCGACCTGCAGCAGCGCCAGATGCAAGGCGAGGTGCAGGCGCAGTCGCAACAGGCCGCGGCGCGCGCGCTGCTGGTGGCGCAGGCGCGCTACGAGCGCGGCGTATCGACCTATCTCGACGTGACCGATGCCCAGCGCAGCACGCTGGCGGCGGACCGCGCCGCGGCCCAGATCCGCACCCAGCGCCTGCTGGCGACGGTGGCGGTGGCGCGTGCGCTCGGCGGCGGTTGGGAGCAGGGAGAGGCGCTGGCGACGGTGCGATAATCATCTGGTTACCATTCAGGATTTGGGAGAGACCATGAAAAAAATCTTCGCACCGCTCGCCTTGTGCGCCGTTATCGGCGCCATATTCGCACCGGCTGTGTACGCGCAAACGGCGCCAACGGTCGCCAGCGCCGACCAGCTGCACGCCATGTCGAAACGCTTCGCGCCGGTCGAGCTACGCGCCGACGTGTCGCACCTAGGGAAGGGTGACCGCGCCGCCATCGTCAAGCTGATCGAAGCGGCCAAGATCATCGACACGCTGCAGCTGCGCCAGCGCTGGGCCCACAACGAGGCGCTGTGGAACGCGCTCAGGAAAGACACCACGCCGCTCGGCCGCGCGCGCCTGAATGCGTTCTGGCTCAACAAGGGCCCATGGTCGAACCTCGACAACAATGCTTCGTTCATGCCGGCCGAATATGCGGGCATCAGGATTCCGGCGAAGAAGCCCGAGGGCGCCAACTTCTATCCGGAAGGCGCTACCAAGGCGTCGCTGGAAAACTGGATGGACGGCCTGGCGCCCGAGCAGATGAAAGAGGCGCAGTGGTTCTTCACCGTGATCCGCACGGACCCGGACGGCAAGCTGCGCACCGTGAAGTATTCGGACGAGTACCGCCCCGAACTGGAAAAGCTGGCGAAGCTGCTGCGCGACGCGGCGGCAGCCACCGATAACGCCTCGCTCAAGAAATTCCTGGGCCTGCGCGCCGACGCCTTTCTTTCCAACGACTACCTGGCTTCGGACTTCGCCTGGATGGACCTCGACTCGCCGGTCGACGTGACCATCGGGCCATATGAAACCTATAACGACGAGCTGTTCGGCTACAAGGCCGCCTTCGAGGCCTATGTGAGCATCCGCGATCCGAAGGAAACGGCCAAGCTGGACTTCTTCGGCAAGCACCTGCAGGAACTCGAAGACAACCTCCCGCTCGACAAGCAGTACCGCAACCCGAAGGTCGGCGCCATCGCGCCGATGGTGGTGGTCAATGAGGTGTACGGCGCCGGCGACGGCAATATGGGCGTGCAGACCGCGGCCTACAACCTGCCGAACGACGAGCGCGTGATCCGCGAGCGCGGCTCCAAGCGCGTGATGCTCAAGAACGTACAGCAGGCCAAGTTCGCGTCCACGCTCACCCCGATCAGCAAGCAGGTGCTCAAGCCCGCTGACCAGAAGGACCTGGACTTCGATTCCTTCTTCACCCACATCCTGGCGCACGAGATCATGCACGGCCTGGGACCGCATCACACGAAGAAGGACGGCAAGGACTCGACCCCGCGCCAGGATCTGAAGGAAACCTATTCGACCATCGAGGAAGCCAAGGCCGACATCACCGGCCTGTGGGCGCTGCAGTACATGATGGACAAGGGCCTGCTGAAGGACACGCTGGGGCAGGGCGCGGCGGCCGAGCGCAAGCTGTACAACACCTTCCTGGCCTCGAGCTTCCGCACCCTGCACTTCGGCTTGAGTTCGTCGCACGCGCGCGGCATGGCGATCCAGGTCAACTACCTGCTCGACAAGGGCGGCTTTGTCGCCCACGACGACGGCACCTTCTCGGTCGACTTCAAGAAGATCAAAGGGGCCGTGATCGACCTGGACCGCGAATTCCTGACCATCGAGGCCACCGGCGACTATGCGCGCGCCAAGGCGATGATGGACAAGTACGTCGTGATCCGCCCCGAGGTGCGCAAGGCGCTCGACAAGCTGAAGGCGGTGCCGAACGACATCCGTCCGGCCTTCGTGACGGCGGACAGCTTGCTCAAATAGGGTAGAGCACGATAGGCCTGGCGCTGTAAGCACAATCTACAACGCCATGCTATAGTCGAATGGTTTCCAATAGGAAATACCTATGTATTTTCTTGCAACCTTATTGATCGACTTCTCGCCCACATGAAAACCAAGAACCTGACCATCGGCGCCCGGCTGGCATTCGGCTACGGCGCCGTTTTCTTACTGATGATTGCCCTGGTCGCGCTGGCAGTAAACCGCGTGGGCCGGATCGAGAGTGTCCTCAACCATATCAACGAGGTCAACAGCGTCAAGCAGCGCCACGCCATCAACTTCCGTGGCAGCGTGCACGACCGCGCGATCGCCCTGCGCGACGTGGCGCTGGCGTCGGACGCGGCTGGCGCCAGCGCGCCGATCGCCTTGATCCGCACGCTGGACGACAACTATGCGCGCTCCGCCGGCCCTCTGGATGCGCTGTTCAATGAACGAAAGGACATCCTGCCGGAAGAGAAGGAAGCGCTGGCCGCGATCAAGGCCCAGGAAAGCCTAACCAAGCCGCTGATCGCGCGCGTGGTCGCGCTGCACGCAGCCGGGCAGGCCCTCGAAGCGAACACGCTGTTGGCGCAAGAGGCGGCGCCGGCTTTCACCGCCTGGCTGGCCAGCATCAACCGCCTGATCGATCTCGAGGAAAAGCTGAGCAACGAGGCCGCCACCGAGGCGCGCCGCATGGCCAAGGGTTTCTTCGGCTGGATGGCGCTGCTGTGCGCGGGCGCGATCGCGGCCGGTTCGCTGGCGGCCTGGTACATCAGCCGCGGCCTGCTGCGCCAGCTCGGCGGCCAGCCGGACTATGCGGCCTCGATCGCCAGCGCCATCGCCAGCGGCGACCTGGGCGTGGAGATTGTCACCCGCCCGGGCGACCGCGGCAGCCTGCTGTTCGCGATGCAGGGCATGCGCGACAGCCTGGTGCGCATCGTGGCCCAGGTGCGCACCGGCACACTGGCGATCGGCACCGTATCGACCGAGATTGCGGACGGCAACCGCGACCTGGCCGGCCGCACCGAACGCCAGAACGGCACCCTGCAGGCCACTGCCGCCTCGGTCGAGCAATTGACCGGCACCGTGCGCCAGAATGCCGACAATGCGCGCCAGGCGAACATGCTGGCGGAATCGGCCTCCGAAGTGGCGCAGCGCGGCGGCAAGGTCGTGGCCGAGGTGGTGGGCACGATGGCGGCGATCAATGAATCGTCGAAGAAGATCGTGGACATCATCGGTGTGATCGATGGCATCGCCTTCCAGACCAATATCCTGGCACTCAATGCGGCGGTGGAAGCCGCCCGCGCCGGCGAGCAGGGCCGCGGCTTCGCCGTGGTGGCGACCGAGGTGCGTAACCTGGCGCAGCGTTCGGCGGCGGCGGCCAAGGAGATCAAGGTCCTGATCGGCAGCTCGGTCGAGCGGGTCGACGCCGGCGCCCGTCTGGTGGATCAGGCCGGCGCGACGATGGGCGAGATCGTCACCGGGGTCAAGCGCGTAACCGACATCATGGCCGAGATCAGCCATGCGTCCGCGGAACAGAATGCCGGCATCGAGCAGGTCAATGGTGCGATCGGCCAGATCGACGACGCCACGCGCCAGAATGCGGAGCTGGTGCAGCAGGCCAGCCAGGCCGCGGCCTCGCTGGAGGAAGAGGCGGAACGCCTGGCCCAGCTGGTAAGCATTTTCCGTCTCGACGGTGCAGCCGCGCCGGCCTTGCCGGCTCGACGGAAGCGGCTGGCGCTGACCGCCTGATCGCAACAAGGGCCGTTCGTCGCGGCCCTTGCTTTTTTGAACATACAGAAATATTTTCCTGAAAGAAGTGCGCTATTCGGGGCTAGAATTTCCGATAGGAATTTCGCTCATCCCCGGAGTAGCACCATGTACAAGACTCTCCTGTATGCGGCCGCCGTCCTGGCCGCATCCGCTTCGCTTCCCTCGCACGCATCGCAGCTCACGGCTCAAGAAATGCGCTGGCTGCGCGCCGCCGCCCCCGTGCTGGCGTACTCGAAATCGATCGCCCTGCCGGTCGACATCATCGTCCAGCCGAAGGCGCCGGCCGGCGCAGTGCCGCTGGCGATGGGTTTCGACAAGGGCCGCTGCAAGCTGGTGCTGTCGATGCGCGGTAATCCCGAGGCCGAGAAGGTGCTGGCCGATATCCCCGCCGACAAGCAGGCGCTGCTGATCGAGGCCATGGCCGCGCACGAACTGGCCCATTGCTGGCGCTACGCCCAGGGCGAATGGCACCTGCTGCCGGCAGGGTTCGTCGAAACGGGGCATGAAACCTCGCACGATCCGGAACTGCTGGCGGCGGCGAAGGCGATGCGCGACACCCGGCGCGAGGAAGGCTTCGCCGACCTGGTGGCGCTGGCCTGGATCCAGCGCACCCAGCCGGGAGAATATGCGCGGGTGCACGACTGGCTGCGCGGCGTGCGCGCCACCGTCGCGGTGCCGGGCAGCGGCCACGACACGCGCGCCTGGGTCAAGCTGGCCGGCAACGGCCGCCAGTTTGACAGCCGTCTGTCGCCATTCGAGGCCGCCGATGCGCTGTGGCGAGAAGGCTTGCTGCACTGACGAATGAGGTAGATCGACGTTCTTCGCTATCGTCCTTATAAGCTTAATTGGTTTTTTAATAAGCGTTCGGTGCCGCACAGAGTGCTCTGCGGCGTCGGCGTTTAATGGACTCACCAATAACCAATAGAGGGACCCAACATGAAATCGTTCATCGCTACCTTGATCGCCACCGCCGCCGTCGCCGCCATCGGCATCGCTCCTGCCGCCGCCCAGACCAATAAGGACGCCTATAAAACGGCGATGGACAAGGTCAAGGCCGACTACCGTGTCGCCAAGGACAAATGCGACGCCATGAGCGGTCACGCCGAAGACATCTGCGAAGACGAAGCCAAGCTGATGCGTGCGAAAGCCGAACTGGATGCGACCACCAAGTTCGACAATACCGGCAACAATGTGCGCAAGGCACGTGACAATGTGATCGACGCCGAATATGAACTGGCCGATGAAAAATGCGACTCGCTGAAAGGCGACGCCGAGGACAAGTGCGAAGCGCAGGCCAAGTCGACCCGCGATGCCGCACGTGACGCCAACAAGGCCAAGTAATCGTTGATCGGTTTGCCGCCGCACCTCACTGCGGCGGCGACTGAGGCAGCATTAGCACGTCGTTCCCGCGCAGGCGGGAACCTAAGTTGCCAGCGTTTCGATAGCGCTGAAAACCTTAGGTTCCCGCCTGCGCGGGAACGACGTTTTGGGGCTAACGAGGGAAGTGGATTTGCCGCTATATCCCGAAGTCCAGTTTGTCCAATCAAGGTACGTTGTCGCACAGATGTTGTAGGGTACAGGGCGTTTAATGGATGCCATCCTAACAACGCATGCAAGGGAATCCGACCATGAAAACCCTCATCGCTACCCTGATCGCAACCGCCGTATCCGCCGTCGCCATTGCTCCTGCCAGCGCCGCCCCCGTCGACAAGGAGGCCCACCGCGCCGCGATGGACAAGGCCGGCGCCGACTACCGCACTGCCAAGACCAAATGCGAAGCCATGAAGGGCAATGCCGAGGAAGTGTGCGAGGACGAGGCCAAGCTGGCCCAGGCGCGTGCTGAACTCGATGCCTATACCAAGTACGACACCACCGGCGGCAACCTGCGCGATGCGCGCGCCAAGGTGGTCCGCGCCGAGCACGAGCTGGCCGACACCCAGTGCGACGCCACCGCAGCCGGCGACAAGGACCGCTGCAAGGCCACGGCCAACTCGATCCGCGATGCCGCGCTGGCCCGCCTGGACGACCGCGATATCGACCGCGCCGTCGGCCACAGCAGCAGTGGCGAACTGGTGAGCAGCATCGACTCGAAAGATCCAGCGACGGCCGCCGCCGTCCAGAAGTGCGAACAGATGACCGGCGATGCGCGCACCGCCTGCGTGGTCGATAAGCGCGGCAACGTCACTACCGCCACCAACGTGGCCGCCACCACCGGCGCGGCCGTGGCCGCCAACACCCGTGAAGCGGTCGCCACCGTGAAGGAAAAGACTGCGGCCGCATTCGACCGCACCAAGGAAATGGCGTCGAACGCCGCCCACAAGGCGGAAAACGCCACCGAGCGCGTCGGCGAAAAGACTGCCCGCGTGGCCTCGGACGGCAACATCACCGCCAAGGTCAAGGCCGGCCTGGTGTCCGATCCTGCCCTGAAGGGCATGGAAATCAACGTCGATACCGAAGGCGGCGTCGTGATGCTGAGCGGCTTCGTCGAATCGAAGGCCGAAGCCGACAAGGCCATGCAAGTGGCCAAGGGCGTCGACGGCGTGACCAACGTCAAGAGCACAATCAAGGTCAAGTAATCCCAGCCTGATCGCTTTACAACAGCCCGCGTGCCATCCGGCGCGCGGGCTGTTTTGCATCCGCCTCAGGCTTATGCGGTGTGGATGATGCGCCACAGTTTGGCCAGCCGGTGGATATGGGGCGGACATGGCGTCCGGTCCGGGCATCCGGCGGGGGCTATAATTACCGACGTGAATAAACTTGAAGCATTCGGATACATCGCGGCGCAGGCCGTTCGCGGTGAGATCACTTTCCCCACCAGCGTCAATGCCGTGCTGCGCCTGCAGCTCGCCCTCGACGACCCGGATTGTCATATCGACGAGGCGATCCGCCTGGTGCTGGCCGAACCGCAATTGGCCGCGCGCACGGTCGCGATCGCCAATACGCCCGCCTTCGGCGGCAGCAGCGCAATGCCGGTGACCAATGTCCGCGCCGCCGTGGCGCGCATCGGGTACCGGCGCCTGCAGGCCCTGGTGGCCAGCCTGGTGGTGCGGCAATTCGGTAACCGCATCAACGACCCGGGCCTGCGCGCCAAGGCCGAGCAGTTGTGGGCGCATACGACCCACGTCGCCTCGATCGCCCATTCGCTGGCGCGCCGCGTCACCGGCGTCAATCCCGATACCGCCCTGTTTGCCGGCATCGTGCACGAGGTCGGCGCCTTCTACCTGCTGGCGCGGGCCGACGAGTTTCCCGGCCTTCTGGACGACGATCCGGAGAACTGGGGCGCCTTGTGCGAAGACGTGGTCAGCGCCGAGGTGATGAAGAAGCTGTCGATACCGCCGGCGGTGTCGGAGGCGATCGCCGACATGCGCGGCGGCTGGCTGAACATGCCGCCGGGCACCTTGCTCGACACCCTGTTGCTTGCGAACCAGTATGCGCCGGTGGCGTCGCCCCTCGACAGCCGCCGCGCCAACCTGCCCGACCACGGCGAGAGCGCGCTCGATTTCGTCTTCGACGAATTCACGCTGCAAGACATCCTGGATGAAGCGGCCGAAACCGCGAAGGCAATGGGCGACGTCGCCCTGGTGTGATCATTCGTTAGATTTACTGGCAAGCGTATCTTTCCTGCAACCAAATTGTGGTGTCGGAGTGATACTCTTGATCATTATTAATTTCCGTGTGGAATTTTTATGATCAAGTTTGGCGTATTTCTAGGTGTGGCATTGGCCAGCATGGGCGCCCAGGCAGGCGTCATCGATCTGGGCGCCATCATGGGCGGTGCAAACGTCTATACCGCGGGCGACTTCAAGGCGATCTCGAGCGACGTCGAAGGGGCGATCGTTTCTGGTGGTAACGTCACGATCCAGAATTACGCGGTCAATAAAAAAGACAGGGCGGCTTACGCCGGTTACTCGATCGTCGCAGGCGGCGATATCTCGCTGACGAGCGGCAGCATCCACAACGGTCCGGTGTATGCCGGCGGTGCGGTGACCACGCAGAGCGCTGCCACCCCGCCACGTTCGACGGTCAATCCGGTCGATTTTTCCTCAGCAACGGAGCAATTCAAGGACATCGCCGCCGGACTGAGCCTTGTCGGGGCGACAGGCACGGTCGAGCGCCTATACAGTGCCAATAAGCTCATCGGCAGCGGCAAGGGCGGCGTCGACATATTCAATGTCTCGGCCGACTTTTTGAATGGCGGCAATAACTGGGTGCTCAGCGGCCTGACCGCAAACCAGACGTTGATTTTTAATATCAGCGGCAAGCACGGCGGTTTCACTGGCGGCATGCAGCCACTGAGTGGCTACAACGTCCTGTTTAATTTCTTCGAGGCCGAGACGGTCGACGTAAAAGGTATTCTTGGCAGCGTGCTGGCGCCGTATGCGACGGTCGTTCCCGGCTATGGCGTCATTAAGGGCCAGGTCATCGCTGGCACCTGGAATTCAAGCGTTCAGGTGGATGCCGAGAATTACTGGAAGGCGGTCGACGTTCCGGGTTTCGAACTCGTCAAGAACGATCCGCCGGTCGAGTCGCCGGTGGAGGTGCCCGAGCCGGGCACCCTGACGCTGATGATGGCGGGGCTGCTTGGCGGAATTGCACTGCGGCGCCGTCGCGCCTGAAGAAGTTTTCATGAAGGACAAACGGCGGCTGAGAGCCTGATGCCGTTAGGTTAAGCATCAAATACGTCGTCCCCGCGAAGGCGGGGACCCAAGTTCTGCAAACGTCGTCGAAACGCTTGCAACTTAGGTCCCCACCTTCGTGGGGACGACGTTTTTATGCTAACTCAAGAAGACTTTTGCCTTAACTTAACGCCATTGCGGCCGCGAGCCGCCGTTTTTCATTCTCAGATCAGGTGCAGCCGGCCGCCAGCATGCGCGTCTGCATGCGGTGGCGCGCCAGCATGAACGCCGTCAATCCCACGCCGCACAGCGCCAGGGCCGCCGCCACCCACTGCGGCGCCGTGTAGGCATAGCCCAGCGTCAGCGGCACGCCGCCGAGGAAGGCGCCCAGCGCATTACCGATATTGAAACCGGACTGGCCCAGCGAGGAGCCGAGCATCTCGGCTTCGCGC
This sequence comes from Massilia sp. CFBP9012, assembly GCF_034045115.1. Classification (NCBI taxonomy): domain Bacteria; kingdom Pseudomonadati; phylum Pseudomonadota; class Betaproteobacteria; order Burkholderiales; family Oxalobacteraceae; genus Massilia; species Massilia sp. CFBP9012. The sequence continues at coordinate 32,112 of NZ_JAXCWM010000017.1, read as the reverse complement.
GATTGTTCCATCAGCAGCAACTGGATCGGCGGCCCGATCGCCAGCGCATTGGCGCCGGTCAGGAAGGCCAGCACGACCATCGCCAGCTTCGACTCCGCGAGGAAGCCATTGCACAGCAGCAGAACGGTCATCGACATCATGAGGATCAGCAGGGCGGGCAGCGGGTGCACGCGGTCCGCCAGGCGGCCGCCGAACTGCACGCCGACCGTCATGCCGACGCCGACCGCGGTCATGATCAGGGGAATCGTGGTCGAATCGAAGCGCGTGACGTCGGTGAGCAATGGCGCGATATAGCTGAACCAGGCGAAGAAGCCGCCGGTGCCGATCGAGACGATGCCCAGCGCCAGCCACAGGTCGAGGTGGCGGAAGATGCGCAGGTCTTGCATGATGCCGGTGCGCTTGCCCGGTTCGATATGCGGCACCCACTGGCGCAGGCTCCACATGGTGAGCAGGCCGATCACGGCCACGATCAGGAACACCAGGCGCCAGTCGATGACGTGGCCGATCCAGGTACCGAGCGGCACGCCCAGCACATTGGCCAGGGTCAGGCCGGTAAACATCGTGGCGACGGCGGCGGCGGTGCGGCCCTCGTCGGCCAGGCGGCTGGCCACGACGGCGCCGACGCCGAAGAAGGCGCCATGCGGCAGGCCGGCCAGGAAGCGCGACACCATCATGATCTCGAAGTTCGGCGCGAACGCCGACATCGCATTAAAGATGGCGAACATCAGCATGAACCAGACCAGCACGCTGCGCGGCGGGCGGCCGGCCACCAGGCTGACCAGGGTCGGCGCGCCGACCACGACGCCCAGTGCATAGGCGGTGATCAGGTAGCCGGCTTGCGGGATGGTGATGTGCAGGCCGTTGGCGATGTCGGGAAGGATGCCCATCATGACGAATTCGGTCATGCCGATGCCGAAGCCGCCAAGGGCGAGTGGAAGTAGGCTTTTCTTGATCACGGGGATTGTTGTTCGGGTGGAAAGAGGAAAGCCGGCCGAAGCGTATGCGCGGCCGGGTCAGGCACTATACCGGGAGCAGGCGGACGCGTCCGCTTTCGTGTCGTGATGACGGGTATAGGGCGCCGGAATGGCTTCAGTGAACGCCGTCCTCGTCGTCGGCGTCGGACGGCCAGCCGATGCGGCCATGGCCGGCTTCGTCGAGGCGGGCGCGCAGCGCATCGGCGGCGCTGGCCGGGAGGCTGAAGGTGAAACGCACGTCGTCGCCGTGCTCGACCGCATCGAGGCTGGCGCCTGCTCCATCGAGTTCGCGCCGCAGCATGCCTTCCATGGCATAGGGCGCGGTGCAGCGCAGCTGGCGCAGCTTGATGATCGGGATCTTGGTCGCCGTCAGCAGGGCCTGGGCAACGCTGTCGGTATAGGCGCGCACCAGTCCGCCCGCGCCGAGCTTGACGCCGCCGAAGTAGCGCACCACGGTGGCCAGCACGCCTTCCAGGTCCTGGTGGCGCAAGACGTCGAGCATGGGGCGGCCCGCGGTGCCGCTGGGTTCGCCGTCATCGACCGCCGCCGACTGGCCGCCGGCCAGCAGGGCCCAGCACACATGGGCCGCGCCCGGATGCTGGGCACGCAGCTCGGCCACGATCTTGACGGCCCCGGCGCGGTCCGGCATCGGCTGCACGCAGGCGATGAAGCGGCTTTTCTTGATGACCAGTTCGTGCTGGACGGCGCTGGCGATCGTCTGGGGCATGGCGTTCGGAAAGTGAAAACAACAACGCCAACCCGAAGGCTGGCGTTGTTGTCTGAATCTTTGGTAGGCCGTGCGTGGCTCGAACACGCGACCAACGGATTAAAAGTCCGCTGCTCTACCAACTGAGCTAACGACCCGAAGAAGACGAGATTATAGCGGCACTTGACCGATTTACCAAGTGCTTCGAATCACTTTTTATGCGCGCCGGTTGTGTCGGACCCGTCGTCCTGCGCTTTATCCTGGGTTTCGTCGTGCGTTTCGTCCTGCGCATCCGGCGCATGATCGTGTCCCTGCGGCAACTCGCTCTTCGCGACGGGCGCGTATTTGGTCTTGGGGTCGCCTTCCATATCGCGTTCGATTTCGTCGTCCTCGGCTTTTACTTCGCGCATGGCTTCCGGCTCGAGTTTCTCGGCCTCTGTATTCATGCGGATAAACAGGCCCCAGGTCGCCAGGATGGCTGCAGCGGCCAGGCCGACCGATGCGGCGTGCGGCAGGAATTGCGGTTGGCCGTTCACGAATTTGAAGACGCCGATCAAGGCCTCGACCGACAGGGCGACCACCACGACGATCAGGAAACGCGACAGGAAGCGGCGCACGCGGGTCGGGGCGCTGATATTGGCCGAGCGCTGGACTTCTTCTTCCAGCACGGTCTGTCCAAGTTCCAGGGATGCCACCGCAATGGTCAGCAAGCCAACGCATTCGAGCAACACGTCGAACCGGTCGTCCGTGGGCATCGTGTTCATGGGATTGAGGGCGTGCCAGGTTTCGATCCCGGCCAGGACGATCAATCCCATTCCACAAGTAAAGAAGAGGGCCACGATCATCAGGTAGCCGAACAGGAAAATTTTTTCGATCAGGTACATATCGAGACACTCCGGAAGTTGTAATTACTTTAACACCGAACGTCGACGGGGCTGTGTCCGGATGAAAGCATGCCCCAATGATGATTGCGCGCAAGAGCTACGCTCCAGACACCTTATATCGTGTGCCTGATCAGTTGATGAGGAGCACGTATTGCCATGGCGAATGCGTTGATCGAGGAAGTCACCGCCGCGCTGGCGGAATTTTCCGGAGCGACCAGGCTGATGGACCTCAGCATCGGCGAGCGCGGTGAGTACGGGCTGCTGGTCGAGGCGTTCGCTGCCGAAGAAGCGGTGCAGGAGGTCGGTCTACGGGAGGTGATCGCCTTGTCGACCAGCGCTTTTATCCCGGTGACGGCATTGCTGGGGCAGCCGGCGACGCTCGAGCTCAGTCTGGCCAATGGCACGCGGGAACGGTTTTCGGGGGAGGTCTGCGCAGCCGCCATGCTGGGCAGCGATGGCGGGCTGGCCCGCTACCGGATTCGCATCGCGCCCTGGATCTGGCGCCTGGCCCATGTGCGCAATTGCCGGGTATGGCAAGACAAGCGCGTGATCGACATCGTCGACGCGGTCTTCGCCGATTACCGGCCAGCGGCGCGCTGGCGTTGGAGCGACGAGGTCAATTCCTTCATGGCCGACGCGCAGCCGCGCAGCTATTGCTGCCAGTACCGCGAGTCCGATCTGGATTTCGTGCTGCGCCTGCTGGCCGAGGAAGGCTTGTCCTGGCGGGTCGAGGATACCAGGGACGGACATGGCCTGGTGCTGTTCGCCGACAGCAGCCAGCCGAGCAGCGTGCCGGAGGATGCGAGCAGCGCGTCGCATGGCGGCATTCGCTACCACGGCGTCAGCTCGGTCGAGCAGCGCGACTCGGTGCAATCCCTGCACGCCCACCAGCAGCTGCACGCCTCGCTCATGACGGTGCTCAGCAGCGACTACAAGGCCAGGCGCAGTGTCAGCGGGAATTCCCCGTCACACGTGCGCTACAACAAGCTGCCGGAACTCGAATCGTATGACGTGCCAGGTCAATATGCCTACGCCAATAGCGCCCAGGCGCGGCGTTATGTGGATTTGCAGATGCAGGGAAAGGAGGCGCGCGGCCAGATCTGGTCGGGACGTTCGACCGTGCGCACCTTGCGTGCCGGCACGCGAATGGATGTGACCGGCGCGCCGCTGCAGCAGATCGGCACGGCTGGCGCCTTCACCGTCCTGCGGGTGAGCAGCGTCGGCATCAACAATCTGCCGCCGCCGGCCCGGGATGCGCTGGCGGAGTTGTTCGGTCCTCTTCCCGAACTGCTGGAGCAGGCGCTGCGCGTGGTGCCAGCGGACTTCGGCCTGGCGATCGCGCAGGCGCGCCGCACGGGCTATGCCAATTGCTTCGAGGCGATTCCTTCCGCGGTGCCGTGGCGTCCGGAATTGCCGGGCAGCGACGGGCGCATGCATGCCAAACCCACGGCGCGTGGCGCCCAGAGCGCGATCGTGGTCGGGCTGAGCGGCAACGACAGCGCGCAGGGCGCCGACGAACTGTGCTGCGACCGGCTGGGGCGGGTGCGGATCCGGTTTCACTGGCAGGACAGCGGCAGCGCGACTTGCTGGGTGCGCGTGGCGCAGCGGTCGGTGGGGTTTCAGTTCCTGCCGCGCATCGGGCAGGAAGTGCTGGTCCAGTTCCTGGAGAACGATATCGATCGGCCGGTGATCGTTGGTGCTTTGTATAACGGGCAGGGCGAGGGTGGCGTCTTGCCGACGCCTGGAGGAAAGCGGGTTGCGCAAGGCAAGGTGTCACCCTTCGAGAAGGCGAACGATCATGCGCGGTCGGGGCAGGGCAATCTGGCGGTCGGTAACAGTCCGGTATGGCATGGGGCGTCGCCGGAGAGCGAAGGACATCGTAATAGCGCGGCGCAGTGGGGGATTCGCAGTAAGGAGTTTGGTGGTTCGGGGTATAGCCAATTGCTGTTCGACGATACCGATGGACAGGGAAGGGTGCAGCTACGGTGCAGCCATGCGGCAACCGAGTTGAATCTAGGGCATTTGGTTCATTCGGCGGATAACTATCGTGGGAGTTTTCGCGGGTTGGGGGTGGAGTTGCGGACTGATGCATATGGGGCGATAAGGGCGAGCGGAGGTCTTCTGATTTCGAGTTACGGGATCAATCATGGGGCTGCTATGCGGGATGCCGCTAGCGAGAATGCGGATGGCGTGGGGCTCGCGGAGCAGGCGGTGAAGATGGCTGAAGTTTTTCATCGGGCGGCGACGATTCATAAAACCGTTGGGTTGGCGGCACATGCAGGGGCGGCGAAGGCCGGTTCGAGTGTGCTGGATCAGAATATCGCGCCCATGAACGCAATATTTGCCGCGTTGTCGGGCAACGTCGATATACATCGGTTTGACAAGACCGAGGTTGGTCCGGACACGTTGGAATTGGCCGCCCCGATGGTAGCAATTGCCGCCAAAAACGGAATGGGAGTGAATGCGGGGCAGAGCTTACAAATTACGAATGGCGAGACGGTTTCGATGATAGCTGGGCGAGATGCTCAGTCTATCAGCGGAGGTCAGATTTGCATCCATTCTGGTCAGGTTATCGGAGTGCTCGGCGGAACAGTCATGGCTGATGCAGACGATGCAGGTTTGCAGTTGATCGCAGCACGGGAGGCAATCGATATTCAGGTCCAGGGTGATGATCTGAAGATTCAAGCGCGCGACGAAGTAAGTGTAATGAGTGCGAACGCGCACATCGATTGGGCAGCGGTAAAGACCATCAGTTTGTCGACCGCAGGCGGCGCGAGCATCGTCATCGACGGCGGCAACATCAACGTCTTGTGCCCGGGAAAGATTGCTGTACAGGCAGGGAAGAAGAGCTTAAGTGGGGCAAATCAGCTCGATTATCCATTGCCAACCTTGCCAGCCAGCATCTGCGTTGAGTGCCTGATACGAGCACGCAGTACCGGTTCTCCATTTGTTTTGAGGTCGGCATGAGTAAATGTATTGATTTCAGAGGTATAACCGCGAAATTACTCGAATCCAGACCTGAAGAGAATATTTTTCTTTTGCTTGATCACGGTGGGTTGCCCGGATTATCAAAACAGTTGCAATACGGTTCGACAGAGTGGATGAGCTTGTTTGATCGAACCAAAGAGGAAAGTGCTCTGGCGGTGGCCCCCATTCTCGTTCTAGCTGCCAGCGGAGGGGAAATCAGGTTGTCGCGTATTGTATTTGACTGGCTAAAGCAGCGTGGAACTTACTCTTCGTCAGTAATGATGCTCGTCTCCTCGCTAGATTTGACAGGCTTGGCAAGGGGCCTTGGCACGCGCCTGCATATTACTCTCGCAGGCGGTGTCGAAGCCATGCTGCGCTTTTTCGATCCCCGCGTGTTTGAGAGTCTGCTCAATATCCTGACACGGGAGCAGAAAGAGGTTTTTCTTGGTGTAGCGAGTTCCTGGCACTACGTTGATCGATCCGGGCGGATTGCGCAAACGACAAATAAGTATGGAGCGGTTAATCCTGCCTCAAAACCTGTCTTACTGAGTCAGGAACAGGAAGACCACATGCTGGCGGCTTCCGAGATCGATCAAATATTGAGTTCATTGAGGTCAAGTGTTCCTAATCTGTTTTCGGAGATCCCGCGTGAATCGCAATATGACTTTGTCTCTGAGAGTGTTATTGAGGCAAGGAGCAAAAAGCTCGGATCAGTATTGCAGATGTCGCTGTATGCAATGATCAGGTTGTTTTACGTGAAAGGAATAATGTCTATGGAGGTGTATGAGAAGGCGATTGAGTATCTAAGGTCCAGTGATGTCAATAATTTGAAGATCCTTCTGAATAATGGTGAAGTTAATATCTAGAGAGGTATGAGTAAAATGGCGTCAAAAAAACTCCTGTTCTTTCTTGCTTTGATATCGACGGTTCTAATTGAGTTGTCGATGAGCGGTGTCGTAGCGAAAGAGGCGACAGGAGGAAGGATGATAGAAGAAAGCGATGCTGGTGAATATTTTATATTAGGATTAATTGGGTTTAATTACACTGATCGGCTCATCGATCATTACTCAGTGGATAGTTCAGGGGGCGGACACGTGCACTTGAGCTCACCAACTAGCGGGGGTAGTGGGGTTGTATGCTGCACAAGGATATCGAAAGCTCAGCGTGAGAAAGTAGAGGTAAAGGTCAAGTGGCAAGTTGATGGATGCACTTATCCAGTCAAGAGTTCGACAGGACGCATTGGTGAAAGACGAATTTTTCATTATAAGGAAGCGCTTGCCTATGTAGATCCACCCACCAGTTCAGCCCCGGCTTACTTGGAGACCCATTTCTATCCCGATGGTTCCGTGAAAGTCAAGGTGACGGAATTCATCTCTCCTCCCGCAATGCACCTTGATGAAGATCGTAAGGATCAGAGCATATTTTTGAGGTGCAAGGATGCGAAAAACTCCAGATAATTCAAAAGTTGGCGATACTAAATCACCCGCCTCAAGAAAGTCAGCAGCAGATCTGCGAGACGCTGTCGATTTTTCAGCAAAAGCTCCTGCAACAATGTCTCGATCTACGTCTCAAGCCTCCCCCATATCGAATGCTGTTGCTAATATTTCTGCCGAAATCGAAAGGAATGCTCAACCTTCGAAGTGCCGACAAAGGATTTGGTTCTCGTTCTTTTTTGATGGGACCGGAAATAATCTCGATGCAGATATGACATTGCAAAAGCACAGCAATGTTGCGCGGCTGTATCGCGCGCATTTGGCGACTAACGCAGCGCACGGTATTCACTCGATCTATATACCTGGAATCGGAACATATTTTCGTGAGATCGGAGACCCCGGTGGAACTGTAACAGGCGCAGCGTTTGGGGCCATGGGTGAGGCTCGTCTTGACTTTGCGCTGAAAGAGTTTGATCGATATTTAAAATTACCGATTCTCAGGGCCGCTGTCCCAGCGAATGCTATTGAGGAAATCAGCATTGCGGTATTTGGATTCAGTCGTGGAGCCGCATTGGCTCGGGCTTTTGTCAATGCCATCATGGAAACTCGCTGCAAATTCAACGATCCAAGGTGGGTTCTGAGGCAGGGGAGCTGGCCAGTACGGTTCTGCTTCATGGGATTATTCGATACCGTGGCATCGGTGGGGCAGCCGATGAGCCAGAATAACACTGATTATTATAATCCGATGATATCCGATGTGAGAGGTATGCTTGATGAAAGGGCAGAGGATTACGCCGATACTCGTCCGGTAAGATTGGCGTTTTCTGACGGTGGGGTGCCCGGAGCAGATCCAGCGCCCGGGAAAAATGCAGGACACGATTCGTGGGCGGAAAAGTTGGAAATCCATGAAAGTGTCGAGGAAGTCCGGCATTTCGTTGCTGCTCATGAGATACGCAACTCGTTTCCTCTCGATAGCATCAGTGTCATGAGGGAAGGGCGTATTGTAAAGCCCGCCCACTTTTTTGAAGTGATCTATCCTGGCGCTCACTCGGACGTAGGTGGCGGATATGCGGCAGGCGAAGGCGCTAAATCATTATTGGAGGACGAGAGTTTGAGTCTAATACCTCTGCGCCACATGTATGATTTTGCAGTGTCGAAGGGCGTGCCGATGCAGCCTAAAGGTCGACTGATTCCTGAGGACTTTCGTACAAGCAGTGATCTTCGTGAGGCATTTAACAAATACCTGCAAGCTGTCGGGAATGCCGCTACCCTTGGAGAAGGTTTTAACCGGCATATGAAATTTTATTTTGCCTGGCGCTTTCAGTGCATGAAGCGGAATGCGAAAGAAAAGAATGGCTTCTCTGAATCCTTGAGAAAGGAGGGGGAGAGGTTCAGGAGTGAGAGAGCTGCGTGCGAACCGAAACTCAAGGAACTTGAGCAGCAACTTGGAGCAGCCGAAAAAGCCCTGATCGCGGCCAGAGGAGCGAGTGATGCAATGGCACCATCAAGTCATATGATTGAAAAAGCAAAGGCTGAGGTGGCAGCGAGGAAACACGAATATCTGAAAATGAAGGCTGAGCGCGATGCCATACCAGACATGTCCAGGGTCTATTCGCTGACTCCGCTTTATGACCGCCAACTACTCGATGATGCACAATCCATTCGTTCGTTATTGCAATCAAAGAATGGTAAGTTCACCAAGAGTAATCTACGACCACATTATCAAGGCTTGGTAGATTCCTATGAGGACGAAATATTCCGAGTCGAGAAAAATCCGGATGTGATCATCACTCGGATATTTGAGCAATATGTGCACGATTCTCTCGCTGGTTTTGGCAGGGATGCAACATATCCCTCCGATCCGCGTGTAATTTATGTTGGTGGAGACAAAAAATTACGTTTTGCTGTTCACACTAATGGCGCTAAAGACATAATGGTGGGCTGAAGGTTTTCGGCCGGTCGCTGGGATCCGCTTTGCGGCATCTCAAGAGGAATAGGAAAAGCGCTTCATCATGGGCAGCGTTTTGCTAAGTGGAGTAGTCGGTCGCTAGGATGCAACTGTAGATTCTATTTGTCGCACCGCATATGTGCTTTTCGAATAATAGTTCAGTCGACTTTGAAAAACAAAGAAGGCGTCACGATCACTCGTAACGCCTTCTTTGCTACAACATATTCTGGTAGGCCGTGCGTGGCTCGAACACGCGACCAACGGATTAAAAGTCCGCTGCTCTACCAACTGAGCTAACGACCCGAAGAGGCAGCATTATAGCGGGCGATTGCGGTTTGCGCTAGGGTGGCCCAACATTTTCGACACAAACCCCCGCTTACGCCAGCGCCGACGTCACCTTCAGCACCTCATCCACCGTCGTCACGCCCTCGACCACTTTCATCGCCCCCGCGATGCGCAGCGGCTTCATCCCATCCTTCACGCTCTGCTCGCGCAAGGTCCGCATCTCGCCCGATTCACGAATCAAACGCCCGAACCCTTCGCTCACCGTCAGCAACTCATAAATCCCGGTCCGCCCCCGATACCCGGTCTGCCGGCACTCCGGACACCCCACCGCCCGATACACGGTTGCAGGCTTCTCGATCTTCCACGCCCCGCCAATGCTGTCCCACACTTCATCGCTCATTTCCCCACCCGGCGCCTTGCACACAGGGCAGAGCGTGCGCACCAGCCGCTGCGCCATCACGCCGATCAGGGTCGCCTCCAGCAGATAATCCGGCACACCCAATTCCAGCAGGCGCACCACTGCCGACGGCGCATCGTTGGTATGCAGGGTCGAAAACACCAGGTGTCCTGTCAGCGCCGCCTGGATTGCCATCTCGGCTGTTTCCAGGTCGCGTATCTCGCCTACCATGATGATGTCCGGATCCTGCCGCATCAGCGAACGCACGCCGTCGGCAAACGACAGGTCGATCCCCGGCTGCACCTGCATCTGGTTGAATGCCGGTTCGACCATCTCGATCGGATCCTCGACCGTGCACACATTCACTTCGCTGGTTGCCAGCGCCTTGAGCGTCGTGTAAAGCGTCGTGGTCTTGCCCGATCCCGTCGGTCCGGTCACGAGAATGATCCCGTGCGGGCGCTTCGTCAGTCCATCCCAGCGCTGCGCATCGTCAGGCGGGAAACCCAGTTCCGGCAAGGTCTTGACCACCACTTCCGGATCGAAGATACGCATCACCAGCTTTTCGCCGAACGCGGTCGGCATCGTCGACAGCCGCAGTTCGACTTCCTGGCCGCCCGCGGTGCGCGTCTTGATACGGCCATCCTGCGGCCGGCGTTTTTCGATCACGTCCATCCGTCCCAGCAGCTTGATACGCGCGGTCATCGCGATCATCACCGCCGCCGGAACCTGATAGACCTGGTGCAGCACGCCATCGATACGAAAACGCACGGTCGCCAATTCGCGCTTGGGTTCGAGGTGGATATCCGAGGCGCGCTGCTCGAAGGCATAGCCCCACAGCCAGTCGACGATGTTGACGATGTGCTGGTCATTGGCATCGAACTGCTTGTTCGATTTTCCCAGCTCGACCAGCTGCTCGAAGTTGTTGCGCATCGCGACGTCCTGCCCGCTGCTGCGGCTCGCGTCGCGGATCGACTTGGCCAGCGCGAAGAATTGCGAAATGTATTGGGCGATGTCGAGCGGATTGGCCAATACGAGCTCGATGCGGCGGCGCGAGACCTTGGCGATCTCGGGTTCCCATTCGGTCAGCGCCGGATCGGCTGTCGCCACCACCAGCGTGGTCGCCGTCATTTCCACCGGCAGGATATTGAAGCGTGCCGCATAGCTGGCCGACATCACGTCCGCCACTTTCGTAAAATCGATCTTGAGCGGGTCGATGCGGATGAATGGCAGGCCGACCTTGGCCGCGCACCATTCGGTCAGCACATCCAGCGTCAGCAGGCGGTGCGGCGGCAGGTGTGACACCAGTTTGCACTGCGCCACCGCCGTCAGCGGATGCACGATGCCCGGCGCATTCTTCAATATTCCCTGGGCCTGGGCGAAATCGGCTTTGACTTTATCCTTGGTGACGATCCCGTCGGCCAGCAGCCACGAGAAAATCGATTGCAGGTCGAGCTTGCGCAGGCTGGCGGGTTTTTGCGGGATGGCGTTCACGGTGGCCCTGGCTGAATGGTCAATCGGTGGCGAACAATCCCTTGACCCAGGATTTCGCAGGCAGCTTGGTCTGCGCCACGATCTGCGCGGCGCGCGCCGCGAGCGCATCCTTGTCGAGCGTGGGGCGGGTCTTGAAGCACAGCGCCACAACATTCCCGTCGTGCACTTCGGGCAGGCAGATCACGTGGCCGAAGGCGAACTTCATCGCCTTCAGGTTCTTGGCGAAGCTCGGGTGGTCGCCGAACAGGTTGACGGTCATGATGCCATCCTGCGTCAGGCAGGCGGCGCAGGCCTGGTAGAACTCGGGCGTGTCGAGCACCGGGCCGCGCGCGGTGGCGTCGTACAGGTCGCATTGCAGCACGTCGAAGGCCTCGTGGTTGGCCGGATCTTCGACGAAGTCGAGCGCATCCATCTCCAGCACGCGCAGGCGCTCGTCCTCGGGCGGCAGCTTGAACATCGTGTTGCAGATCGCGATCACGGATTCGTTGAGTTCGACGGCGGTCACGCTCGCCTCTGGGAACTGGCGATAGCAGAACTTGGTCAGGGTGGCCGTTCCCAGGCCAAGCTGGGCAATGGCCTGCGGCGCCTCGTTGAACAGCATCCACGCCATCATCTGTTGCGCGTATTCGAGTTCGGGCCAGTCGGGCTTGCGGATGCGCATGGCGCCTTGCACCCATTCCGTGCCGAAGTGGAGATAACGGACGCCGTCCTGTTCGGACAGCGTGACCGGTGCGAATTTCGGTTTGCGCGCCGGACGACGCGAGGATTCGACTTGTTCGATGGATTTGCGTTTGATGAGCATAAAGAAGCCTGGTGGAATCGCCCTATTATCGGGGGACGGGTTCCCCCGGCGCAAGCTCGGGGATAAGTTCTAAATGCAACAACGCGGCCTCATGGGCCGCGTTGCTCGATTTCCAACGGTAGGACGATCAGTACTGGCTGTATGCCTGGCCCTGGCCGTTGTAGCTGTCCAGCGGCTCGACCGAGACGCGCAGGCGCACGCGGTTGCCCGGGTCGCGGCTCATCAGCGACGTGTAGTTCTGGCCACGGTATTCGTAGGTCACGTTGTAGCCGGCGGTGCGCGATTCGATCGCTTCCACAGTGCGGCATTGCTGCACGGCTTGTTCTTGCACACTGCTGCCTTGCGGGCGGCCATTGTTCTGGACGCGGTCGCCCACCATGGCGCCGGCGATCGCGCCCGCGGCCGAAGCGGCCACTTTACCGTTACCGCCGCCGACCTGGCTGCCCAGCAGGGCGCCGGCGATACCGCCGATGATCGTGCCGCCGGCGCCGCGTTCCTGCTGCACTGGCACTTGCACGTATTCGGTACGGCATTCCTGGCGCGGGGTACGGACCTGCTCGAGACGCGGCTCGACCCGCACCACGCGGCCGAAGTCTTCGAAGTCGGCGGCCTGGGCCAGCGGCAGGGTAGCGATGCCGAGTGCCGAGATGATCAGTTTGGCTTGCAAGTTCATGGTAGTACCTCGTTGAGTGGTGCGACTTGGTTCGTCGATTCGTTACAGACTTGATGGTACGCCTATCGCAAAAAACCATCGAATCCGCGTGGCAACAAAATGTAACAGCCAATAAAGCGCGCAACAACTCGCGCCAGAATGAAACCGGCCCCCAATACGGCGTTTTCGTGTCACATACCTACCTACTGATTCTTACAAATAGGCATCTGAAACTCACATTTGGGTTGCTTCCAATACCACAAAACGTTACCCTTACACAAATCATGGACTTATTGGCGTATAGCAACGACAGCGAGGTAAGAAGTAGCAGCGCTACCCAGCGCCGCGAGGGGTGGCGCCATGGCGCGTTATTGACAGGTCGATTTGAGGAAAAAATGAGTTTGTTGATGAGAGTGGCGCCAAATCTTGTTCAAGCGATTCGCGCGTTTAACGTTGGCGATTTGCAACAGGAGGCCGGGCGCCTCGGTCATCACTTCTTGTATGCCCACTGCGCCAATACGCTCACCAAGCAGCAGGTCTGCGCCCGCATCGGCGAGAATTTTTATTTCCCCAAACCGTGCAGCAAGAATTTCGATGCGCTGCGCACCTGCCTGACCGAGACCATCCACGCAGCCGGCCCGCAGCCGGGCTTCATCGTCGTGCTCGAGCAGTTGCCGAGTGCTCAGAAGTTCGACAAGGAAGCGCGCGAAAACCTGCTCGACGTGTTCCGCGACGCGGCCGAATTCTGGGCCGAGAAAAAGGTCCCGTTCCGCGTGTTCTACTCGTTCGCGACGGTCCCGCCGACCGCCTGATTACCGGGAAACCCGCCCCGTAGGGGACCCGAAGGGCTGCGGTTGCCAGCCGGCGTTACGGTACAATGCCGGCTATGAAAAACATCGTGATCCTCATTTCAGGCCGCGGAAGCAATATGGAAGCGGTCGTGCGCGCGGCCCAGGCTGAAGGCTGGCCTGCCCGTATTGCAGCGGTGATCAGCAACAAACCCGACGCCGGCGGCCTGGCGTTTGCGCAGTCACGCAGCATCCCGACCGCCGTAGTGTCGAACAAGGATTTCGCCACCCGCGCCGAATTCGACGCCAGATTGCAGGAAGTCATCGACACCTTCCAGCCTGACCTCGTCGTGCTGGCCGGCTTCATGCGTATCCTGACCGCGCCATTCGTGGAGCACTATGCGGGCCGGATGTTGAACATCCACCCGTCGCTGCTGCCCCTGTTCCCGGGGCTGCACACGCACCAGCAGGCGCTCGACGCCGGCATGACCGAACACGGCGCGACCGTGCACTTCGTCACTGCCGAACTCGATCATGGCCCGTCGGTGCTGCAGGCCAGGATACCCGTCTTGCCGGGCGACACGCCGGACCTGCTGGCTGCCCGTCTGCTGGCCGAGGAACACAAGATCTACCCACGCGCCGTACGCCTGTTCATCGAAGACCGCCTGGTCATCGAAGACGGCGCGGTGCGCATCGTCGAGTCCATGGATCGCTCCCGGGCCGACGCCATCAGTATTTAATCAAGGATTTACATGAGATTGCCTCCAGCGATCGTCGCCAAGACCGAAGAAGTCTTGCGCGAGATTCTCCGTTTTACTTCGCCAGCCGACGTCACCCTGTCGCGCTTCTTCAAGGACAACCCGCGTTTCGGCGGCCGCGAGCGCGGCGTCATCGCCGAAGCCGTGTATGCCGTGCTGCGCAATAAATCGTTCTTCACCGACTTCGCCGGCCATGGCAACACGCCCTCGATGCGCAAGCTGGCACTGCTGGGCCTGGCCGAGACTGTCGGCATCGACAGCATCGGCGGCCTGCTTGACGACGAGACCGATTTCCTTACCCGCATCAAGGAAGTCGACCGCAACCTGCTGCCGGGCCCGATCCGCGCGAACCTGCCGCAATGGCTGTACGACAAGCTGGTGGCCCAGTTCGGCGAGCAGGAGGCGCTGGAACTGGCGGCCGTGCTGAACACGCCGGCGCCGCTGGACCTGCGCGTCAATTCCATCAAGGCCGAGCGCGACGACGTGATCGCCCAGCTGGCGCAAGCGCCGATCGTGGCCGAGCCGATGCCGTTCGCGCCGCTGGGCCTGCGCGTGCAGAAGAAGCCGGCGCTGCAGAACCTGCCGCTGTTCAAGGAAGGCGCGATCGAAGTGCAGGACGAGGGCAGCCAGGTGCTGGCCCAGATCGTCGGCGCGCGCCGCGGCGAGATGGTGGTCGACTTCTGCGCCGGCGCCGGCGGCAAGACGCTGGCCCTGGGTGCGCTGATGCGCAATACCGGCCGTTTGTACGCGTTCGACGTGTCCGAAAAACGACTCGCCAAGCTCAAGCCACGCATGGCCCGCAGCGGCCTGTCGAACGTGCACCCGGTGCTGATCGCGCACGAGCGCGACGCCAAGGTCAAGCGCCTGGCCGGCAAGATCGACCGCGTGCTGGTCGATGCGCCGTGCTCGGGCCTGGGTACGCTGCGCCGCAATCCGGACGTCAAGTGGCGCCAGCAACTGGGCGCCGTGGCCGAGATGCAAGAGAAACAGGCCGCGATCCTGGACGGCGCCGCGCGCCTGGTCAAGGGCGGCGGTCGCCTGGTGTACGCCACCTGCAGCCTGCTGAACGAAGAGAACGACGTGATCGTCGAAGACTTCCTGGCCAATCACGCCGACTTCGAGCTGGTGCCGATGAGCCAGGTGCTGGCCGAGCAAAAGATCCCGCTCGAGATGGGCGACTACCTGAAACTGCTGCCGCACAAGCATCAAACTGACGGCTTCTTCGCCGCTGTCCTGCAGCGCAAGGCGCTGGCCAAGCCGGCCAAGGCCGTCGTCGCCGATGAGGCGGACGCGGACGCAGCCGCAGCCGCGGACGGAGAGTAAGGAGTCCCGATGCCGCTGTCAGACCTGCTGAGCGTCCTGCTGGACGATGCCCGCCGTCCCGCCATCTTCTGGCAGATCGTTGCCCTGGTCCTGTGCGTGGCGGCGGGCTGGGGTCTGGCGCGGCTGATCCATCGTTCGCTGCTGAAAGACCGGCCGCATGCCGCAGGACTGATTGGCGTCGGCCTCGGCAGCTTCAACCGCGTGCTGGGCCCGCTCCTGATCGTCGGGCTGCTGGCGTTGACCAAGACGGTGCTGGCCCAATACCAGGGCGTTTCGCTACTGGTCGTGGCGTTGCCGCTGTTCATGTCGCTGGCCGTGATCCGTACTTTCTTCTACCTGCTGCGGCGCGCCTTTGCACGCCGCGGCCAGGTGGGGGCGGCCTTGCAGACCTTCGAGAAGGTGTTTGCCTTTGCGGTCTGGATCATCGTCGCCTTGCACCTGACCGGCGTACTGCCGGACGTCATCGATACGCTCGAACATACGGTTCTGCCGATCGGCAAGAACAAGGTGTCGGTTGCCGACTTGCTCCAGGGCGCGATCTCGATCGTGGTCCTCATGATGCTGGCGCTGTGGGCCGGCGCCACGCTCGAAGAACGCCTGATGGGCTTCGAGCGCATGCACAGCTCGCTCAGGGTGGCGATGGCGCGCGTGGGTCGCGCGGCCCTGATCCTGGTCGCGGTGCTGTTCAGCCTGTCGCTGGCCGGGCTCGACCTGACCGTGCTGTCGGTGTTCGGCGGCGCGCTGGGCGTCGGCCTGGGTCTGGGCATGCAGCGCATTGCCAGTAATTACGTGTCCGGTTTCATCATCCTGTTCGAGCGCAGCCTGTCGATCGGCGATCCGATCACGCTGGATAAATACTCCGGCAAGGTGGCGCGCATCAATACGCGCTACACGGTGTTGCGCGGTTCCGACGGTACCCAGACCCTGCTGCCGAACGAGATGCTGATCACGGGCGTGGTGCTGAACCAGTCGGTCACCAACCGCAACGTGCGCGCGATCACCAAGCTGGTCGTGTCCTACGATAGCGACCTGTCCGTGGTCATGCCGCTGCTCGAAGAACAGCCGAAGGGCGTGACGCGCGTGCTCGAGACGCCGGCGCCGAACGTGCTGCTCAATGCCTTCGTGGCCGACGGCTACGAGCTCGAAGTCGGCTTCTGGCTGGGCGACCCCGAGAACGGGCAGGGCGGTCCGATCTCCGAAGTGAACCGCAAGATCTACGCACTTGTGCAATCCGGCGCGATCAAACTCGGACATCCGTCGATGGACACGCGCTTGCTCGACGCACACATCACCAGGGTGGTGGGGCGGACTCCGCAGGAAGAAGGCCAGGGCCACACCGGGGCTGGCGCAAATTTGGGCAAGTAAAACTGCCGTGCGGCAGTAGAACCACGTAAAATGCCCGGGTTATAGGTGTGCGGTCACAGTGGTTGCACATTGAATAAGCCCTTTGGAGACTGAATGAATTTCTTTAACGACGCCCTGCACGCTGTGCTGTCGTTCCTGTCCACCGGCCTGCTCGATTTCTCGGCCTGGGAAATCGTCATCTACACACTGGTGGTCACGCATATCACGATCGCCGCCGTGACGATCTACCTGCATCGTCACCAGGCGCACCGTGCGCTTGACCTGCATCCGATCCCGAGCCACTTCTTCCGCTTCTGGCTGTGGTTGACCACCGGACAGGTCACCAAGGAATGGGCGTCGATCCACCGCAAGCACCACGCCAAGTGCGACACCGAAGAAGATCCGCACAGCCCGCAGACGCGCGGCATCCGCAAGGTGCTGTTCGAAGGCGCCGAGCTGTACCGCGCTGAAAGCAAGGTCAAGGAAACCATGGAGAAGTATGGCCATGGCACGCCGGACGACTGGATCGAGCGCCATGTGTACACCGGCCGCAGCATGCTGGGCGTCGCGTCGCTGCTGGTGATCAATGTTGCCCTGTTCGGCGTACTCGGCCTGACCGTGTGGGCGATCCAGATGATGTGGATCCCGATCACGGCGGCCGGCATCATCAATGGCCTGGGCCACTGGTGGGGTTACCGCAACTACGATTGCAACGATGCCGCGACCAATATCTTCCCGTGGGGCATCCTGATCGGCGGCGAAGAGCTGCACAATAACCACCACACCTATGCCACCTCGGCCAAGCTGTCGAGCAAGTGGTATGAGATCGACCTGGGCTGGTGCTATATCCGCATGCTGGAAATGGTCGGCCTGGCCAAGGTGAAGAAAGTGGCGCCGAAGCCGAAGCTGGCCAAGGACAAGGCGCAAGCCGACTTCGACACCCTGCAGTCGGTGATCGCCAACCGCTACGACGTGATGGCCAAGTATGCGAAGTCGGTACGCCACGCCTTCAGGGAGGAACTCGAGCATTTGAAGCACAAGGCCGAGCTCGAGTCGCGCTTCCTGAAAAGTTCGCGCAAGCTGATGCAGCGCGAGCCGGCCAAGCTGGAATCGTCGCAGCAGCAGCAACTGGTGGAGCTGTTCCAGCACAGCAAGGCACTGGAGACCATGCACACCATGCGTGTGGAGCTGGGCGCCATCTGGGAACGTTCGCATTCGACCCGCGACCAGCTGCTGCACCAGCTGCAGGACTGGTGCAACCGCGCCGAAGCATCGAAGATCAAGGCGCTGCAGGACTTTTCGATCCGCCTGCGCACCTATGCCTGATCCTGGCGATCGGTAGATAGAAAAGACAACGGCTTCTTCGGAAGCCGTTGTTGTTTGTGCCGCTTGTGCCTTAAGCGCCACGCCGCATCGGCGGCCAGCTCAGATACGTCAGTGCCCGCCACGCCCATTCGAGCGGCCCGTACTGGAAGCGCGCCAGCCACCAGTGGCTGAACACGATTTGCAGCGCGCACAGCAGCAGCGCGATGCAGACCTGCTCCGTCCTGGCTATGCCCCACAACCCCAGCCCGTGGGCATGGAACAGCAGGGAAAACACGAGCGACTGCATCAGGTAATTGCTCAGCGCCATACGCCCGAACGGCGCCAGGATGCGCACCCGGGCCAGCATGCCCTTGCTGTACAGCGCCAGCAGCACCGCCGCGACGTAGCCGAGCGAGGCGGGCAGGCTGCCCAGGGTCAGCAAGGCGTTCGCCAGGTCATAGCCCCCGTCGTCGACACCGGCAGGACGGCCGGTACTGATCAGGCTGCTGAGCAGGCCAAGCCCGACCCCGAAGCCGATTCCGCCCACGGCCAGGCGCCGGAACAGGGGCAAGTGGCGGCCGGCGTTGGCGATCACGCCGGAGCGCACGAACCAGACCCCGACCAGGAACACGCTCACGCCGACCACCACGAAGCCGGTTTCGTCGCGCATGCGCGCCTCCAGGTGGCCGAGGCGCATCGCGACCGCGTCCGCATAGCTGCCGTTGGTGAGCACCCCCTTTTCTTCGATGCTGCGCGCCGTGCGCTCGCGGTATTGCAAGAGGGTGGCGGACGCGGCGTCGGTTTCTTCGCCGGTGGCGCTGACGCTGGACGCTGGCGCCAGCTGGGGCGCGAAGTGGCGGATGCCGCCGTCGAGCGCGGTCAGGCCGTAGGTGAGCATGAAGATCGCGATGCCGGCCCGCAGCGGCCGCGCTCGTTCCGGCTGGTCGAAGCCCCAGGCCAGCAGGCCGAGCAGCACCAGGACGGCGCCGATCGCCAGCAGCGCCCCCATATCGCCCTCGCCGCGGACGACGTTGAGCACGGCCGCCACCAGCATCAGGCTGCCCGGGACGATTGCCACCAGCGGGAACAGCGCGCGCTGTTCGCTGCGCAGGTACACGCCCACCAGGCCGGCGAACACGAGCGGCGTGACCAGCCAGCCGGCGAAGCCGAAGCCCGGCAACTGGGCCAGCAGGAAGCACGCGGCCATGGCGCCGATCATCGGGCGCCCGCTGGCGAACAGCATCAGCATCAAGGCCAGCGCGCCGATCGCATAGCTGATCAGGATGTCGCCGCTCCACAGCAGCAGGTAGTGCAGCAGGCCGAACAGGCCAAGGACGGCGATCCGGCGGCCATAGGCGGGCAGGAAGGGGCGCTCGGCCGTGCGCGCGCGTTCCAGCATCAGGGCGAAACCCATGCCGAACAGCAGCGAGAAAATGGTCCAGAACTTGCCGCTGACAAAATACGCGGCGATGAAGGCCACCAGCCAGTCCAGACCGTGCAGCCCGGCCGGGATGCCGTTACCGGTTTCGGCCACGGGGCGGTTGAAGAATTCGACGTTGGCGATGCAGATGCCGATCAGTGCGAAGCCGCGCAATACATCGAGGGCGTCGAGACGGTCTTGGGTGGGGATGGGCGCGTAGGTGGAGGAGGAAGGCGGACTGGTCATCCCCCGATGGTAGCGCGGATTGACGGGACAACAAAAAAGCCGCCGGGCTTGCGCGCCGGCGGCTTCGTCAAGAAGACAAGATCGATTACTTGATCTTGGTTTCCTTGTAGATCACGTGCTTACGTGCTTTCGGGTCGAATTTGGTGATTTCCATCTTCGCCGGCATCGTGCGCTTGTTCTTGGTGGTGGTGTAGAAGTGACCGGTACCTGCGGTCGATTCCAGCTTGATTTTGTCGCGGCCAGTTTTTGCCATGATAGCTCCCTAATTAAACTTTTTCGCCGCGGGCGCGCATGTCGGCCAGCACGACGTCGATGCCGAGCTTGTCGATCACGCGCAGGCCGGCGTTCGACAGACGCAGCGAAACCCAACGGTTTTCGGATTCGACGTAGATGCGACGGTTCTGCAGGTTAGGCAGGAAACGACGCTTCGTTTTGTTGTTAGCGTGGGAGACGTTGTTACCAACCATCACACCCTTGCCGGTTACTTGGCAAACACGTGCCATAGTGCACTCCTTAAATATGTTCCAGACTTGGAAAAATGAGAGTATAGCGTGAAAAGCAAAGCGGAATCAATCACTTACGAAAAACAAAGGTGTCTTTGTTTAATGGAAAAATTTAACAATTCCTGATGAGTGTCGTAACTCGCTGTTTACGCTGTGTAATTTCAAGCAAACATGACAGCCCGTGTAAGGACGTGGGCGACGCTTTGCTGAGGTTTATCCGTCACAACTGCCCACTCTCGGCAAAGGAATGCACCTGGTTGCCCGCCACCACGAAGTGGTCCAGCACCCGGATGTCGACCAGCGACAGCGCCTGCACCAGGGCATTGGTCAGGCGCAGGTCGGCCTCGCTTGGTTCGGCCACGCCGGACGGGTGGTTGTGGGCCAGGATCACGCCGGCCGCATTGCGCCGCAGTGCCGCCTTGACCACCTCGCGCGGATAGACGCTCGTATGCGTGAGCGTGCCCCTGAACATTTCTTCGCAATTGATCAGTCGATTCTTCACGTCCAGGAACAGCACCATGAACGATTCGTGGGTCTGCAGCGCGAACTGGCTGCGCAGGTAGTGGCGCACCGCCTCGGGCGAGCATAGCGCCTCGCGCCGGAACTGCTCGGCCACCGCGCGCCGCGCCAGCTCGAGCGCAGCCTGCAATTGGGCGTACTTGGCCGGTCCCAGGCCGTGCAGCCGGCCGAACTCGCCGGACTCGGCATGCAGCAGCCGGTGCAGCGAGCCGAAGTGCGCCAGCGTGTCGCCGGCCAGGGTCACCGCGCTTTTTCCCGCCACGCCCACGCGCAGGAAGATGGCCAGCAATTCGGTATCCGACAGCGCATGCGCGCCATCGCGCAGCAGGCGCTCGCGCGGACGGTCCTGCTCGGGCCAGTCGCAAATCCCCATATGAATCCTCGCCAAGGTGAGCGGCCGCCAGGGCATTGGCCGCCTGCGTCACGATAGCGGTTTGCCGGGCCGGGCATGCCGGGCACGACAAGGACCTGCTTGATGCCGCTCTGGATGCCGACGCGGCGGCTGCGATAGCGGCGCCCACAGCGCCAGTCAGCCGCCAGCCGGTTCCGGCGTAAAACCTTTTTCCTTGAGGTAGGCCATGGTCGACTCCGCATCGCTGAACCAGGCATAGATTTTCTCCATCTCCCCCGCATTGTCGAACACGTCGCTGGCGATCTCGGGAATGACGCTGGCGGCGTACAGCGCCAGCTGCTGGTGCGGCTGCAGTTGCGTCACGAAATCCCGGGTCAGGTGGAAGGCATGGCGGGCCGTCTTCCAGTAGTCGAGGAATACCGCATCGATCCACTGCGCGTCGAACACGGCGTCGGGCACCGCCAGGATGGCCTGGGCGACGTGGTGGGCGCTGCGCGACGCCGCGTTCAGGCCTTGCGCGGTCATCGGGTCATAGCTCACCAGGGCGTCGCCCAGTGCCATCGCCACCTTGCCGGATGGGAGCCGGCCCACAGCACGTCTCACGGTGGGCGTGATCGCACCCTGCATGGTTTCGTGCTCGACCAGCTCGGCCGCCGCGATCATCGCGTGTACCTGCGGGCAGGCATCTTTGAGGTAGCGCCGTACCTGCTCGAACTGCGCGCCTACGCTTCCGCCGTGGTCCAGCAGGTCCAGCGGGCCGCCCGGCACGCCTTCGAACAGCAGCACCCAGGTCTTGCCCAGGTCGCGATCGAGGAAGTTATAGAACAGGCATTCACCCACCCCGGCGATGCTGTTCAAGCCGTTCACGTGGATGGCCGGGTCGGTGTCGGGATCCATCACGCAGTTTTTCGCGAAGAACAGGGTCAGGTGGCGATAGGGACGGTCGAGCTCGGAGCGTTCGGGATCGCGCGGGAACAGTTCCTGGAAGGTGTTGTTCCCGGTGGTGACGAACACGGCATCGTGGGTGGCGGCCGCCTGTTCCAGCAGGGCCAGGTCGGCCGGCCCGACCACGACCGAGCCTCCACGGCGGGGAAATTCCATCAGCCAGGTCGCATACTTCAGGCGCAGGTCGATCGCCTGCGCCGGAGACGACAGCATGGCGCCGGCCTGCAGGACTTTTTCGCCTTCGGGCGAGAACAGCTTCATTACCGTCGCGTCGATACGGGCGCCGTCGTAGGTGAACCAGAAATCCAGTCCCAGCTCCTGCTCGATGACGGTGCGCGGATGAAACTGGATGGCGATCGGGCCGGTCGGGCCGTTCAGCACCTCTTGCGAGCTGCGGTCGGTATAGAGCGTCACCTCGCAGCCGTGCGACAGCAATTCGAAGCCGAGCTGCAAGCCGGCCTGGCCGGCGCCCACGATGGCAATTTTTTTCATGATGCTCCCTGTATCGGTTGGTCGAAAGTGAGAGCTACGCCTTGTATAGCGGATCAGATGCGGGAGGGGCGTGCGCGCGGCTTGGCTCCGCGTTTGACGTGTCGCCAAAAAAACAGGCAGCGAAGGCGCAAGCGGCGCGCCTGGCTTACAATAGCGCTTTGCCCCATCAGCTATGCTTGCCACACTAAGAACATGTCCAACGCTGCTCCTGTCGTCAACGAATCCTCTTACCTGACCCTGCATTACCGCCTGGCCGTCGCCGGTGGTTCCGATGTGGTCACGACTTTCAATGGCACGCCCGCCACCTTGCTGCTGGGCCAGGGCCAGTTGGCGCCATTCCTCGAGGCGCGCCTGATCGGCCTGCCGGAAGGCACGCACCAGACCTTCGAGCTCAGCGCTGCGGAGGCATTCGGCGAGCGCAATCCCGAGCTGGTCCAGTCGGTGTCGAAAGCCACGCTCGAAGAAAACTCGGTGCCGGGCACGGAGTACAACGTGGGCGAAGTGGTCGAGTTCAACGCGCCGAAAGGCGGCCGCTTCGCCGGCGTGCTGCTGGAATCGCGCGCCGATTCGGCCCTGTTCGATTTCAACCACCCGATGGCCGGCCGCGCCCTGCAATTCGAAGTGAAACTGATTTCGGTTCTGTAAGGACGACAGGAATAATGATGGAAAACGAAATTCTGCTGGCCCAGCCGCGCGGCTTCTGCGCCGGCGTCGACCGCGCGATCGAGATCGTCGAGCGCGCCCTGAAACAATTCGGCGCGCCGATCTACGTGCGCCACGAAATCGTGCACAACGCCTATGTGGTCGAAGACCTGCGCACCAAGGGCGCGATCTTCATCGAGGAACTCGAAGACGTCCCGCCAGGTAACACGCTGGTGTTCTCGGCCCACGGCGTCTCGAAGGCCGTGCGCGCCGACGCCGAGGCGCGCGGGCTCACCATCTTCGACGCCACCTGCCCGCTGGTGACCAAGGTCCACGTCGAGGTCGCGAAGATGAGGAAGCAGGGCGCCGAGATCATCATGATCGGCCACGACGGCCACCCCGAGGTCGAAGGCACCATGGGCCAGGCCGAAGAAGGCATGCACCTGGTCGAGACGGTCGACGACGTGCAGACGCTGCAAGTGCGTAACCCGGAACTGCTGGCCTATGTGTCGCAGACCACCCTGTCGGTCGACGACACCCTGGACATCATCGCGGCGCTCAAGGCGCGCTTCCCGAACATCATCGAGCCGAAGAAGGGCGATATCTGCTACGCCACCACCAACCGCCAGGAAGCCGTGAAGTTCATGGCGCCGCAGGTCGAGGTCGTGGTCGTCGTGGGCAGCCCGAACAGCTCGAACTCGAACCGCCTGCGCGAAGTGGCCGAAAAAATGGGCACGCCGGCCTATATGGTCGACAACGCCGGCAAGATCGACCCCAGCTGGATCGCGGGCAAGAAGCGGATCGGCGTGACCGCCGGCGCCTCGGCGCCCGAGGTGCTGGTGCAGGCCGTGATCGACCGCCTGAAAGAACTGGGCGCGGCCAGCGTGCGCGCGCTCGAGGGCGTCGAAGAACATGTGACCTTCCCGCTGCCGAAAGGCCTGGACGGCGCAAGGACGGAGCCGGCAGCGCCTTCCGCCTGAACTTTATTTTTCGTTTTCTCAGAAAACAAAATTTGCTACAGTAACGATTAACCGTGATTAGTTTTCCAAAAGCCAAGTTATGATGATGGGCTCGGAAAATTAGTCATGGTGGAGCAGGCCATGAACGGCACTTCGGGAGTCATCCCGCAGTGCCGTTTTTGCTGGACGCTCACATCAACACAGGCGGCTCGATAGGCGGAACGATAGGCGGAACGATGGAAACCTTTATTCAACAGCTACTGAACGGCCTGGTGCTGGGCAGTATGTATGCGCTGGTCGCGCTCGGCTACACGATGGTGTACGGCGTGCTCAACCTGATCAACTTCGCCCACGGCGACGTGCTGATGATCGGCGCCATGCTCGGCCTGACGATCCTGCAACTGCTCGAGGCGTATATTCCCGGCCTGCCGGGCTATGTCCAGCTGGCGGTCGCCATCCTCGGCGCGATTCCCCTCACCATGCTGGTCAGCATCCTGATCGAGCGCGTCGCCTACCGCCGCCTGCGCAACGCGCCGCGGCTGGCGCCCCTGATCACGGCGATCGGCGTCTCGATCCTGCTGCAGACCTTTGCCATGATGATCTGGGGCCGCAGCCCGATCCCGTTCCCGCAACTGCTGTCGTCCGAACCGATCATGATCGGAGGCGCCATGATCTCGCAGACGCAAGTGCTGTTGCTGGTGCTGGCGGCCGTCGCCATGGGCGCCCTGGTGCTGCTGGTCGAGCGCACCAAGATGGGCCGCGCGATGCGCGCCGTGGCCGAAAACCCGCGCGTGGCCGGCCTGATGGGCGTGGACGCGAACCGCGTGATCGTCGCTACCTTCGCCATCGGCGCCGCGCTGGCGGCCGTCGCCGGTGTGATGTGGGGCGCCAATTATGCGTCGATCACCTTCACCATGGGCGTGCTGCCGGGCCTGAAGGCCTTCTGCGCCGCGGTGCTGGGCGGGATCGGCAACATCTATGGCGCCATGCTCGGCGGCCTGCTGCTGGGGATCATCGAAGCGCTCGGCGCCGGCTATATCGGCGACCTGACGGGCGGCTTCCTCGGCAGCCACTACCAGGACATCTTCGCCTTCGTGGTGCTGATCCTGGTCCTGACCCTGCGACCGTCCGGCATCATGGGCGAACGCGTGGCCGACCGCGCCTGACCACAAGGAGCACACCATGGCACTCCTTACTTTTGATACCCAGCACAAGCCGCGCCAGGCCTATATCAGCATGGCGGCGGTGCTGATCCTGATGCTGATCTTCCCCTTCGTCGCTTCGCAGTTCGGCAACTCGTGGGTGCGCATCATCGACATCGCGCTGCTGTATATCATGCTGGCGCTGGGCCTGAACATCGTGGTCGGCTTCGCGGGCCTGCTCGATCTGGGCTATATCGCCTTCTTCGCGGTCGGCGCCTACCTGGTTGGCCTGTTCTCGTCGCCGCAGTTCGCGGCGCTGCTCGAATCGCTCATCTATTATTCGCCGGCGATCGGCGAAGCGCTGGTGGCCTTCTTCGGTCCCGAGATCGCCACCAACGGCATCCACCTGTCGCTGTGGGCCATCGTGCCGCTGGCGGCGCTGTTCGCCGCGCTGTGCGGCGCGCTGCTGGGCGCCCCGACCCTCAAGCTGCGCGGCGACTACCTCGCCATCGTGACGCTCGGCTTCGGCGAGATCATCCGCATCTTCATGAACAACCTGAACGACCCGATCAACTTCACCAACGGGCCGCAGGGGATCAATATGATCGACCCGATCCGCGTGTTCGGGGTGTCGCTGGCGGGCGAGCCGGGCTCCGGCGCCAACGTCATGATCGGCGACTACGCGATGCCCTCGGTGAACGCCTATTACTTCCTGTTCCTGGCCATGGTGATCGCGACGATCTTCATCACCGGCCGCCTGCAGCATTCGCGCCTGGGCCGGGCCTGGGTGGCGATCCGCGAAGACGAGATCGCAGCCAAGGCGATGGGCATCAATACCCGCAACGTCAAGCTGCTGGCGTTCGCCATGGGCGCGTCCTTCGGCGGCGTGGCCGGCGCGATGTTCGGCGCCTTCCAGGGTTTTGTGTCGCCCGAGTCGTTCTCGTTGACCGAGTCGATCGCGGTGCTGGCGATGGTGGTCCTGGGCGGCATCGGCCATATCCCGGGCGTGGTGCTGGGCGGCGTGCTGCTGGCGGCCTTGCCCGAGGTGCTGCGCCACGTGGTCGATCCGCTGCAGCAGGCCGTGTTCGGCAAGGTAATCATCGAGGCCGAGGTGCTGCGCCAGTTGCTGTACGGCCTGGCCCTGGTGCTGATCATGCTGATCCGCCCGGCCGGCCTGTGGCCGTCGCCGAACAAGGAAGAGCGTCCCAACGCCGCCCTGGCGCGCGAGGAAGAAGAATCGTCGACCGCGTGATGAGTGAACAGACCATGAGCGAACAAATCCTCCTCGATATCCAGGGCGTGAATAAACGTTTCGGCGGCCTGCAGGCGCTGACCGACGTCGGCATCCGGATCATGCAGGGCCAGATCTATGGCCTGATCGGCCCCAATGGCGCCGGCAAGACCACCTTCTTCAACGTGATCACGGGCCTGTACCAACCGGACAGCGGCAGCTTCGCGCTGGCCGGCAAGCCGTATTCGCCGTCGGCGCCGCATGACGTGGCCAAGGCCGGCATCGCCCGCACCTTCCAGAACATCCGCCTGTTCGGCGAGATGAGCGCGCTCGAGAACGTAATGGTCGGGCGCCACGTGCGCACCAAGCAGGGCGTGCTGGGCGCGATCCTGCGCCACAAGGCGGCGCGCGAAGAGGAAGCCGCGATCCGCCTGCGCGCCCAGGAACTGCTCGATTTCGTGGGCATCGGCCAGTTCGCCAACCGCACCGCCAAATTCCTGTCGTACGGTGACCAGCGCCGCCTGGAAATCGCGCGCGCGCTGGCCACCGATCCGCAACTGCTGGCGCTGGACGAACCGGCGGCCGGCATGAACGCCACCGAAAAGCTGGCGCTGCGCGAGCTGCTGGTGAAAATCAAGGCCGAGGGCCGGACCGTGCTGCTGATCGAGCACGACGTCAAGCTCATGATGGGCCTGTGCGACCGCATCACGGTGCTCGAATACGGCAAGCAGATCGCCGAAGGGCTGCCGGCCGAGATCCAGAAAAACCAGGCCGTGATCGACGCCTATCTTGGAGGTGCCCACTGATGGCTGACATCGTTCTGAAAATCGCCGGCCTGAAGGTCGCCTACGGCGGCATCAAGGCGGTCAAGGGCGTCGACCTCGAGGTGGCGAAAGGCGAGCTGGTGACGCTGATCGGCGCCAACGGCGCCGGCAAGACCACGACCCTGAAGGCCATCACCGGCACCCTCCCGCCGTGCAAGGTCGAGGGAGCGATCGAGTACCTCGGCCAGCCGCTGCGCGGCACGCAGTCGTTCCGGATGGTGCGCCAGAAGCTGGCCATGGTGCCGGAAGGGCGGGGCGTGTTCACCCGCATGTCGATCCACGAAAACCTGTTGATGGGCGCTTACACGCGTGACGACAAGGCCGCGATCGATGCCGACATCGAGAAATGGTACACCGTCTTCCCGCGCCTGAAAGAGCGCTCCAGCCAGCTGGCCGGCACCCTGTCGGGCGGCGAGCAGCAGATGCTGGCGATGGCGCGCGCATTGATGAGCCATCCGACGCTGCTGCTGCTGGACGAGCCGTCGATGGGCCTGGCCCCGATCATGGTCGAGAAGATCTTCGAGGTGATCCGCGACGTGTCGCAGCAAGGCATCACGATCCTGCTGGTGGAGCAGAACGCCAAGCTGGCGCTGCAAGCCGCGCACCGCGGCTATGTGATGGATTCGGGCGCGATCACCATGACCGGCAATGCGCGCGATATGTTGAACGATCCGCGGGTGCAGGCGGCGTATCTGGGCGAGTAGGTTCGCCGAGCAGAAATGAAAAGGCCGCCAGACGCGACTGCGTCTGGCGGCCTTTCTTACTTGACCAGCCGCAGCTTAGGCCGCAGCGGCAGCCGTGGCAGCGCTGGCAGCATTGCCAGCTTTAGCAGCAGTCGCAGAAAATTGCGACACGGCGGCGTTCACATTGTTTTCCAGCGCTTCGACCGCCTGCTTGGAGGTCTTGCTGAATTGCTCGTAGCCGGCGTTGGCGTTGCTGATCGCGGTCTTGACGGCGGCGACGAAGCTTTCCGAACCGGCCGGGGCGTTCTTGCTCACTTCGTCCACCAGCGAGATGACCTTGCGGTTGGCTTCGACGATCTGGCTTTCGGCGGCTTTCGAGAACTCGGCGCCGGTGCCGGTGGCGATCGAAGCCAGCTGGCGGCTGTAGGCCAGGGCTTTCTCGGCGTTCGGCTGGGCTTGCGAGGCGGTCAGCGAGAAGAATTCTTGCGGATCCTTGGCGCTGAGCAGCTGGCGAGCGGCGGCCGACGAATCTTCGAGGGTCGAGCGTGCGGTGCTGATGTTCAGTTCAACCAGCTTCTCCACGCCTTCGAAGGTCTTCGAAGTCAGTGCCGAAAACAGGGCGAATTGGGATTCCAGGCTGGCCTTGGTGGCGTTCGAAAATTGTTCAGGGATTGCAAACATGTGGCTCTCCAAATATGTCGTTTCAAGAATGGACTATTGCTCTGTGAGACAGGTTCTTCATAAAAAGCGACGAAACTCTTTTTGTGCACCGCAACAGGGCAGATTTTCTGTCAGATCGTTTCAAGCGTCAAGCGTTTTTGATGCGTTGCACCATCCAAGACACATAATTTTCTTGAATGCATTTATTGCAAGAAAAGTCAATTGATCTGGCGCAAATCAAATGCATCTTTCAGCCCGTCAAAACCCCATGATAGAGAGCATGCTAGACTCGACGCTTGCGATTTACGCTTGTATATTCAATAAGTGCCGTGCACTGTCACGGCGCATTGCCTGGACCATGTCGACCCACGCACCTTCCATCTCCGGCAGCTCCTGGCTGTCGCCCGTGCCGCTGTTCTTCGTCTTCCTCTGGAGCACGGGTTTCATCGTCGCCAAGCTCGGCCTGCCGTATGCGCCGCCGCTGACCTTCCTCATCGTGCGCTGCCTGGGCGTGCTGGCGGTGCTGCTGCCCTTGATCCTGCTCTGGCGCGCGCCATGGCCGCGCGGCCTGGCCCTGCACATCGCGGTCTCCGGCCTGTTGCTGCAGGCGGGCTACCTGGGTGGCGTGTGGGCCGCCATCAAGCTCGGCATGCCGGCGGGGCTGACTGCCCTGATCGTCGGCATGCAGCCGATCCTCACCGCGGCGGCCGCGCCGCTGATCGGCGAGCGGGTGCGGCCGATCCAGTGGCTGGGCCTGCTGCTCGGCCTGTCCGGCGTGGCCCTGGTGGTCTACGCCAAGCTGGGCCTGACAGGCCTGTCGCCCGCCGCCCTCGGCCTGTGCGTGTTCGCGCTGCTCTCCATCACGGCCGGCACCATGTACCAGCGCCGCTTCTGCCCGCGCTTCGACCTGCGCAGCGGCACCGCGATCCAGTTCGGGGCCACGGTGCTGGTGCTGGCGCCGATCGCGGTGTGGCTGGAAGACCTCGATCCGGCGTTCTCTAGCATTACCTGGAGCGCCGACTTCATCATCGCCTGGCTGTGGTCGGTGTTCGCGCTGTCGATCGGCGCCATCTTCCTGCTGTTCAAACTGATCGGACGCAGCCAGGCCACCGAGGTGACCAGCCTGATGTACCTGACGCCGCCGACCACGGCCATCATGGCCTGGCTGCTGTTCGGAGAAGCCTTCAACGCGCTCGGCCTGGCGGGAATGGCGGTGGCCGTCACCGGCGTCGCTTTCGTCGTGCGCAAACCACAGGAGACCACATGACCATCGAGAATCCCGGCCAGGCGGCGGTCGACGCCGCGATCACCTCGCGCCGTTCGATCCGCGCCTTCCTCGACAAACCGGTCGCGCGCGAAGACATCGCCCGCATCCTGGACGTGGCGGCGCGCGCGCCGTCCGGCACCAACACCCAGCCGTGGAAAGTCCACGTGCTGACCGGAGACGCGCGCGCGCGCCTGTCGGGTGCGATCCTGGCGGCGTATGCCGACCCCGGGCAGGCCGCCCTGCACCACGAGGAATATCCCTACTATCCGCGCGAATGGGTGTCGCCGTATATCGACCGGCGCCGCAAGGTCGGCTGGGATCTATATAGCCTGCTGGGGCTGACGCGCGATAACAAGGCCGGCATGGCGGCCCAGCATGGGCGCAACTTCGCCTTCTTCGACGCGCCGGTCGGGATGATCTTCACCATCGACCGCATCATGGAGCAGGGCTCCTGGCTCGATTATGGGATGTTCTTGCAGAACATCATGGTAGCAGCGCGGGCCAGGGGGCTGGATACCTGCCCGCAAGCCGCTTTTACGCAGTATCATCGGATCATCGCGGCCGAACTCGGGCTGCCGGCGAGCGAGATGGTGGTGTGCGGCATGGCGCTGGGCTGGGCCGATCCGGCGCGGATCGAGAACACCCTGGAAACCGAGCGCGAACCCAGCCACGTGTTTGCCCGGTTCATGGACTAGCTTCGTGGACTAAAGTAACAAGTAATGATATCTCGTTGATATTAAACGAAAGTTTCGCGAGCGAGAGTCTGTTGGTTTTTGCGGATTATTGCCGCACAGAATATTCTTTTCTCTTGCGATCGAGCGTCGTTCCGCTACACTTCCATCTGTATCTCATCAGTTTGGTCCAGGGGCGTCTCGATGTTTAAACTAGCTTTGGCTGCAGTTGTCGCCACGTTGTTCGCTATTGCACCCATGCAGGCATCCGGTGCGGGGGCGGGCGCAGGTGCGGGCGCGACCGAACAGGCGCAGAAGTCCAAGCCTGCCAAGGCTGCCAAGAAAAAGCCCAAACGCAAAGCCAAGGCCAAGACCACCAAGAAGCGCAAGGAAGTCGCCACCGCCGGCGACAATGGCCAGCGCATGGTGCGCCGGGTCCGGACCGTCAACGGCAAGCGCGTCGTCACCTATCACCCGGCGCGCACCGCGGCCGCAGGCGCGGTCGCAGTGGCGGCGGCGGCGACGGCGGGCGACAAGGCTGGCTTGCACAAGACCGACGATCCCTTGTCCCTGCGTTCCAGCGTCGCCTATGTGGTCGACCAGAACAGCGCCGAAGTGCTGTTCGAAAAGAACGCCAACGTCGCGCTGCCGATCGCCTCGATCACCAAGCTCATGACCGGCATGGTCGTGATGGAGGCCAAGCAAGACCTCGACGAAGTGCTGCGCGTCACCGACGCCGACGTCGACCGCCTGAAATACAGCAGCTCACGGCTGTCGGTCGGCTCGCGCATGACGCGGCGCGAACTGCTGCACATCACCCTCATGAGTTCCGAGAACCGCGCCGCCTCGGCGCTGGGCCGCAACTACCCGGGCGGCATCGAGGCCTTTGTCGGCGCGATGAACGTCAAGGCGCGCGCACTCGGCATGATGGATACCCATTACGTCGATTCCAGCGGCCTGTCGAGCCGCAACGTCTCGAGCGCACGCGACCTCGTCAAGCTGGTGATGGCCGCCCACGAAGACCCGCTGCTGCGCGAATTCTCCACCACGCCGAAATCGACCGTGCAGGCCAGCGGCCGCACCATGCATTACGCGAACACCAACTACCTGGTGTCGCTGCCTGACTGGAATATCGGCCTGCAAAAGACCGGTTTCATCAACGAAGCGGGGCGCTGCCTGGTGATGCAGGCCATGATCCATGGCCGCAATGTGGTGATGGTGTTCCTGGATTCGAAAGGCAAGATGTCGCGCACGGCCGACGCCGGCCGCATCCGCCGCTGGATCGAGTCGCTGCCAGACCGCATGGACGTCGATGCGGTGCGCGCGCCGACGATCACGGCCAGCGCGCCGGCGCTGCCGCATTAATCGCTGCCGCAGCCGCCAATCCGTCGTTCCCGCAAAGGCGCACTGGTGTCCGGAATAATTTCGGGCGCTTGAATAAGCCCGCTTCATAGGAAAAACCACGTCGTTCCCGCGGAGGCGGGAACCCAAGTGTGCCC
>NZ_JAXCWM010000016.1:0-133888 GCF_034045115.1 Massilia sp. CFBP9012 | reverse complement strand
TCCCACCCCTTCCCATCCCGAACAGGACCGTGAAACGACTTTGCGCCGATGATAGTGCTGCAACCAGTGTGAAAGTAGGTTATCGTCAGGCTAGTTATATGAAAAACCCCACCAGGTGATCCTGGTGGGGTTTTTTGCTTTCACGCTCGGAAGATCGTCGTGGATCCACGCAGATGGGTCAATCATCGGATAGTTGGACGGGTGGACGGCAGCGCCATCCACCCCACGGCGCGATCAGGTATCGGATCGGCCTTGGCCAGCGTCAGATCGTGAGAACGTCAAACACCCCACAAGATATCGGTCTTGTTATCCCGCGCCGAGCGCATCATTTCCAACAGCGGATACATCCGTGCCGAGAAGGTGACCACCTCAATCGGCTGATGCTCGTGGTCATCTTCATCGCGATGGTGCGCGTGGACATCTTGCGCCACCTGTTCGGTCGCCTGGTGCTTGCGGCTCTCTTCGATCTCGGCCTCGAGCCGCGGGATCACTTGTTCTGCTTCTGCTGCGGTGATGACACCGCGTTCCGATTCCTTGTGCAACAGGTCGAGGATGCGCTTGGCATGCTCCTGGTACATCAAGACCTCTGGGTAGGATCTGCATTTAAAGGTAATTAACATGGCTATCTCTTGGTTTTGTTAGTGTCTAAACGATAGCACGACTGACGCAAGCTCACAGTGCGCGCGCTCGCACAACTCAGCCCCGCCTTACCCTCAGTAGCCAGGCGGCCCCGAGCACGGCGACGGCCAGCGCACTGCTCCCCGTCACCGCCAGCGCGCCAACATCCGACAAAGGCGCGCGAGTAGCCCCGGCCAGGAACCAGCCCAGCGCTCCCCAGGCCAGGCTATTGAACAGCTCGAGCATATTCATCACGAAGCCGCCCTTGCCGCGGCCTTTGAAATTGCTGCGCAGCCCGGGCCGCCCGCACCAGAACACGATCAGCCCCGCACCTAACACGGCGCCGCACACCGCGACACAGACGATCGGCCCCGCAGCCGGCATACGAACAGTCAGCCACAGCAGCGGGACAGCCACCAGCGCCAGCACCGGCGTGATGGCCGCCGCCAGCTTGGCGCGCCGCACCGTGCGCTGCGACGCGGGCGACACCAGCAGCAGGTCCGGCGCGTCCTCGGCCGACAAGGCGACCCAGGCCAGCGCACCGGTCAGCGAGCCGCACAGCAGCGTCAGTCCGGCGCCCAGCGCCTGCACCTGCACGTCGGCGCGCTGAAAGACAAGGAAGAACAGCGGCAGCAGGAACAGCAGCTGCAGCAGCACCTGCGACAGCAGATGCGGATCGCGCACGATCAGGCGCCACTCCTTGACTACGACGGTATGGAACAGGCTGCGGCCAAAGCGCAAAGTCAGCGGCGTGGCGCGCGCCGTTCCCGCACGCGCCGCCGACGCCGCCAGCTGCAGGCCGTGCGCGAAGAAGCGGTGGGTACGCCGCGCCGTCAGCACGAACACCCCGGCAGCCAGCGCGGCCAGCAGCAGCAGCGGCAGCGGTTCACCCAGCATGGCGCGCGCCGGCAGCAGCAAAGGGAGATCGCCCACGCCATCCTGGCGCAGCAGGCCGTCCAGCATCTCGCGCACGCGGCCTTGCGTATCCCCGGACGACAGCGCATGCAGCTGGGATGCGATGACCAGCAGGGCCCCGGCCAGCGCCCCGATCACCTGCGCTACCACGCGGGTGCGGCGCGCACCGAGCACGCGCACCAGGCCGAGCGTGAGCAGCATCGCAAGGCAGCTGCACAGCACCGCGACCGAGATCACGCCCGGATAGATGCCGAGCCAGCGCCACTGCCCCTGCAGCAGGCCGGCATGGGCGAACGGCGCCAGGAAGAACAGGTACACGGCGGCGGTGCTGGCCGCCACGCCGGCCAGGCGCACGGTAAAGATGCTGTGCGAGGGCAGGGGCGAGGACAGCAGCAAATCGAGGTCGCTGCGCTCGAACAGCACCAGCACGCTCGACTTGATCGCCGACGACAGCATGAAGGTCGCGCCGCCCGCCAGCACGGCCGAGATGGCGAGCAGGATGCGCGGATCGTCGCCCGCCAAGCCGGCCAGGGCGCTCACCGCCACCCATGCCAGCAGGTGCAGGGCGGCCCAGCCGACCAGCGCCAGGCCGATCGCCGCATTGCCCGGCCGCCGCTTGCCGGCGCCTTCCTTGCCGCCCGAGGCATTGAACCAGGCCAGCCGCAGCTCGTGCCGCAGCAGCCAGCCGACGCTGCCTGGCGCCACCCTCATGGCGCGGCCGTGAGCTGCAAGAATACGTCTTCCAGGCTGCCGCCCCGGGTGCGGGCGCGCAGCTCGTCCAGCGTGCCTTCGGCGATCAGGCGGCCCTGGCGGATGATCCCGATGCGCTGCGCCAGGCGCTCCGCCACTTCGAGGATGTGCGTGGTCAGGATCACCGTGCCGCCCTTGGCGACGTGGGCCAGCAGCAGGTCTTTCACCTGGCGCGCCGCGACCGCATCCAGGCCGGTGAGCGGTTCATCCAGGATCAACAGTTCCGGTTCGTGGATCAGGGCCCCGGCCAGGGCCAGCTTCTGCTTCATCCCGCGCGAGAATCCTTCGGTCAGCTCGTGCGCATGCCGGCTCAGGTCGAGCCAGTCGAGCAGCTCACGCGCGCGCGGCTCGGCTTCTTGTGCGTGCACGCCCCACAGGCCGGCCACGAACTCCAGGTACTCGAAGGGCTTGAGCTTCCCGTACAACATTGGCTCGTCCGGCAGGTAGGCCATCCTGGCCTTGGCCTTGGCCGCGGCCGGTGCGCCGGCCAGGTCGATTCCCAGCACCTCGATGCTGCCGGCGTCCGGCGCCAGCAGGCCGCTGACCAGCCGCAGCGTGGTGGTCTTGCCGGCGCCGTTGGGGCCGAGCAGGGCATAGAACTCGCCGCGCCGCACGAGCAGGTCGAGGCCATCGACGGCGGGGCGGCCGAAATCCTTGCGCAGGCCGGCCAGGCGCAGGGCGGGTGGATGCTCGATCATGACGGTCTCACTGGGGTGCGAACGAAGACAGGAACTGGTCGACCTGCTCGGGGGGCGCCGCGTTCGCCGGTCCCAGCACGATGACCTGGTAGAAGCGCTCGCCGCGCGCCTCGAAGCGGCCATGCAGGTGCATCGGCTTGCCGTTGGCGGCGCCCGTCGCCTCCACGCGCAGGCCGTCCTGGGCCGCCGGCGCCCCATCGTCGCCGGCGCCGATATTGCGCAGCAGGGCCTGGCGCATCGCCGGCAGCGCGGCGCGGGCGCGCGCGGCATCGGGCGCCGTGGCGGCGCCGACGGCGAAGGTGGCGCCGTCCACTTCGGCCGCCGTCATCGTCATCTGCACCCGCAGGCCATCGAGATCCACCGCGCGCGTGAAGGTGGCCGGCTTGGCCGGGAACAGGATCTTGTAGTGGCCCTCCTGGCTCGTGTGTTCGCGCCAGTTATAGGTGGGATTGCAGGCTGCCAGCAGGCTTGCCGCCAGCAGGGCCGGGACGAGGATGCGCAAGCGCATTCGGAGCGGATTGGTTGGTCGCATGACACGATAGTAGCAGCAGCGCCTACCTCCTTTGCCGTTTTTTGGGGAAGGGCGGCAACGGTATTCTTTGGGCATGGCGGCATGGCCAGATGTCCTGAATCGTGGGGTTTACGTCCGCTCCAGGCGGGCAACTTCTGCGACCATTCGCCCAAACAAACCAAGTCCAGGGGGATGGCATGAACGTCAACGGAAAGAACCATGAGGTGGACGTCGACGGCGACACGCCGGTGCTGTGGGTGCTGCGCGACGTGCTGGGCATGACGGGAACGAAGTTCGGTTGCGGCATGGGCTTGTGCGGCGCCTGCACCGTGCACGTGGATGGCGTGCCGA
Organism: Massilia sp. CFBP9012; assembly: GCF_034045115.1. Taxonomy (NCBI): domain Bacteria; kingdom Pseudomonadati; phylum Pseudomonadota; class Betaproteobacteria; order Burkholderiales; family Oxalobacteraceae; genus Massilia; species Massilia sp. CFBP9012. Next base: position 130,045 of record NZ_JAXCWM010000016.1, on the reverse strand, counting down.
CCCGCTCCTGCCTCACCAGCGTCGAGGCGGTGGGCAAGGCCGACGTCGCGACCATCGAGACGCTCGGCGCCTCGCGTATCGGCGCCGCGCTGCAGAAGGCCTGGCTCGACCAGGAGGTGGTCCAGTGCGGCTACTGTCAATCGGGCCAGCTGATGTCGGCCGCGGCCCTGCTCAAGTCCAACGGCAAGCCCACCGACGAGGACATCGACGCCGCCATGAGCGGCAATATCTGCCGCTGCGGCACCTATCCGCGCATCCGCGCCGGCATCAAGGCCGCCGCGCTTAGCCTCGCGGGAGGACGCCATGCGTAACGATCTGCCCAACCTGCCGCGCCGCGCGTTCCTGGTGGCCGGCGCCGCCGCCGGTGGCGGCCTGCTACTGGGCGTCGTCCTCGATGGCGTCAGCCGTCCGGCGATGGCCGCGGCCGCCCGCACATTCGAGCCGAACGCCTTCGTGCTGATCGGCGCCGATGGCCTGGTCACCATCACCATGCCCTATATCGAGATGGGCCAGGGCACCTATACCTCGATCCCGATGCTGGTGGCCGAAGAGCTCGAGGTGGGGCTGGACCAGGTACGGGTCAGGCACGCCGGCGCCGACGACAAGCTGTATGGCAACCCCCTGCTCGGCTTGCAGATCACGGGCGGCTCGACGTCCATGCGCGCCGCCTGGCTGCCGATGCGCCAGGCCGGCGCCGCCGCGCGCGTGATGCTGGTGCAGGCCGCGGCCAGCCAGTGGAAGGCCAGCCCGTCCGAGTGCCAGGCCCGCAATGGCGAGGTCGTGCATCGCCCCAGTGGCCGGCGCCTGAAGTATGGCGCGCTGGCGGCGCAGGCGGCCGCATTGCCGGTCCCGGCGCCGGCCGACGTCAAGCTGAAGGAAGCGGCCGACTTCGTCCTGATCGGCAAGCCGGGCAAGCGTCTCGACACCCCCCTGAAGGTCAATGGCAGCGCCAAATACGGTATCGACGCGATGGTGCCGAACATGAAATTCGCGGCGCTGGCGCAGTCGCCCGCCTTTGGCGGCAGCCTCAAAAGGGTCGACGAGCGCCGCGCGCTGGCGGTGAAAGGCGTGCGCCAGGTGGTCAAGCTCGACGACTGCGTGGCCGTGATCGCCGACCACACCGGCGCCGCGCGCAAGGGACTGGCGGCGCTCGAGATCGTCTGGGACGACGGCCCCAACGCCAAGGTTGACAGCGCGGCCTTGTCGACCGCGCTGGCCAGGGCGTCCGAAGGCCCGGCGGCGAAGGTGCGGCAGGAGGGCGAGCCGGCCAAGGCCGGCGGCAAGCGCATCGCGGCCATGTATGAGCAGCCCTACCTGATCCACGCCGCCATGGAGCCGCTCAACTGCACCGTGCACGTGAAGGACGGCAGCTGCGAGCTGTGGCTCGGCACCCAGGTGATGACCCTGAGCCGCGCGGCGGCGGCCAAGGCGGCGGGTATCGATCCCGACAAGGTGACGGTGCACAACCACTACCTGGGCGGGGGCTTCGGCCGCCGCCTGGAGGTCGACATGGTCACGCGTGCGGTGCAGATCGCTCGCCACGTGAAAGGCCCGGTGAAGGTCACCTGGAGCCGCGAGGAAGATACCCAGCACGACATCTACCGCGGCGGCTTTTACGACCGGCTCGAGGCGCGCGTCGACGGCGAGGGCATGCCGCTGGCCTGGAGCCACCGCATCACCGGCCCGTCGACGGTCAAGCGCTTCTTCCCGGCCGGCTACGTCAACGGCTTCGACGAAGAGGTGGTCGAGGGCGCCATGCATCCGCCGTATGCCTTCCCCAGCATGCTGGTCGAGTACGTGAACCACGAGCCTCCGGTGCCGACCGGCTTCTGGCGCGGCGTCGGCCCGGCGCACAACCTGTTCGTGGTCGAGAGCTTCATCGACGAGCTGGCGGCGGCCGCCGGCAAGGATCCGGTCGCCTATCGCAGCGCGCTCCTGAAGGACAATCCGCGTGCGCTGGCGGTGCTGCGCCTGGCCGCCGACAAGGCCGGCTGGGGCAAGCCCCTGCAGGAGGGATCAGGCCAGGGCCGCGGCGTCTCGCTGCAGCACGTGTTCGGCACCTATCTGGCGCTGGTGACCGACGTCGCGGTGAGCAAGGAAGGCGAGGTGGCGGTCAGGCGCGTGGTCGCGGCGGTCGATACCGGTGTCGCGATCAATCCGGACACCATCCGCGCCCAGCTCGAGAGCGGCATCAACTTCGGCATCTCGGCCGCGCTGTGGGGCAAGGCGACCGTGGCGGGAGGCCGCATCCAGCAGTCGAACTTCCACGACGTGCGGCTCATGCGCATCAACGAGGCGCCCGTGATCGAGACCCATATCGTGGCCAGCCGCGAAGCGCCGGGTGGCATCGGCGAGCCGGGTACCGCCGCGCTGTTCCCGTCGCTCGCCAATGCCGTGTTCGCGGCCACCGGCAAGCGCGTGCGCACGCTGCCGATCGGGCCCGAACAGCTGCAGGGCGCATGAGCACCGCCTGAGCCCAGCCGCAACGGGATGGTCGCGCCGGGCGGGCCGGTCTCTTTCGAAAGATGGAGGACTTCGGCCCGCCCGGCGCTTCTTGGCGTATTATTTTCCTTGTTGCGCATTCCAGGACCATCATGAAACGCAGAATCGGATTCCTGTTCCCGCCCGGCTTCCAGGCGCTCGACCTCATGGCCACCACCGTATTCGAGATCGCCAACGGTCTCGACGGCGGGCCTTTCTATGACATGACCATGCTGTCGGAGCACGGCGGCGTGCTCGCCAGCTCGTCCGGCGTCGGCGTGTTCACCGAAGCCTTCGACCGGCGCGACTACGACACCCTGATCGTGGCCGGCATCATGACCCCGGTCGGCTTCAAGTCGAGCGCGCCCTTCCTGGGCTTTCTGCGCGAAGCCAGCGATGCCTCGCGCCGCACCGCCAGCATCTGCACTGGCGCCTTCATCCTGGCCGAGGCCGGCCTGATCGACGGCCGCCGCGCGACCACCCACTGGGCCCTGGCGCGCGACCTGCAGCGCGCCTATCCGAAGTCGCGCATCGAGGAAGACCGCATCTACATCAACGACGGCCGCGTGTGGACCTCGGCCGGCATGACCGCCTGCATCGACCTGTGCCTGGCGATGGTGGAAGAAGATCTTGGCAAGGACGCGTCGAAGCACATCGCGCGCCAGATGGTGGTGTACCACCGCCGCAGTGGCGGCCAGTCGCAGTTCTCGGCCCTGCTCGAGCTGGAGCCGAAATCGGACCGCATCCAGCAGGCGCTCACCTACGCCAAGAGCCACCTGCGGCGGCCGCTGTCGGTCGACGAGCTGGCCGAGGCGGCCAACCTGAGCACGCGCCAGTTCAGCCGCAGCTTCCGCCTCGAGACCGGGCAATCGCCGGCGCGCGCGATCGAGGTGCTGCGGGTCGAGGCGGCGCGCGCCATGATCGAAACCAGCAACCACTCGATCGACGTGGTCGCGCGCGAGACCGGCTTCGCCGACCCCGAGCGCATGCGGCGCGCCTTCCTGCGCGCCTTCGGCCAGCCGCCGCAGGCGATCAAGCGCGCGGCGCGCGAGCAGGCGGCATTGGCCTGAATATCCGAACGCGGGGCGGCTCAATCGTCGCGCAGCGCGCGCCGATACCCGATCGCTTCGGCCACGTGCTTCGACCGCACGTCGTCCACATCCGCCAGGTCCGCGATCGTGCGCGCCACCTTGAGCACGCGGTGATAGGCCCGCGCCGACCAGTGAAGGTGCCGGGCCGCGTCATGCAGCAGCCGGCGCCCGGGTTCATCGGGCGCGCAATGGCGGTCGATCTCGCCCGGCCCCAGCTGGCTGTTGGGCCGTCCCTGGCGCGCGAGCTGGCGTGCATGGGCCTTTGCCACCCGCTGCGCGATCGCCGCGCTCGGCTCCCCATCGGCCTGCGCGCCCATGCCGTCGGGCGCCATGGCCGCCACCGGCAACTGGATGTCGATGCGGTCGAGCAGCGGCCCCGATATGCGTCCCTGGTAGCGCAGCACGGCGTCCGGCGTGCAGCGGCACTTGCCGCTGGCGTGGCCCAGCCAGCCGCACGGGCAGGGATTCATCGCCGCGATCAGCTGGAAGCGCGCCGGGAAGTCGGCCTGGTGGGCTGCGCGCGAGATCGTGATCGATCCCGATTCCAGCGGCTCGCGCAGCACTTCCAGCACGCGGCGCTCGAACTCGGGCAGCTCGTCGAGGAACAGCACCCCGTGGTGGGCCAGCGATACTTCACCTGGTCGCGGCAGGTTGCCGCCGCCGACCAGGGCCACGCCCGACGTCGTGTGATGCGGACTGCGAAACGGTCGCTGGCGCCAGCGTTCGGGCGAAAAGCCGCCGGCCAGCGATTGCACGGCGGCCGATTCGAGCGCCTCTCCCTCGCTCATCGGCGGCAGCAGGCCGGGCAGGCGCGCCGCCAGCATGCTCTTGCCGGCGCCCGGCGGGCCGACCAGCAGGACGGAGTGCGCCCCGGCCGCCGCCACCTCGAGCGCGCGCTTGGCATGCTGCTGGCCCTTGACCTCGGCGAAGTCGGGATAACGCGGAGCATGCGCCATGCCGGGGCCATGGTGGCGCGCCAGCTTCGGCGCGTCGGGCGCGTTGGCGAAGTGGGCGCAGACCTCGAGCAGGGTACGCGCCGGAAGGATCGCGGCCGCCTCGACCAGCGCCGCTTCGTCGGCATTGGCCAGCGGCAGGATGAAGGCGCGCGTTTCATCATCACCGTCGCGGGCCATCGCGAACGCCATCGCCAGCGCGCCGCGCACCGGCCGCAATTCTCCCGACAGCGACAGCTCGCCCGCGAACTCGTAGCGGTGCAGCGCATCGTCGCGGATCTGGCGCGAGGCGGCCAGGATGCCAAGCGCGATCGGCAGGTCGAAGCGGCCGGATTCTTTCGGCAGGTCGGCCGGCGCCAGGTTGATCGTGATGCGGCGCGCCGGGAGGTCGAAGCCGGAATTCTGCAGCGCCGCGCGCACGCGGTCTTTCGCTTCGCGCACTTCGGTATCGGGAAGGCCCACGATCGCGATGCCAGGGAGACCGTTGGCCAGATGGACTTCGACATTGACGGCGGGCGCTTCCATGCCGGCCAGGGCGCGGCTTCTCAGGACGGCCAGACTCATAGTGTTCCTTCCGCATGAACGCTGGGAAGGCCCTATCGTACGGCGCGCGCGGCGCCATCTGTTGCGTGCGGACAGGCCTGCGTATTCGAACTGCATGGCGTACGCACATGCCCCCGAATTCGTCGTCCATTCCGGATTTTCTACCGCCTGTCACAAAAACCTGACAGTGGAATCTACTAACGCTACATTATCTGCAAGGAAATATCTGCCACCATTCACAGACCAGGAGTTACAGCCGATGCTATCGATCAAGCAGCTCAACAAGACGTATGCCAATGGCGTAAAGGCCATCAACGATGTCAGCCTCGAGATCCCGAACGGCATGTTCGGCCTGCTCGGTCCGAACGGCGCCGGCAAGTCTTCGCTGATGCGCACCATTGCCACCCTGCAGGACCCCGACAGCGGCAGCATCCACTTCCACGGCCTCGACGTCCTTAACGATAAAGAGAGCCTGCGCCGCCAGCTCGGCTACCTGCCGCAGGACTTCGGGGTCTACCCGAAGGTCAGCGCCGAAAAGCTGCTGAATCACTTCGCCGTCTTGAAAGGCCTGACCGCCAAGGGCGAGCGCAAGGAGATCGTCGAATCCCTGCTGCACCAGACCAATCTGTGGGAAGCGCGCAAGCGCGGCCTGGGCACTTATTCGGGCGGCATGCGCCAGCGCTTCGGCATCGCCCAGGCGCTGCTCGGCGCGCCGCGCCTGGTGATCGTCGACGAGCCGACCGCCGGCCTCGATCCCGACGAGCGCAACCGCTTTTTGAACCTGCTGGCCAAGATCGGCGAGCAGGTGGTGGTCATCCTGTCGACCCACATCGTCGAGGACGTGACCGACCTGTGCCCGCGCATGGCGATGATCGCCAAGGGCACGGTGCTGCTGCAGGGCGAGCCGCAGGCCGCGATCGACACCCTGAAAAGCCGCGTGTGGCGCCGCACCGTCAGCCAGGAAGCCCTGCCCGAATACCAGGAGCGCTTCAATGTGCTGTCCACCCGCCTGGTGGCGGGCCGGCCGCAGATCAACGTGTACGCCGAGTCGCAGCCGGACGATGGTTTCGTCAGCGTCGAGCCGGACCTGGAAGACGTCTACTTCCTGCAGATCCGCAATGCCGGCCGCGCGGCCGGCCAGGCGGCGGCCCAGGCTGCGCCGGTGACGGCGTGAGGAGGGCGGCATGCTGAGAGAATTCTTCAAGTTCGAGCTGGACTTCCAGCTGCGCCAGCCCTTGCTGTGGGTGTGCGCGCTGGTCTTCGGCGCGCTGGCCTTCGGGGCCACCACCAGCGATGCGATCCAGGTCGGCGGCAGCATCGGCAACGTCAACCGCAATGCGCCGACCGTGGTCGCGCAGATGCTCGGCATCTTCAGCCTGATGTCGATGTTCGTCGTCACCATCTTCATTGCCGGCGGCGTGCTGCGCGACGGCGAAGTCGGCATTTCCGACATGCTGTTCGCCACGCCGATGAAAAAGCACGACTACCTGATCGGCCGCTTCGCCGCCGGCCTGGTGGCCTGCCTGCTCATCTTCGCCATGATCGTGATCGGCACGATGCTCGGTCCCGTGATGCCCTGGGTCGATGCCCAGCGCGTGGGCCCTTTCCCCGGCGCGGCCTACCTGTGGGCGTTGGGTGTGCTGGTCGTGCCCAACCTGTTCTTCATCGGCGCCTTGCTGATGCTGCTGGCCGCCACCACCCGCTCGATCATGATGGTGTACGTCGGCGTGATGGGCTTCTTCGTGCTCTGGATCGTCGCCGGCAGCTTCACGGCGAACATCGACAATGAATGGATCGCCGTGCTGGCCGATCCCTTCGGCCTGCGTGCGCTCGCCCGCGCCACACGCTACTTCTCGACCGCCGAAGCGAATGCCGGCCTGCCTGACTTCAAGGGCTACATGCTGGCCAACCGCCTGCTGTGGAGCGCCATCGCCCTGGTGCTGGTCGGCCTGACCCTGGCCCTGTTCAAGCCGCAGCGCGCCGGCACCGGCAAGCGCCTGTTCGGCAAGGCCAAGGCGCAGGCCGCGCCGGCCTTCGTGCCGGTCCAGGTGGCGCTGCCACGCGTGGAGCCACGCTTCACCGGCGCCACGCGCTGGGCCCAGTGCTGGCAGACCTTCGCCTTCGACGCCGTTGCGGTGTTCAAGAGCGTGCCCTTCCTCGTCATGCTGCTGTTCGGCGTGCTGAACATGGTCGGCAGTGCGAGCGTGCTGGACGAGATGTTCGGCACCGACGTCTACCCGCGCACGCACCTGATGATCGACCTGCTGAAAGGCTCGTTCAACTTCCTCCTGATTATCATCGTCACCTTCTATGCGGGCGAGTTGATCTTCAAGGAACGCCAGGCCAGGATCGCCGACGTGAGCGACGCCATGCCGATGCCGAACTGGGCGCCGCTGGTCGCCAAGAGCCTGGCGCTGGTGGGCGTGGTGCTGGTCTTCCTGTTCGCCGGGATCCTGACCGCGATCGCCATCCAGCTGTTCCGGGGCGGGGCGCCGGTCGAATTGGGGGTGTACATCAAGGGCGTGTTCATGGCCGGCCTGCCGTTCGTGCTGATGGCGCTGATCGCCATCGTGCTGCAGGTCGTTACCAACAACAAATTTCTTGGCTACCTGCTGGTGATCGTCCTCCTGATCGCGCAGATCGTCCTCTCGGTGATGCACTTCGATCACAACCTGTACAACGTCGCGCTGCTGCCAGAGACGCCGTATTCGGACATGAACGGCTTCGGCCACTTCGTCACGGGCTGGGCCTGGTTCGCACTGTACTGGACCCTGTTCTGCGTGGCGGCGCTGATCGTGGCACAGGCCTTCTGGGTGCGCGGCCTGTCGGTCGAGTGGCGTGCGCGGGTGCGCGAAGCGGGCCGCCGCCTGAAAGGCGGCGCGGGCGTGGCGCTGGCGCTGTGCACGATCGCCTTCGCCCTCGTCGGTGGCTGGATCTTCCATAACACCGTGACCCTGGGCCGCTATGAAGCCAAGAACGTCAGCATGGACAGGCAGGCCCGGTACGAGAAGAACTACCGCCAGTACAAGGACCTGCCGCATCCGAAGGTCGTGGACGTGCGCGCCGCGGTCGATATCTATCCGGAGCAACGCCGCGTGACGGTCAAGGGCAGCTACGTCCTGGAGAACAAGACCGACCAGCCGCTCGACACCCTGCGCCTGCAGTTCAATACCCACGTCGTCACCACCCTGGGCAAGCTGCCGCCGCACCAGGTGGTGCTGGACGATGCGGACACCGGTTTCCGGATCCTGAAACTGGCCGAGCCCCTGGCGCCGGGCGCGCGCCTGCCGCTCGACTTCACGATCGATGCGCATCGCCAGGGCTTCTCGAATTCGGGCAAGGCCGACACCTTCAACCTGAACGGCACCTTCTTCAACAACCACGAGTTCTTCCCGCTGCTCGGCTACCAGGCCGACTACGAGCTGAAGGACCGTAACGAGCGCCGCAAGCGCGGGCTGGGCGAGCCTGAGCGCATGGCCAAGCTCGAGGACGAGGCGGCGCGCGCCGATTCGATGTTCGGTGGCGGTGCGGACTGGATCGGCTTCGAGACCACGGTGTCGACCAGCGGCGACCAGATCGCGCTGGCGCCGGGCTACCTGCAACGGTCGTGGAAGGAGAATGGCCGCAACTACTACCACTACAAGATGGATCAGAAGATGATGCCGTTCTTCGCCTACCTGTCGGCCCGCTGGCAAGTCAGGAAGGGCGACTGGAACGGCATCCCGATCGAGATCTATTACGACGCCAAGCACGGCTACAACGTGGACCGGATGATCGAGGCCACCCGCAAGTCGCTGGACTACTTCACCACCGAGTTCACGCCTTACCAGCACAAGCAGGTGCGCATCCTGGAGTTCCCCAACTACCAGGCCTTCGCCCAGTCGTTCGCCAATACCATCCCGTTCTCGGAGTCGATCGGCTTCATCGCCGACCTGCGCGACAAGGAAGACATCGACTACGTGTTCTACGTGACGGCCCACGAGATGGCGCACCAGTGGTGGGGCCACCAGGTCACCGCCGCCAACGTGCAGGGCGCGAGCATGCTGATCGAATCGCTGTCGCAGTACTCGGCGCTGATGGTGATGGAGAAGGAGTACGGACGCCACCAGATGCGCCGCTTCCTGCGCTACGAGCTCGATCGCTACCTGCGCTCGCGCGGCGGCGAGATGATCGAAGAGCTGCCTTTGAATCGCGTGGAAAACCAGGATTACATCCACTACCGCAAGGGCAGCCTGATCTTCTATCGCCTGCGCGACGAGATCGGTGAGCAGGCGCTGAACCGCGCGCTCAAGCGCTTCCTCGAAGACAAGGGCTACCAGGAGTCGCCGTTCACCACCTCGACGGAACTGCTCGACTATATCCGCGCGGAGGCGCCGGCCGACAAGCACGCCCTGATCTCGGACATGTTCGAGAAAATCGTGTTCTACGATAACCGGGTGATGGAAGCGTCAGCGAAGAAGCGCCCGGACGGCCAGTGGGACGTGACGATGAAGCTGCACCTGGCCAAGATGGAAGCCGACGGCAAGGGCAAGGAAACCGCGCGCGCCTACGACGAGCCGGTGGAGATCGGCGTGTTCGCCCGCGCCGCGGGGGCCAAGGAAGCCGACGAAAAAGTGCTGCTCCTCGAAAAGCGGGTGCTGTCCGGCGACAATCCGGTGGTGACGGTCACGGTGAAGGAGCAGCCGTTCGAGGTGGGCGTCGATCCCTACAACAAGATGATCGACCGCGTGTCGCGCGACAACCGCAAGGAGGTCGCTATCGAGTGATCCGCGGCGGGCATGGCGGGGTGGGGCGACACGCAGGCGCCAAACGCGGCATACTGGCGCTTCTTCGTCCTTTGCCGCTCATGATGAAACTTGCTGTCGCTGCCTCCGTGCTCGCCATCCTGCCGCTGCTGTCCCTGGCTGCGCCGGCTCCCGCCGCGCGCCAGGAAATCGCCCACCTGATCGGCTACCTGACCGCATCCGGCTGCAGCTTCCAGCGTAACGGCAGCTGGCACGACGCCGCGCAAGCGGCAAAACACCTCCAGCGCAAGTACGACTACCTGCTCAAGCGCGACCTGGTCGCATCGAGCGAGGATTTCGTCGCGCGCGCCGCCACCGAAAGCAGCCTCAGCGGCAAACCTTACCAGGTCCGCTGCGGCGGCAATGCGCCGGTCGCCAGCGCCGCCTGGCTCAAGGCCGAGCTGGCGAAGTATCGCGGCGCGCGTCCATCGCGCTGAGTTTGCGCATCCGACAGCGCATTCCCGTCGTAGGTATTCCCTCTGCATTGACTCGTACATGGCTTCCGTGTGAGGATTTGCTCTATATTAAATAACAACAATATCTGACCGCGGAAGCGGGACTGGCCGCCACGGAAAAGGCCGGGTCCCGACGAGAGGGAATGCAATGCTGGCTAAGAGCTTGGCATGGTGGGTGCCGGTGTTGCTATTGAGCGTATGGAATGGCGCTGCACATGCTGTCCAGATCGACCCGATTGCACAGCTGGTGCACCAGGCGCGCTTTGGAGAGGCGAGCAGTGCGATCGAGGCCAGGCTTGCGCGCAATGCCACCGACCCGACGGCACTGGCCGCGTCGGTCGACGTGCGCATCGCCCGGGACGAACCGGACGACCTGCCGCAGGCGCGCGCCACGGCCGAACGCTGCGTCCAGGCCAATCCGGACAGCAGTGTCTGCGCCGAGGCGCTGGGGAACGTCATGCTGGCGCAGTCGCGCGCCGGCGGCCTGTTCGCGTTCGTGCGCAATGCGCATGCCACGCGCGACACCCTGGAGCGCGCGATCCGCTTCGATCCGATGAATTACCGCGCCCGCGTGACGCTGATGGGCTTTTATCTGGACGCGCCGTTCTTCCTGGGCGGCAGCGAGGTGCGCGCGCGCGAACTGGCGACCGAAGCGCGGCGCCTCGACCCCGACCTGACCCGCCTGATGCGCGCCCTGTGTGCTTTCGCCGAGGGAAAACTCGACGAGGCCGAGCAGAACATCCTGGCGGCCGACCTGACGCAGTATGAACTGGTGCAGGGCAGCCAGCGCGAGTTGCTGCTGACCCTGGCCAGCGCCCACCTCGACGCCGGCCGCTATGCTCAGAGCGGCCGGCTGTTCGAGGAACTGAGCCGCCGGCTGCCGTCCAGCGAGCATGGACCCTATGGACTGGCGCAGGTGGCGCGCGCCCAGGGACGCCTGGCCGAAGCCGCGCTGCAGCTGGAGAGGGCGGCGGCGATCGCCCCCAGGCCCTATGTCTACAAGACGCTGGGCGAAGTCCATGAAGCGCGCCACGACCGGCCGCGTGCGATCGCGGCCTACCAGGCGGCGCTGGCGGGCGTCCCACCGCTCGCGGGGCGTGAGCGCAAGCAGGTGACGGCGCACCTGTCGCAGTTGAAGCGCCGCTGATGCCGGGCCGGGGGCGGCGTGTCAGGCCGCGATCAGCGGATTCTTGGTGACCGCCACCGCCAGGATGTAGGCGAAGCAGGCCAGTGCGCCGACGAAGGCCAGCGCGCGCACCTGGCGCGTGCGGCCGCGCTTGAGCGCCACCGTGCCCAGGCCGATGTAGGCGACCAGGGCTACCAGCTTGGCCGTCAGCCACGGCGCCTGGCCCGGGTACTGGCTGCTCCACACGGCAAGCCCGATGGCGCTGCCCAGCAGCAGCGTGTCGATCACGTGCGGCGCGATCCTGACCCAGCGCTGCTCCAGGCGCTTCGATTCGGCAAGCATCCACAGGCCGCGGACGAGGAACAGGGCGCCGCTCAACACGGCAAAGGTCATGTGGATGTGCTTGAGGGCGTAGTAACTCATCGTTGAGCCGGGGGTGGTTGCGACCCCGGCAGTATGCCTGAGCCGGCCCCGCGAACGCTTCTTTTCAAAGGACCGGTCAGCCGCACTCGCCGACGTAGTGGCACGACTCGCAGCGCGAACAGCCATCGACCTTGCGCAGCGCCAGCGCGCCGCATTCCGGGCATTTGGCGCCGTTCAGGACGGGCAGCGGCTCGGCCGGCGTCTCGGCCTGCAATTGCGGCCCTGGCGCGGCGTCGTGCATGCGCCGTTCGAAGCCGCGCGCGAGCGCGTCCACCGGCACCTGGTTGCCCTGCTCGTCGAGGAAGCCGCGCCGGGTCAGGATCCGCTGCAGCATGAAGGCGATCGCCGCCACTTCCGAGTCGTGGTACACCGGCACCTGCACGCCATCGTCGCGCACGATGTGGCCGCAGCGCACCGGGCCTTTTTCCCACACCACTTCGCGCATGTCGGCCAGTGCCCGCGCGATCGGGCCGCCGGCCCGCGCCACCATCGACAGCAGCCGCATCGAGGCCGTGATCCACTGGTGGCCGCCGGTGCGCTGGTTGGCCGGCATGAAGAACTCGAAGGGGCGCTCGATCGTGACCCGGCGGCCATCCCACATGCCCTCGGCGCGCAGGAAGCTCACCGTCAGGTAGACGGTCTTGCGGCCTTCGTGGGTCGAGTACTCGACCTTCGAGGTCACCGATTCCAGCTCGCCCAGCGGACGGTGCTCGAAGCGCTTGCGCAGCGGGTCGTCTTCCGATGGGGGCTGCGTTGCAGCCGGCGCGGAGTCTGCCACTGGCGCAGCTGACAACACACTCCCCAGCACCGCGTTCGGCCGATAGGTCGCCAGTCCCTTCAGGCCGGCGCGCCAGGCTTCCAGGTACAGGTCGTGGAAATCGTCGTAGGGATAATCCTCGGGCACGTTGACGGTTTTCGAGATCGCGGTGTCGATGAAGGGCTGGACCGCCTCCACCATGCGCAGGTGGTCCAGCGCGCGCATCTCGAGCGCGGTGACGAAGCTTGAGGGCAAGGGGGCATCGCCATGCAGCTGGCGGTACCGGCGCCAGGCGTGGTCGCACACCTCGTAGCTGCGCGTGCCGCCGTCAGCCGTGCGTTTCCTGCGCTGGTAGGTCCAGGAATAGGGCGGCTCGATGCCGTTCGAGGCATTGTCGGCGAAGGCCAGCGAGATGGTGCCGGTCGGCGCGATCGACAGCAGGTGCGAGTTGCGGATGCCGTGGGTGCGGATACCGTCGCGCAGTTCCTGCGGCAGGCGTTCGACGAACTGCCCGCGCAGGTATTTGTCGGCGTCGAACAGCGGGAACGCGCCTTTGTCGCGCGCCAGTTCGATCGAGGCGGCGTAGGCCGCTTCGCGCAGCTCGGCCGCGATGCGCGCCGCCATGGTCCGGCCTTCGTCGGTGTCGTAGCGCAGCCCCAGCATCGCCAGTGCGCTGCCCAGGCCCAGGAAGCCCAGCCCGATGCGGCGCTTGGCGCGCGCCTCTGCGGCCTGCTGCGGCAGCGGCCATTGGGTGGCGTCCAGCACCAGGTCGAGCATGCGCACCGCGACGCTGGCCACCGCGCGCAGGCGCTCGAGGTCCAGCCGCGCCTCCGGGGTGAATGGCACGTCGACGAAGGCGGTGAGGTTGAGCGAGCCGAGATCGCAGCAGCCATATGGCGGCAGCGGTTGCTCGCCACAGGGATTGGTGGCACGCAGCTCTTCGGCGTACCAGAGATTGTTCTCGGCATTCATGCGGTCGATGAACAGCACGCCCGGCTCGGCGTGGTCGTAGGTCGAGACCATGATGCGTTCCCACAGGTCGCGCGCGCGCAGGCTGCGGTAGACCCACAGGCCGTCGTCCCGGCGGTGGCCGCCGGCGGCCTGGTCCTCGTCGCCCGGCTCGGCCGCGTGCACCAGCGCGCATGCCTCATCCGCCTCGACGGCGCGCATGAAGGCATCGGTCACGCCAACCGAGATATTGAAATTGGTGAGGCGGCCCGTGTCCTTGGCCGCGATGAAGCGTTCGATGTCGGGATGGTCGATGCGCAGCACGCCCATCTGGGCGCCGCGCCGGGCGCCGCTTGACTCCACCGTGCGGCAGGAGGCGTCGAACACTTCCATATACGACACCGGACCGGAAGCGCGCGAGGCGGTGCCGGCGACCTTGCTGCCCAGCGGGCGGATCGCCGAAAAATCGTAGCCGACCCCGCCGCCGCGGCGCATGGTCTCGGCGGCTTCGCTGAGCGCGGTATAGATGCCGGGCAGGCCGTCGCTGGTGCCGGAGATCGAATCGCCGACCGGCTGGACGAAACAGTTGATGAGGGTGGCCGAAAGGCCAAGGCCGGCGGCGGATGCAATCCGGCCGGCGGGAACGAAGCCCTGTTGCTGGGCCCACAGAAAGCGGCGCTCCCACTCGGCGCGCTGCGGTAGCGGCTCGAGGGCGGCCAGGGCGCGTGCGATGCGCCGCTGTACGTCCTCGATCGTGCGCTCGTCGCCGCGCGCGTATTTTTCGCGCAGCACGTCCACCGACACTTCCTGCGCGGGCAGGGTGCCGAGCGGTGATTCTGGTGCATTCATGCCGGTTGCCCTATCCATGAATGCACCCGTCATCAGGGTTTGTTGATCGGCGTATCGCCCGATTTGTCCAGGTTCGGCGGCAGCACGATGGTCGGATCTTCGGGCTGGGCCGGGAACGGGGCCGTGGCCGACGGCGCCGCGCCCGCTGGCGGGGTGGCCGATGCCGACGAGGCGGACGATGCGCCGGATCCCAGGCGGGCCTCGAGTTCGATCACGCGCAGCTCGAGCGCTTCCAGCTTGGCGCGGGTCTTGGCCAGCACCTGGGCCTGGATGTCGAATTCCTCGCGCGTGACCAGGTCGAGCTTGGCGAAGCCCGAAGTCATCGCCGCCTTGACGTTGCGCTCGATGTCTTTGGCCGGGCCACTTTCGAGTGCCTGATTGATCTTGCCTTGCAAATCGCTGAAGAAGTTGCTGTTGTTCATGGTCCCTATCCCTTTCTGCCGGGGTTGTATGCACCAAGGCGGTGCAATACAGCCTGATTTGGTGCGTCGCGCTACACGGCGGACGCCGTTCGCGGTCGATTGTATTGAAGCAAGTCGTATCTGGGGCACGTTTACCAAAAAAACAAGGCCATTTTCATCGCTTTTATGAGCTGGCACACATCCTGCTAAATGAAGGGGGAGATAACGCACGAAAAAAGGATTCCAAACGCAGTAACTGTCCAAGGGGGTTTGTCATGAAGTGCAATGCAAAAATCAACGCAATCAGCCTCGCGATTCTGGCTTTCACCAGCATCCCGGCCATCGCACAGGAACAACCCGCCGAACACCAGGTGAGTTACAACGTAGCACTCACCAGCGACTACCGTTACCGCGGCCTGTCGCAAACCGATTCCGACCCCGCCCTGTCCGGCGGCGTCGACTACGTACACAGCCCAACCGGCTTTTACGTAGGCACCTGGCTCTCCACCATCAAGTGGACGAAGGACCTGGGTGGCGACGGCAATCTTGAATGGGATGTGTATGCCGGCAAGCGTGGCCAGTTGACCGACGAGGTCAGCTACGACGTCGGCGGCCTGTATTACTGGTATCCGGACAACAGCCTGGATCCGAACGCAAATACTTTTGAAATTTACGGCAAGCTCGGCTTCGGTCCTGCGTATATCAAGTATTCGCACTCGACGACCAATCTGTTCGGCACCACCGACAGCAAGCGCAGCGGTTACCTGGACCTGGGCGCCGATATCGACGTCAGCAACGGCTTCCTGCTGAACCTGCAAGTCGGCCGCCAGCGCGTCAAGAACAACAGCCCGGCGTCCTACACGCACTACAAGATCGGCGTGACGAAGGACTTTGGGGTCGCCACCGTGGCCCTGGCCTGGCATAAGGCGAATACCGACGCCTACCTGAGTCCGGAAGGCAAGAACCTGGGCAAGTCAGCCGCTGTGCTGTCCGTGTCAAAAACTTTTTGATAGCAAAAGAGGCAATACCATGAAAATGATTACCGCCATCATCAAGCCCTTCAAGCTCGACGAAGTGCGTGAAGCGCTGTCGGAAATCAACGTGCAAGGCATGACGGTGACCGAAGTGAAGGGTTTCGGTCGCCAGAAGGGTCACACCGAGCTGTACCGTGGCGCCGAGTACGTTGTCGATTTCCTGCCCAAGATCAAGATCGAAGCCGCCGTCGACGATGCCATCGTCGACCAGGTGATCGATGCGATCCAGGGCGCCGCCCGCACCGGCAAGATCGGTGACGGCAAGATCTTCGTGGCCGACCTGACCCAGGTCATCCGTATCCGTACCGGCGAGACCGGCAACGACGCACTGTAAGAAGGAAAGTGTTCATGAAGCATATAACGACAAAAATCCTGACCGCCATGCTGGGCCTGGGCCTGGCCCTCCCGGCCATGGCGGCGCCGTCCATCAACAAAGGGGATACCGCCTGGATGTTCGTTGCCACCCTGCTGGTCATCATGATGGTGATCCCGGGCCTGGCGCTGTTCTACGGCGGCATGGTGCGCGCCAAGAACATGCTGTCGGTGCTGATGCAGGTCATGATGGTGTTCTCCCTGATCATCGTGCTGTGGTGCCTGTACGGCTACTCGCTTGCTTTTACCTCGGGTAACGCCTTCATCGGCGGCTTCGACCGCGCCTTCCTGCAGGGCATCTGGGACCCGGTTGCCGGCACCTTCTCGATGGGCGCGACCTTTACCAAAGAGGTGATGATCCCCGAGTTCATCTTCGTCGCCTTCCAGGGCACCTTCGCCGCCATCACCTGCGCGCTGATCGTCGGCTCGTTCGCCGAGCGCGCACGCTTCGCGGCGGTGCTGGCCTTCGTGGTGATCTGGTTCACCTTCGCCTACCTGCCGATGGCGCACATGGTCTGGTTCTGGGCCGGTCCTGATGCGATCACCGACGCCGCTTCGCTGGCCACCGTCAGCGCCGGCGCCGGCTACCTGTGGCAGCAGGGCGCGCTCGACTTCGCTGGCGGCACCGTGGTGCACATCAATTCCGCGGTTGCCGGCCTGGTCGGCGCCTACGTGATCGGCAAGCGTGTCGGCTACGGCAAGGAATCGATGGCCCCGCACTCGCTGCCGATGACCATGGTCGGCGCCTCGCTGCTGTGGGTCGGCTGGTTCGGCTTCAACGCCGGTTCGGCGCTCGAAGCGGGCGACGTCGCGGCGCTGGCCTTCATCAACACCCTGCTGGCAACCGCCGCCGCCACCGTGGCGTGGGCGGCCGGCGAATGGATCTTCAAGCGCAAGCCGTCGATGCTGGGCGCCGCTTCGGGTGCCATCTCGGGCCTGGTGGCGATCACCCCGGGCGCCGGTTTCGTCGGTCCGATGGGCGCCTTGGTCATGGGCCTGCTGGCTGGTATCATCTGCCTGTGGGGCGTGACCGGCCTGAAACGCATGCTGCGCGCCGACGACTCGCTCGACGTGTTCGGCGTGCACGGCGTGGGCGGCATCCTGGGTGCGCTGCTGACCGGCGTGTTCGCGGCGCCGTCGCTGGGTGGCCAGGGGGTGTGGGACTACACCACCAATGCCATGGCCACCGGCTACTCGATCGGCAGCCAGGTGCTGGTGCAGGCGCACGGCGTGGTCGTGACCATCGCCTGGTCGGGCATCGTCGCCTTCATCGCCTTCAAGCTGGTGGACATCGTGATCGGCCTGCGCGTACCTGAAGACGAAGAGCGAGAAGGCCTGGACATCACCAGCCACGGCGAATCGGCGTACCGTTACTGATATAGCCCAGCAGCACTAGCACGTTAGCAGCAAGCACGTCGTCCCCGCGCAGGCGGGGACCCAAGTTGCCAGCATGGCGGCTACGTTATAACGTAGTGCCAGTGCAAATAACCTTGGGTCCCCGCCTTCGCGGGGAGTCTTTTTTGGCAGTGGCAAAAAAGACGTTTTTGCTTCTTTGGCAACACCTCTTTAAAAAGGGCAGGTGCACCCCATATGACAGATCCAACTTAACAAATAACAAACGGCGCAAGAAGTCGCGCATAACAGGGAAAGCCACATACATGGTTCCGCACCTCGCCACCGCCCAGACCGGTCCTTTGCTCGACCTGGAAAAGAAAATCCTCGAAGCCACCCCCGCCATCGAGCGCTGGTTCCGGCTCGAGTGGCAGGAGCACACGCCGCCGTTCTATTGCTCGGTCGACCTTCGCAATGCCGGTTACAAGCTGGCGCCGGTCGACACCAACCTGTTCCCGGGTGGCTTCAACAACCTGCCGACCGAGATGCTGCCGCTGACGGTGCAGGCCGCCATGGCTGCGATCGACAAGTATTGCCCGGATGCGCGCAACCTGATCCTGGTGCCCGAGACGCATACGCGCAACCCGATGTACCTGCAGAACGTGGCGCGCCTGATGCAGATCTTCCGCCAGACCGGCCTGCACGTGCGCCTGGGGTCGTTCTCGCCGGACGTCACCGAACCGACCCCGCTGGCCCTGCCTGACGGCAATATGCTGGTGGTCGAGCCGCTGGTGCGCTCGGCCAACGGGCGCCGCGTCGGCCTGGCCGATTTCGACCCCTGCACCATCCTGCTCAACAACGATCTGTCGGCAGGGATCCCGGCCATCCTCGAGAACGTGCACGAGCAGTCGCTGCTGCCACCGCTGCATGCCGGCTGGGCGCTGCGCCGCAAGAGCAACCACCTGAAGGCATTCGACGAGGTGGCCAAGAAGTTCGGCAAGCTGATCGACATCGATCCGTGGCTGGTCAATCCGCTGCACAGCAAGTGCGGCGAAGTCGACCTGCGCGAGAACGTCGGCACCGAGGAGCTGGCCGACAACGTCTCGGCGCTGTTCTCGAAGATCAAGAAGAAATACAAGGAATACGGCATGAAGGAGCGCAAGCCCTTCGTGATCCTGAAGCCCGACGCCGGCACCTACGGCATGGGCGTGATGACGATCAAGGATGCGAGCGAAGTGCGCGACCTGACCCCGGCCCAGCGCGCGCGCATGTCGGTGATCAAGGATGGCGTGGCGGTGACCGACCTGATCATCCAGGAAGGCGTGCCGACTTTCGAATCGATCGACGACGCCGTGGCCGAACCGGTGGTGTACATGATCGACCGCTACGTGGTGGGCGGCTTCTACCGCGTACACGCCGAGCGCGGCATTGACCAGAACCTGAATTCGCCGGGCTCGCAATACGTGCCGCTGGCCTTCGCCCAGCAGCATGCGGTGCCGGACCTGAAGGCCAAGCCGGGCACGGCGGCGCCAAACCGCTTCTATGTGTATGGCGTGGTGGCGCGGCTGGGCATGCTGGCGGCGTCGCTGGAAATGGAACGCACGGATCCGAATCCGGAAGTCTATTAAGCGAATCGGCGCGTTCAACCGAAGCGCGCACTGCCGCATTGCGTCTGTAGGGTGGACGGCTCTGCCGTCCACCCCTACGCCTCCTTGCGCACCACGTACATGAAGTGCGAACGCAGCACCGGCGCCAGCGCCGTCAGCAATTCGGACACCATATACGGCGCAACGGCCAGCAGGCGGTGGATCGGCGGCGCCAGCACCAGGCTGCGGTAGCGCTGCCCGCTCCCAGCCCACCATTCCTGCAGCTCGCCCCGGGTGACCTTGCGCACATTGCGGTTGCGCGGGTTGTCGTAGCGAAAATCGAACACCAGGCACCAGCCTCCCGGGCGCAGCGCGCGCCACATCTGGGCGGCCAGGTCGCGCCGCAGGGCCGGATCGAGCACCGAGGAAAATACCGTTAGCGCCGTGACCAGGTCGAAGCTCGCCTGTGGCAGCGCGTCGAGCGTGCCCAGGTGCCAGCGCACGCCGTGCGCCGTACATCGGCGCGCATGGGCGAGCCGGTCTTTTTGCAGTTCGGTGCCGGTGAGATTGGCCGGCGAGGCGCCCCAGTCGATCATCTGGCGCAGGAAGCCGCCGCTGCCGCAGCCGACGTCCAGCACCTGCACGCTCGACAGATCCGGGCCGACCGTGCAGGACAGCAGGTCGGCGAAGCCGCGCGCGCGCGCCGCCACCTGCTGCAGGATCTCGGGCCGGTGCCAGGCATAGCGCGCCAGCGCCGCCCCGCCATGCCAGTTGCGGTAGACGTCTTCGATGCGCTCCTGCTCGGCCTGTTGGCTTGGTTGGGTATCCATGCCCTCATGTTCTCGCGCGATTGTATTGACACGATTGAGCTGCCTCAGTCACGTTGCGTGATACATCACAAATTGCTGCAGTTGTATTTCCGGGTGTGAGTGGATGAGGGCCCGGTCCGCGAGTTTCTACAATTCGGGCTAAAATCAGGCATTACTTCGAATGGACGTCCCATGAAAATCGCCTTTCTCGCCGACCCTCTGTCCGGATTCAAGATCTACAAGGATTCGACCTTCGCCATGATGCGCGAGGCGGCGCGGCGCGGCCATGCCATCTACCACTTCGAGCAGCGCGATATGGTGCTCGAAGAAGGCGTCGTCAGCGCGCGCGTGGCGCAGATCCACCTCACCGGCGACGCCGACGCGTGGTACCGCGCCGACCCGGCTGTCGATGTGAACCTGGGCGAATTCGACGCCATCCTCGAGCGCAAGGATCCGCCGTTCGACATGGAATATGTCTACGGCACCTATCTGCTGGAACTGGCCGAGCGCCAGGGCGCGTGCGTGATCAACAGCCCGCGCGCGATCCGCGACCACAACGAGAAGATGGCAATCGGCCAGTTCAGCGAACACACCTCGCCGACCCTGGTCACGTCCGACGCGGCGCGCCTGCGCGCCTTCCACGCCAAGCACACCGACGTGATCTTCAAGCCGCTGGACGGCATGGGCGGCGCCGGCATCTTCCGCGTGAAAAGCGATGGCCTGAACCTGGGGGCGATCATCGAGACCCTCACCGACAACGGCCGCAACACCATCATGGCCCAGAAGTTCATTCCGGCCATCGAGAAGGGCGACAAGCGGGTGCTGGTCATCGGTGGCAAGCCGGTGCCTTTCGTGCTGGCGCGCATCCCGCAAGGCGGCGAAGTGCGCGGCAACCTGGCCGCCGGCGGCCTGGGCGTGGCCCAGCCGATCAGCCCGCGCGAGCGCGAGATCGCCGAGGCCCTGGGCCCGGTGCTGGCCGAGCGCGGCCTGTTGCTGGTAGGATTAGACGTGATCGGCGACTTCCTCACCGAAGTCAACGTGACCAGCCCGACCTGTTTCCAGGAAATCTGCGACCAGACCGGCTTCGACGTGGCCGCGATGTTCATCGACGCGGTTGAACAAAAGGTAAACAAATAACATCATGGTAGGCATCCTGCTCCTGACCCACGCGCCGCTGGGCCAGGCATTCATCGCGGCAGTGGCGCACGTGTTCCGCGGTCCGACCGAGCGCTTCGAGGCGATCGACGTGGCCGCCGACCAGGATATCGGCGAGGTCAATGGCCTCGCGCGAGAGGCGATCGCGCGCCTCGATGAAGGCGACGGTGTGCTGGTGATCACCGACGTCAAGGGCGGCACGCCGTCCAACTGCTGCAACTCGCTGGCCGACGCCGGCCATGTGGAAGTCATCGCCGGCATCAGCCTGCCGATGCTGCTGCGCGCGATCACGTACCGGCGCGACACGCTCGACGTGGTGGTCGAGATGGCGCTGGCGGGCGCCCAGAATGGCGCGGTGCGGGTGGATAACCGGATCAGGGTAGGGTAGGGATTGCCATAGCGGTAGCGGTGCAGGCGCCGGGGGGCGCGATTCGACAAGTACAACGATAAAGCGAATATGATTCAACAAGAACTCGAGATCATCAACAAGCTGGGCCTGCATGCCCGCGCATCCGCCAAGTTCACGCAGCTGGCCGCCAAGTACCAGAGCGACGTCTGGCTGACCCGCAACGGTCGCCGCATCAACGCCAAGTCGATCATGGGCGTCATGATGCTGGCCGCCGGCAAGGGCGCCAAGGTGACCCTGGAAGCCGACGGCAAGGACGAGGAAGCCGCGGTCGCGGCCCTGTCCGCCCTGGTCAACGACAAGTTCGGCGAAGGCGAGTAATGCCGCGTGAAGCGGCATCTCGTTCAGGAGACGTCAGCATGGCCTCCTTCCTTCTCCATGGCATACCGGTCTCGCGCGGGATCGCGATCGGCCGCGCCCATTTGCTCACCCCGGCCGCGCTCGACGTCAAGCACTACCTGGTCGCCGACGACCAGGTAGAAAACGAAGTGCGCCGCCTGCAGGACGCGATCGCCGCCGTGCACCGCAACCTGCAGGAACTGTGGACCGACCTGCCCAAGGACGCCCCCACCGAGCTGGGCGCCTTCATCGACGTCCACGCGCTGATCCTGTCCGATCCGATGGTGTCGGAAGCGCCGCTCGACATCATCCGCGCGCGCCACTACAACGCCGAATGGGCGCTGGTGACCCAGATCGACGACCTGTCGGCCCAGTTCGACGAGATCGAAGACGAATACCTGCGCGAACGCAAGTACGACATCCAGCAGGTGGCCGAGCGGGTATTGAAAGTCCTGACCGGCACCGCGCTGAACGTGCCGCCGATCGTGCTCGACGAAGACCAGCCGCCGCCGCAGATGATCGTGGTGGCCCACGACATCTCGCCGGCCGACATGCTGGCCTTCCGCGACCGCGACGGCGGGCCGCGCACCTTCATCGGCTTCGTCACCGACGTCGGCGGCCAGAACTCGCATACCGCGATCGTCGCGCGCAGCCTCGACATCCCGGCCGTGGTGGGCATGGACCAGGCCTCGCGCCTGGTCGAGCAAGATGACTGGGTGATCGTCGACGGCGACGCCGGCGTGGTGATCTGCAATCCGAGCCAGCTGGTGCTGGAGCAGTACCGCGAGCGCCAGGCGGCGCTGGCCAAGGCGAGAAAACGCCTGCTCAAGCTCAAGAAGACGCCGGCCGTCACCCAGGACGGCACCGCCATCACGCTGCTGGCCAATATCGAGCTGCCCGACGATTGCCCGGCCGCGCTCGAGGCAGGCGCCCATGGCGTCGGCCTGTTCCGCTCCGAATTCCTGTTCATGGGCCGCGGCGCCGAGGGCCTCAGGATTCCCGGCGAAGACGAGCAGTTCGAGCAGTACCGCAAGGCGGTGCTGGCGATGAAGGGCCGTCCGGTGACGATCCGCACGCTCGACGTCGGCGCCGACAAGCCGCTCGACCAGACCGACCAGACCGCGCTCAACCCGGCGCTGGGCCTGCGCGCGATTCGCTACTGCCTGGCCGAGCCGCAGCTGTTCCTGACCCAGTTGCGGGCCATCCTGCGCGCATCCGCCTTCGGCAAGGTGAGAATTCTGATCCCGATGCTGGCGCATGCCTTCGAGATCGACCAGACGCTGAACATGATCGAGCAGGCCAAGGCCCAGCTGCGCGCCGAGAACATCAAGTACGACGAGGGCATCGAGGTCGGCGCCATGATCGAGATCCCGGCCGCGGCGCTGGCGCTGCCGCTGTTCGTGCGGCGCATGGATTTCCTGTCGATCGGCACCAATGACCTCATCCAGTATCTGCTGGCGATCGACCGGGTCGATTACGAAGTGGCGCACCTGTATAATCCGCTGCACCCGGCCGTATTGCAGCTGATCGCCTCGACCATCGCCACCGGCCACAAGGCCGGCCTGGACGTGGCGGTGTGCGGCGAGATGGCGGGCGACGTCAAGCTCACCCGCCTGTTGCTGGGCATGGGCTTGCGCGAATTCTCGATGCATCCGGCGCAGCTGCTGGCGGTGAAACAAGAAATTTTGAATACCGACCTGGGCGTGGTCACCACCCGTACCCGGCGCATCCTGCGCGCGATGGAGCCGGGCGAGATCGCCAGCGCGGTCGAGCAGCTGCAAGCCCTCTGATAGTTTGGCGACGGCCAGGCCCCGGCCGTCGCAAGTAACACCACCGCACCACCCAACACTTTTGAATACCTCCATGGGATCTCTTGGACTAGTCACACCGCAGGCGATGCATTTCGCCGAGCCCTTGCTGCTGCAGAGCGGCGCCCAGCTCGGCGACTACACGCTGATGTATGAAACCTATGGCACGCTCAACGCCGACAAGTCGAACGCGGTGCTGATCTGCCACGCGCTCAACGCCTCGCACCACGTGGCCGGCCACTACGCCACGCCCAAGAGCGCGGGCTGGTGGGACAATATGGTGGGACCGGGCAAACCGGTCGACACCGACCGCTTCTTCGTCATCGGCATCAACAACCTCGGCTCCTGCTTCGGCTCGACCGGCCCGATGCATGTGAACCCCGCCACCGGCAAGCCGTATGGCGCCGCCTTCCCCCTGGTGACGGTGGAAGACTGGGTGGCGGCCCAGGCGCGCCTGGCCGACCGCCTCGGCATCGAGCAATTCGCCGCCGTGATGGGCGGTTCGCTGGGCGGCATGCAGGCGCTGTCGTGGGCCATCATGTACCCGGACCGCCTGCGCCACTGCATCGTGATCGCCTCGACGCCCAAGCTGTCGGCCCAGAACATCGCCTTCAACGACGTCGCACGCCAGGCGATTTTGACCGACCCGGACTACCGCGGCGGCGACTTCTACGAACACGATGTGGTGCCGAAGAACGGCCTCAAGGTGGCGCGCATGGTCGGCCACATCACGTATCTGTCGAACGACGACATGGCGGAGAAATTCGGGCGCAAGCTGCGCAACGCGGCCGAGACCAATGACTACAACTTCGACTTCGGCATCGACTTCGAGATCGAATCCTATCTGCGCTACCAGGGCGACAAGTTTTCGGAATACTTCGACGCCAACACCTATTTGTTGATCACCAAGGCGCTCGATTACTTCGACCCGGCGCGCGAGCATGGCGGCGACCTGACGAAGGCGCTGGCCGGAACCCGCGCCCAGTTCCTGGTCGCCTCGTTCAGCACCGACTGGCGCTTCTCGCCCGAGCGCAGCCGCGAGATCGTCGAAGCCCTGATCAGCAACCGGCGCCGCGTGAGCTATGCCGAGATCGACGCGCCGCACGGCCACGACGCCTTCCTGCTGGAAGACGCGCGCTATATGAACGTGGTGCGCGCCTACTACAACCGCATCGCGCAGGAGGTCGCATGAACTTCGACGACCTGAATACCTTGCGGCCCGACCTGGCCTTCATCGCGCACTGGGTGGGCGAGGGCGCCCACGTGTTGGACGTCGGCTGCGGTGACGGCGCCATGCTGCGCTACCTGGAATCGGGCAAGCGCTGCAGCGGCTACGGCATCGAGATCGCCGACGACAAGGTGTTGGAAAGCACCGCGCGCGGCATCAATGTGATCCAGCACGACATGGAAAAAGGCCTCGGCCTTTTCGGCGACAATACCTTCGACACCGTGCTGTGCCTGAATTCGCTGCAGATGATGCAGCACGTCGAGGCGCTGCTGCGCGACATCGTACGGGTGGGCAGCGAGGCGATCGTCTCCTTCCCCAACTTCGCCCACTGGCCGCACCGGCTGGCGCTGCTCAAGGGCCGCATGCCGATGTCGCGTTCGCTGCCCTATAAATGGTATGACACGCCCAATGTGCGGTATGCCACGATCTACGACTTCCAGGAACTGGCGGTGTCGTGTGGCCTCGAAGTGCTGGAGTGTGTGGCGCTGGCCGATGGCGAGGTCATTAAATTCTTGCCGAATCTGCGCGGCAGCCTCGCGGTATTCCGCCTGCGCAAGAAAGCGACGCCAGCACTGTAATGACGCTTATGTGCGTTCGCGGCTTGAGCGGGGGCCATAAATGCTCCATGATCCACGGCAATCCTGCGCGGGCGTGTTGCCCATTTTGAATAATTGCTGAGAGGATAGCGCTGCTAACAACAGCCTGTCGGTGACGAGATGATAAAACTGAAACGCCTTGCCCTTTGCCTTACCCTGATGAGCGCCACCGGCCTGGGGCTTGCCCAGGATGGCAAGCAGGTAGTCCAGGACGGTATCGCGGTCAAGCCGCTGTCGCGCATGCGCGTGCTGGCCCCGGAAGAACAGGTCAACGAGGCCGCACGCCAGCAGTACACCGAAATGGTGGGCGAGGCCAAGCAGAAGGGCGTGCTGGCGCCGGAAGGCGACCCCCAGCTCAAGCGCCTGCGCACGATCGCCCAGCGCATCATCCCGCAGACCACGCGCTGGAATCCGGCCGCGAGCAAGTGGGAATGGCAGGTCAACCTGTTCAAGTCCGACCAGGTGAACGCCTTCTGCATGCCGGGCGGGCGCATCGGCTTCTATACCGGCATCATCGAGCAGCTGAACCTGAACGACGACGAAGTGGCGGCCGTGATGGGCCACGAGATCGCGCACGCGCTGCGTGAACACGGGCGCGAGCGCCTGGCCAAGACCAATGTCACCGCGCTGGGCGCCCGCGTCGGCGGCGCGCTGCTGTCGGGGATCTTCGGGGTCGACCCCAACCTGACGGGCGCCGCCGCCAATTATGCCGGCCAGTTCCTGGTGCTGAAGTTCTCGCGCGACGAAGAGCGCGAGGCCGACCTGGTGGGCCTGGACATCTCGTCGCGCGCCGGCTACGACCCGCGCGCCGGCATCGCGCTGTGGCGCAAGATGGCGGCGCTGAACCAGAGCGCGCCGCTCGAGATCTTCTCGACCCACCCGGGCGGCGAGACCCGCATCAAGGACATGGAAGCGCACATGAACGTGCTGCTGCCGCTGTATGCGCGCGCCAAGAACACCAGCGTCGCCAAGCTGCCGGCTTACCAGAGCGCCGCACTGAAATGATGGTTTGATGGGTCGTGTCGTCGTCAAGGGCCGGCAGGCCGAAGCCAATGCCCATGTGCCGCTGCCGGTCCGCGACGGCGTCTCGCCCAGCTACCTATGGCTGACCGAGACCCTCGCCGGGGGCATGCTGCGCTTCCTGTGCGAGCGGTTTCCGGACGTGAGCCGCGAGGCCTGGGCCGCGCGCCTGGCGCGCGGCGAGATCGTCGATGCCAAAGGCGCTGCCCTGGGCCCCGACAGCCAGGTGCGCCAAGGCATGCGCATCTGGTATTACCGCGAGCTGGAACAGGCCGAGACGCCGATTCCGTTCCATGAAAAAGTGCTGTTCCAGGACGCGCACATCCTGGTGGCCGACAAGCCGCACTTCCTGCCGACCATCCCGACCGGGCGCTTTCTGAAAGAGACGCTGCTGGTGCGCCTCAAGCGCGCGCACGATCTGCCGCACCTGGTGCCGATCCACCGGCTCGACCGCGAGACGGCGGGCGTGGTGATCTTCTCGCACAATCCTGATTCACGCGGGGCCTACCAGTCGATGTTCCAGAAGCGGGTGGTGAAGAAGACCTACGAGGCGCTGGCGCCGACGATGCCGGGACGCGAGTTTCCCTTTACCTACCGCAGCCGCATGCAGGATGCGGAGCAGTTCTTCGTCAGCGAAGAAGTGGAGGGCGAGCCGAATTCGGAGACGCTGATCGAGGTAATCGAGCAGCGAGGAGGCCTGGCGCGTTATCGCCTGCATCCGCACACGGGCCGCAAGCATCAGCTGCGGCTGCACCTGTCGCGGCTCGGCGCGCCGATCGTGAACGACGCCTTCTATCCGGTGGCGCTGCCGTGCAAGGGCGACGATTTTCGATCGCCGCTGCAGCTGCTGGCGCGCTCGATCGCCTTCGACGATCCCTTGAGCGGCCAGCCGCGCAGCTTCGACAGCCAGTTCAGCCTGGACTGGCCCGACTAGCGTTCGTAATCGATGATCAGCGGCGCGTGGTCGGAGAACTTGACGTCCTTGTAGACCGACACGGTCTTGGCGCACTTGGCGATGCCCGGCGTGGCGACGTGGTAGTCGATGCGCCAGCCCACGTTCTTGGCATAGGCCTGGCCGCGGTTGCTCCACCAGGTGTATTGCTCGGGACGCGGGTCCAGGCCACGGTGCACGTCGACCAGGCCCAGTTCGTCGAAGATGCGCGTCATCCAGGCGCGCTCCTCGGGCAGGAAGCCCGAGTTCTTCAGGTTGCCCTTCCAGTTCTTGAGGTCGATCTCCTGGTGGGCGATGTTCCAGTCGCCGCAGATCACGATTTCGCGGCCCTCTGCCTGCAGCTCCTGCAGGTGCGGCAGGAAGACTTCCATGAAGCGGAACTTGGCCAGCTGGCGTTCGGGCGACGAGGAGCCCGACGGCGCATACAGCGAGATCACGGTCAGGTCGCCGAAGTCGCAGCGCGTATAGCGGCCCTCGGCATCGAACTCGACGCAGCCGAAACCGATGCGGTGCTTGTCCGGGGCGGTGCGGCTGTAGACGCCGGTGCCCGAATAGCCCTTCTTCTCGGCGTAGTGGAAGTGGCCGTGGTAGCCGTGCGGGCGCAGGAAGTCCTCGGTCATGTCGGCTTCCTGGGCCTTGAGCTCCTGGACGCAGATATAGTCGGCATCTTGCGTGGCGAGCCACTCGAAGAAGCCCTTCTTGTGGGCGGAACGGATGCCGTTCAGGTTCGCGGAAATAATTCGTGGCATGGTGATGGTAAGACTGTCATGGATCAGCGGACTTCAATAGACATCCGGCAACTAGCTGGACAGTGTAGCGCGTTTTTGAACCGGTCGTCATGCCTGAGAACTGTTGCGTATATGCAGTAGCGGCCGTGATGAGGGGCAACGATCTGTTACACTAGGCATTCTCCCCCATCGCACGCCGCGCCATTCCTGACGCTGGATTGCCACCTTCCCAAGTCCATGAACACTGACAAACCGCTACTCGCGGGCATCGTCGATTCCGGCGCCTG
The DNA here is from genome assembly GCF_034045115.1 of Massilia sp. CFBP9012. Taxonomy (NCBI): domain Bacteria; kingdom Pseudomonadati; phylum Pseudomonadota; class Betaproteobacteria; order Burkholderiales; family Oxalobacteraceae; genus Massilia; species Massilia sp. CFBP9012. The sequence continues at coordinate 101,582 of NZ_JAXCWM010000016.1, read as the reverse complement.
CCTGCACGCCGCATCGAACGCCGAGCTGGCCGACTTCGTGGAAAATGCCGTCGAAGGCCTGCACCGGGTTGGCCCGGACGGCACCATCCTGTGGGCCAACCGCGCCGAATTGCAGCTGCTCGGCTATGCGTGGGACGAATACGTCGGCCGCCACATTGCCGACTTCCACGCCGATCCGGCCACGATCGACTACATCCTGACCACCCTGCTGTCGGGTGGGGCGCTGTACGACCAGCCGGCGCGGCTGCGCTGCAAGGACGGCTCGATCAAGCACGTGCTGATCCACTCGAACGGGCATTTCGAGAATGGCCAGCTGCGCTACACCCGCTGCTTCACGCGCGACGCGACCGAGCGGCACGAACGCGACGTGGCGCTGGCCCAGCGCGACGCGATGCTGCTGAACGCGCCGGTGGCGGCGGCCCTGCTGATGGGGCCCGAGCTGCGTTTTCACCTGGCCAATCGCCGCTATCTCGAGCTGTTCGACTGCGACAATCTGGTCGGCCGCACCGTCGGTGAAGCTTTTCCGCGCCTGGCCGGCAGCGGCGTGACGGAGCGGATCGCGCGCGTGTTCGCCACCGGCGAGCCGTATCACGCGGAAGAACTGGCCCTGAGCGGCGTCGATCCCCATGACCGGATCGAAGAACGCTATTTCAAGTTCAGCCTGGAGCCGCTGGCCGGCGCCGACGGCCGGCCGGACGGCGTGATCGTGGTCGCGGTCGAGGTGACGGAACACGTGCGCAGCCGCCAGGCGATCGAGCGCGCCCACCGCGAGCGCGAGCAGCTGCTGGTGGACCTGGGCGCGGCCAGCCAGGCCAAGGACGAGTTCCTGGCCATGCTCGGCCACGAGCTGCGTAATCCGCTGTCGCCGATCGTCACCGCGCTGCAGCTGATGCGCATGCGCGGCGATGGCGCCCACGGCCGCGAGGGCGAGATCATCCAGCGCCAGGTGGACCACCTGGTGCGGCTGGTGGACGACCTGCTCGACGTCTCGCGCGTCACGCGCGGCAAGATCGAGCTCAAGATCGAGCGGGTCGAGCTGGCGCGGGTGATCGACAAGGCGGTCGAGATGGCAAGCCTGCTGATCGAGCAGCGCCGCCATCGATTGCAGGTCGAGATCGAGCCCGGCCTGGCCTGGGAAGGCGATCCGGTGCGGCTGGCGCAGGTGGTGTCGAACCTGCTGACCAATGCGGCGCGCTATACCGAGCCGGGTGGCCGGCTGTGGCTGCGCGTACGGCGCGACGGTCTTGACGCGGTCGAGATCAGCGTGCGCGACACCGGCATCGGCCTCGCGCCGGAGGTGCGCGAACAGGTGTTCGAGCTGTTCTTCCAGGGCAAGCGCAGCATCGACCGCGCCGAAGGCGGGCTCGGGATCGGGCTGGCGCTGGTGAAGAATATCGTCGAGCTGCATGGCGGCAGCGTCCATGCGCACAGCGAGGGACGTGGCCTGGGCAGCGAGTTCGTGGTGCGCCTGCCGCTATGCAGCGCGGCCCTCATGCCGGCGCCCTCGGAAACGGCGCCAGCGGCGCTGCCGGGCGTGACAATGCAGCGCGTGCTGCTGGTAGACGATAATGCCGACGGCGCCGACACGCTGGGCCGCCTGTTGCGCGCGCACGGCCATACGGTCGAGGTGTACCACGACCCGGTCGGCGCGCTGGCGGCAGTCGATCGCTTCCGGCCAGACGTGGCCTTGCTCGACATCGGCCTGCCGGTGCTGGATGGCTACCAGCTCGCCGCGCGCATCCGCGCGCTGCCTGGCGGGCAGGGCTGCCGCCTGGTGGCGCTGAGCGGCTACGGGCTGGCGGCCGACCATGCGCGCAGCAAAGCTGCCGGCTTCGAGCGCCACCTGGTCAAGCCGGTCAATCCGGACGAGGTGGCGCGGGTGGTCGCGGCCGACGCCGCGACGGATTAAAATAGCCGTTTTCGACATTCAGGGAGAAGGTAAATGAGCGATTTGCGCCAGCAATTCATCGGTTTTTCGGTCGAGGCCGAGGTCTTGAGGTTCGGCCAATTCACGACCAAGGCCGGCCGCCTGTCGCCGTACTTCTTCAACGCCGGCCTGTTCCACGATGGCGCCACGCTGGGCAAGCTGTCCCAGTTCTACGCCCAGACCCTGCTCGACTCAGGCGTCGAATTCGACATGCTGTTCGGCCCGGCCTACAAGGGCATCACCCTGGCCAGCGCCACGGCCGTGGCCCTGGCCGCGAAGGGCCGCGACACCTCGTTCGCCTACAACCGCAAGGAAGCGAAGGACCACGGCGAGGGCGGCACCATCGTTGGTGCGAAACTGCAGGGCAAGGTCGTGATCATCGACGACGTGATATCGGCCGGCACCTCGGTGCGCGAATCGGTGACGATGATCCGCGCCGCTGGCGCCGAACCGGCCGCCGTCCTGATTGCCCTGGACCGCATGGAGCGCTCCGGCAAGGACGACGAATTATCCGAACTGTCCGCGGTACAAGAAGTCTCGCGCGAATTCAACATCCCCGTGATCTCGATCGCCAACCTCGAAGACCTGTTCACCTACCTCAACACCCACACCCAGGACGCGAGCCTGTCCCAGCACAAAGACGCCGTCGCCGCCTACCGCACCCGCTACGGCATCTAAAGCAATTACCCAACAATTAGGGTCAGAGTAGATTTATTGGGCAATTCCTCAAAGTTGTCAAACAATTCGACTCTGACCCTAATTTGGATTTGCAGAAAGTCTTGCAAATTAATTAGGGTCAGAGTCGATTTATTGAGCAATTCTCTAGAGTTGCCAGACAATTCGACTCTGACCCTAATTATTTATTTGCTCCGCGGACTCGATTTAATTTCCTGTTCATACAAAAAGCGGGAGTCGTCTGAGCGCTTGAGGACTACGCCTAAAAAGCGTTGAGTCCAGAGAAATTCGAACCGTCTGAGTAATGAGGGTCAGAGTCGAATTATTGAGCAATTTCTCGCATGAGCTCAATAAGTGGGGACAGAGTGCGAGATTCGGGCAATTTCTTGCGCTTGAAAACAATGAGGGTCAGAGTCGAATTACCGGCAATTTTGGGAAATTGCTCAACAATTCTACTCTGACCCTCATTGTCGACTCTGACCCTCATTGTCGATGGGCTAAGGGGGAATTAGCCGGCGAGTTTTTGTTTCAGCAGTTCAGTGACCTGGGCTGGATTGGCCTTGCCTTTCGAGGCTTTCATCGCCTGGCCGATCAGGGCGTTGATGGCGGCTTCTTTGCCGGCGCGGTATTGTTCGACGGACTTGGCGTTGGCGGCCAGGACTTCGTCGACGATCGCTTCCAGCGCGCCGGTGTCGGAGATCTGCTTCAGGCCTTTCTGGTCGATCACGGTGTCGGCCAGCGCTTCATCGGTCGACTTGGCTTCCCACATCGCCGCGAAGACTTCCTTGCCGGCCTTGTTCGAGATCGTGCCGTCGGCGATGCGCTTGAGCAGCAGCGCCAGTTGCGCCGCGTTCACCGGCGCCTCGCCGATGTCCACGCCTTCGCGGTTCAGGGTCGACGAGACGTCGCCCATCATCCAGTTGGCGGCCGCCTTGGCGTTTTCCTTGCCGGCCTTCGCCACCACGGCTTCGTAGTAGCCAGCCATCGCCTTCGACGAGGTCAGGACCAGGCTGTCGTACTCCGGCAGGCCATACTCGCCCGTGAAGCGCGCGCGCAGGGCGCCCGGCAGCTCCGGCATTTCGCTACGAACGCGGTCGATCCAGTCCTGGCCGATCACCAGCGGCGGCAGGTCGGGGTCGGGGAAGTAGCGGTAATCCTGCGCGTCTTCCTTGGTGCGCATCGAACGCGTCTCCTTGCGGTCCGGATCCCACAGGCGCGTCGCCTGAATCACCTTGCCGCCGTCTTCGATCAGCTCGATCTGGCGCCGCACTTCGTAGTGGATCGCCTCTTCCATGAAGCGGAACGAGTTCAGGTTCTTGATCTCGCAGCGGGTGCCGAATTCCTTCTGGCCGACCGGACGCACCGAGACGTTGACGTCGCAGCGGAACGACCCCTCCTGCATATTGCCGTCACAGACGCCCAGCCACATCACCAGCGAGTGCAGGGCCTTGGCATATGCCACGGCCTCGTTCGCGCTGCGCATCTCGGGCTCGGACACGATCTCGAGCAGCGGCGTGCCGGCGCGATTCAGGTCGATGCCGCTCATGCCGGCATAGTCCTCGTGCAGCGATTTGCCGGCGTCTTCCTCGAGGTGGGCGCGGGTCAGGTTGACGGTCTTGGTCTCGAGCTTGCCGTCCTTCTCGTAGGCGAAGCTGACGGTGCCGCCCTGGACCACCGGATCCTCGAACTGGCTGATCTGGTAACCCTTCGGCAGGTCGGGATAAAAATAATTCTTGCGCGCGAAGACCGACTGCGGCGCGATCTTCGCGCCAACCGCCAGGCCGAAACGGATCGCGCGCTCGACCGCGCCGCGGTTCAGCACCGGCAGCACGCCCGGCAGCGCCAGGTCGACCGGGCTGGCCTGCGTGTTCGGCTCGGCGCCGAAACGGATCGAGCTGCCGCTGAAGATTTTCGATTGGGTCGTGAGCTGGACGTGATTCTCAAGACCGATGACGACTTCCCATTGCATAGTGTTCTCTCTTTGTTCAGTAGCGTCGCGGATCACACGCCTTCGGGCGTACGCTGGTGCCAGTCGGTCGCCTGCTGGTACTGGTGCGCGATGTTCAGCAGCTTCGCCTCGGCGAAGTAGTTGCCGATGATTTGCAGGCCCACCGGGCGCTTGCCGTTCTTGTCGCCGGCGCCGAAACCGCAGGGGATCGACATGCCGGGCAGGCCGGCCAGGCTGGTCGACAGCGTGAAGATGTCGGCCAGGTAGTTCGCCACCGGGTCATTGGCCTTGGAGCCCAGGTCCCATGCCACCGTCGGCGCCACCGGTCCCATGATCACGTCGCACTTCTCAAGCAAGGCGGCCTGGAAGTCGTCCGCGATCAGGCGCCGGATCTTTTGCGCCTGCACGTAATAGGCGTCGTAGTAGCCGTGGCACAGCACATAGGTGCCGACCAGGATGCGGCGTTTGACCTCGCTGCCGAAGCCTTCGGCGCGGGTTTTGCGGTACATGTCCTGCAAATCCTTGTACTCCGACGCGCGGTGGCCGTAGCGCACGCCGTCGAAGCGCGACAGGTTCGACGAGGCCTCCGCCGGTGCGATGATGTAATAGGTCGGGATCGACAGCGCCGTCTTCGGCAGCGAGATGTCGACCAGCGTCGCGCCCAGTTTCACGAACTGTTCGAGCGCAGCGCGCACCGCGCCTTCGACGTCGCTAGCCAGGCCTTCGCCGAAGTATTCCGACGGCACGCCGATGCGCAGGCCGTCCAAAGGTTTGTTCAGGTCGCGCGTATAGTCTTCGCGCGCATTGCCCTGTTCGACCGTGAGGCTGGTCGAATCGCGTTCGTCGAAGCCGATCATTTCGTTGAGCAGCAGCGCGCAATCCTCGGCGGTCTGGGCGATCGGGCCGCCCTGGTCCAGCGACGAGGCGAAGGCGATCATGCCGAAGCGCGACACGCGACCATAGGTCGGCTTGATGCCGGTGACGCCGCAGAAGGCGGCCGGCTGGCGGATCGAGCCGCCGGTGTCGGTCGCGGTGGCGGCCGGCGCCAGGCGCGCGGCGATCGCGGCGGCCGAGCCGCCCGACGAACCGCCCGGCACGGCGCTGGCGTCCCACGGATTCTTCACCGCGCCATAGGCCGAGTTCTCGTTGGCCGAACCCATCGCGAATTCGTCCAGGTTGACCTTGCCCAGGGTGACCATGCCGGCCGCCTTGAAGCGGTCGACGACGGTCGCGTCGAAGGGGCTGACGTAACCGTCCAGCATCTTCGAGCCGGCCGTGGTGCGCCAGCCGCGGGTGACGAAAATGTCCTTGTGCGCGATCGGCACGCCGGTCAGCGGGCCGGCCGTGCCCTGGGCCAGGCGGTCGTCGGCGGCCGCGGCCTGGGCCAGCGTCAGTTCGTGGTCCACGTGCAGGAAGGCGTTATGCCCGCTCGCGTTGATGCGGCCGAGGTAGTGGCGCGCCAGCTCGGTCGCGGACACCTGTTTCGAGTGCAGGAGCGCGGACAGCTCCTTGATGGTCTTGTTATGCATGTGCGTGTCGATTCTTTAGCGATTTCGTGAGGCGGACTTACTCGATGACTTTCGGCACCAGGTACAGGCCATCCTGCGCCTTCGGCGCCGGCGCCTGGTAGTCCTCGCGGCGGTTCTCTTCGGTCACCACATCGTCGCGCAGGCGCAGCGGCAGGGCCAGGATGGCCGACAGCGGCTGGGCCAGCGGCGCCACGCCGGTGGTATCGACCGCCTGCATCTGCTCGGCCAGCGCGAAGATGCCGTTCAGCTCGGCCAGCGCGGTCTCGGCATGGGCTTCGTCCATGTCGAGCTGGGCCAGATTGGCGATGCGTTTTACGTCGGAAAGGGTCAGGGACATGGCTATATGGCACGCCATCAGCGCGCAAAAAGTGATTCGGCGAATAATGAATGTTAGCAAGTTGTCAGCGAACGGCTTCTTAAAGGCGATAAAACCCTGCAAACACCGTCCAAATCGCTTGCAAATCGGTGGGGAAAACCACCTGTATTCAGCATGTAAACGACAAATTATAAGGTAGAATGGCGGGCTAATGCGTTGTCGTGCCGAAAGCCCGGCGCCGCGCATGCGAAGTCCGCGGTGCCCATTGCTTGGCAGGTGCGGCACAGAATCCCCGATCAATGTTTAGGCGCACATTGATGCGCATCAGGACACCCATGTTTGGTTTTTTACGCAGCTACTTCTCGAATGACCTGGCGATCGACCTCGGCACCGCCAACACGCTGATCTACGTCCGCGGCCTGGGCATCGTCCTGGACGAGCCATCGGTGGTCGCGATCCGCCAGGAAGGTGGCCCGAACGGCAAGAAGACCATCCAGGCAGTCGGCAAGGAAGCCAAGCAGATGCTCGGCAAGGTACCCGGCAATATCGAAGCGATCCGTCCGATGAAGGATGGCGTGATCGCCGACTTCACCGTCACCGAGCAGATGCTCAAGCAGTTCATCCGCATGGTGCACGACTCGAAATTCTTCCGTCCGTCGCCGCGCATCATCATCTGCGTGCCGTGCGGCTCGACCCAGGTCGAGCGCCGCGCGATCCGCGAATCGGCGCTGGGCGCCGGCGCCTCGCAGGTCTACCTGATCGAAGAGCCGATGGCGGCCGCGATCGGCGCCGGCCTGCCGGTCTCGGAAGCGACCGGTTCGATGGTGGTCGACATCGGCGGCGGCACCACCGAAGTGGGCATCATCTCGCTGGGCGGCATGGTTTATAAAGGCTCGGTGCGCGTGGGCGGCGACAAATTCGACGAAGCCATCGTCAACTACATCCGCCGCAACTACGGCATGCTGATCGGCGAACAGACCGCCGAAGCGATCAAGAAAGCGATCGGCTCGGCGTTCCCGGGTTCCGAAGTCAAGGAAATGGAAGTCAAGGGCCGCAACCTGTCCGAAGGCATCCCGCGCTCGTTCACCATTTCGAGCAACGAGATCCTGGAAGCCCTCACCGATCCGCTGAACCAGATCGTGTCGGCCGTGAAGAACGCGCTGGAACAGGCGCCGCCGGAACTGGGCGCCGACATCGCCGAAAAAGGCATGATGCTGACCGGTGGCGGCGCGCTGCTGCGCGACCTCGACCGCCTCTTGATGGAAGAAACCGGCCTGCCGGTGCTGGCCGCCGAAGATCCGCTCACCTGCGTGGTGCGCGGCTCGGGCATGGCCCTCGAGCGCATGGACAAGCTTGGTTCGATCTTCTCGTACGAATAAGACGCACGTGATCAACCGGGGCGGGCAGGGCGTGCGGTCACAAGCTGCGCGCATCTGCCCGTCTTGGTATTGATTGCCCGCGTTACCACCAACGGACGTCATGGAATACAGTCCTCCGCCGCTGTTCAAACAAGGCGCCCCAGCACGAGTCAAGGCGATGGTCTGCGCACTGATCGCCATCGTATTGCTGTTCGTCGACGCCCGCATGGGATTGCTGTCCGGTGTGCGCCAGGTCGCGGCCACCGTGCTCTATCCGATGCAGATGGCGGCCCTGATGCCACGCGAGGCGCTGGCCAATATGGACGATTATTTCTCGTCGCTGTCGACCTTGCAGAAGGAAGTGCAGGCCCTCAAGCACCAGGAGCTGGCGCGCGCCCAGTTGCTGCAGCAGGCCCAGTTCCAGATGGCCGAGAACGCGCATCTGCGGCGCCTGATGGAAGGCAAGCAGCAGTTGCCGGTGCAGTCGCAGATGGCCGAGATCCTGTACGACGCACGCGACCCGTCCACCCGCCGCATCGTGATCAACCGCGGTTCGCGCGACGACGTGTCGCTCGGTCTGCCGGTGATCGACCACGCCGGCGTGGTCGGCCAGGTCACCCGCGTGTTCCCGTTCACCTCCGAAGTCACGCTGCTGACCGACAAGGACCAGGCCATTCCGGTGCAGGTGCTGCGCAGCGGCTTGCGCAGCATCGTCTATGGGCGCGGCAATACGGGCCTGCTCGACCTGCGCTTCGTGGCCCAGGACGCCGACATCCAGGTGGGCGACGTGCTGGTGACCTCGGGCCTGGACGGGATGTACCCGGCCGGCCTGGCGGTGGCGCGCGTGACCCAGGTCGAGAAGGCTGCCGGCTCGTTCGGCCGCGTGGTCGGCCAGCCGCTGGCCGGCATCGACCGCAATCGCCAGGTGCTGGTGATCATGTCGCACAATGCCTTGCCGCCGCGCCCTGCGCCCGAGGCGCCGCAGACGGGCAGCCGGCGCAATATGCCGAAGATGGCGCCGGTGCCGCAGCTGCCGCTGCCGGCCACGCCGCTGCCGGCGGCCGGCGTGCCCGCCGCCGTTCCTGCTCCTACCAACGGCGCACCGGCGCCGGCCAACCAGCCTGCGGCAACTGTGCCGGCCGCGCCATCCGCGGCCCAGGCCCAGGGCCGGACCCAGCCCACGCCACGTCCGGCGGCGCCTGCCGCCACGCCACCTGCAACGACCGCGACCGCGCCTGCGCCGGCCGCCCGAAGGGAGTAAGCCGCCATGCCCGGTCGCCGTCCGCATTACATCCTGCTGCCCGTCAGCCCGCTGTTCATCGCCTTCAGCCTGGTGTGCGCCTTCATGCTCAACCTGATGCCCTGGGGCCGCTGGGTCGGGGCGCCCGACTTCGTCGCGCTGGTGCTGGTGTTCTGGGGCATCCACCAGCCGCGCAAGGTCGGCATCGGCGTCGCCTTCTGCATGGGCCTGTTGATGGACGTGCACGACGCCAGCCTGCTGGGCGAGAACGCGCTCGCCTACACCGTGCTGTCCTACCTGGCCATCATGATCCACCGCCGCGTGCTGTGGTTCCCGCTGCTGACCCAGGCCATGCACGTGTTCCCGCTGCTGCTGCTGGCCCAGGCCATCCAGCTGGTCGTGCACATGGCGGTCTCCGGCCGTTTCCCCGGCCTGCTGCCGTTCGTCGAGAGCGTGGTGGCGGTGCTCCTGTGGCCGGTGATCACCTGGCTGCTGCTGGCGCCGCAGCGGCGCGCCGTCGACCGCGACCATACCCGCCCGATCTGACGAGGTTTTTTCGAGAATGACCGAGTTCAAGGACAGCGACCGCGAGATCCACCAGTTCCGGATGCGCCTCACGGCGCTGGTGGCGCTCGTCTTCATCTGCTTCGGCCTGCTGGTCGCGCGCGTGGTCTGGCTGCAGGTGCTGCACCACGACCAGTACGCGGCGCAGGCCGAGGACAACCGCATCGCGCTGGTGCCGATCGTGCCCAACCGGGGCCTGATCGTGGACCGCAATGGTGTGGTCCTGGCGCGCAACTATTCCGCCTACACGCTCGAGATAACGCCGTCGAAGCTGCAGGCCGACATGGAATCGGTGATCGACGAGCTGGCCAAGCTGGTGGCGATCGATGCGCGCGACCGGCGCCGCTTCAAGCGCCTGCGCGAAGAGTCGCGCAGCTTCGCCAGCGTGCCGCTGCGCACCCGCCTGACCGACGACGAAGTGGCGCGCTTTACCGCCCAGCGTTTCCGCTTTCCCGGCGTCGAGGTGCAGGCGCGCCTGTTTCGCCAGTATCCGATGGGCGAGGTGGCCTCGCACGTGATCGGCTACATCGGCCGCATCAACGCCAAGGAAGCCGCCACGATCGAAGAGGGCGACGACGCCGCCAACTACAACGGCACTGACCACATCGGCAAGGAAGGCGTCGAGAAGCGCTACGAGCGCCAACTGCACGGCGTCACGGGCTACGAGCAGGTGGAGCGCTCGGCCGGCGGCCGCGCGATCCGCACGCTCAAGCGCACGGCGCCGGTCCCGGGCAGCAATCTGATCCTGTCGATCGACATCGAGCTGCAGAAGATCGCCGAGGAAGCCTTCGGCGACCATCGCGGCGCGCTGGTGGCGATCGAACCGTCGACCGGCGACGTGTTGGCCTACGTTTCGCGGCCCGGCTTCGATCCGAACCTGTTCGTCGACGGCATCGACTACCAGAGCTGGAACGAGTTGAACACCTCGCTCGACCGGCCGCTGATGAACCGTCCGCTGTCGGGCACCTATCCGCCCGGTTCGACCTTCAAGCCCTTCATGTCGCTGGCGGCGCTCGAGATGGGCTACCGCCGTCCTCAGGACGCGATCCGCGACCCCGGTTTCTTCATGCTGGGCGGGCACCGCTTCAACGACGACAAGCCGGGCGGCCACGGCATCGTCAATATGTACCACTCGATCGCCCACTCCTGCGACACCTATTACTACCAGCTGGGTAACGAGATGGGGATCGACAACATCTCCAAGTTCATGCGCGAATTCGGTTTCGGCCAGCCGACCGGGATCGACCTCGATCATGAAAAAGTCGGCGTGCTGCCGTCGAAGGAATGGAAGGCCGAGCGCTTCAAGCGCAACCGCGCGGCCCAGAAATGGGTGGGCGGCGACACCATCTCGATCTCGATCGGGCAGGGCTTCAACCACTACACCATGCTGCAGCTGGCGCATGCGACCGCGATCCTGGCCAATGACGGCGTGGTGATGAAGCCGCACCTGGTCAAGATGGTCGAGGACGGCATCACCCGCGAGCGCACCCTGACGGTGCCCAAGGAAACCCGGCGCCTGGCGATGAAGCAGGAGCACCTCGACTTCATCAAGGATGCGATGGCCGGCGTGATGCGCGAAGGCACCGGACAACGCGCCTTCTCCACCGCCGCGTACACCTCGGCCGGCAAGACCGGCACCGCGCAGGTGATCGGCCTGCGCGGCAAGAAGTACGACGCCAATGCAATCGACGAACGCCATCGCGACAACGCGCTGTTTACCGCCTTCGCGCCGGTCGAGCAGCCGCGCATCGCGCTGGCGATGGTGGTCGAGAATGCCGGCTTCGGCGGTGTCGTGGCAGCGCCGATCGCACGCAAGGTGCTCGATTACGCGCTTCTCGGCAAGCGTCCGGCGCCACCGCCGGAACCGAAGGAAGGCGCTCGTCCCGTCACCGTCAAGAAGGCTGCGCCGGCCGCCGCGCCAGCCCCGGCCCCGGCCCCGATTGTCGCCGCCGCGGCCCCCACCGCCACCACCCGAACCGAATAAGCCATGGCCCATATTCCAGAACGGCGCTCGCTGCGCCGCCGCCTGCGCCCGTACTTCATGGTGTTCGACCTGCCGCTGACCCTGATCCTGGCGATGCTGGTGACGATCAGCATGGTCACCATGATGTCGGCCGGCGCCGATTTCCCTGACCGGGTCGAGCACCAGATCCGCAACTTCCTGCTGTCGTTCGCGGTGATGTGGGTGGCCGCGAACATCGCGCCGCAAAACCTGATGCGGCTGGCGGTGCCGGTTTACGCGATCGGCGTGGCCCTGCTGGTCGCGGTCGCGATGTTCGGCCTGATCAAGAAGGGCGCGCAGCGCTGGCTGCACATCGGCGTCATCGACATCCAGCCGTCCGAGATCATGAAGATCGGCGTGCCGCTGATGCTGGCCTGGTACTTCCAGACCCGGGCCCAGGTCGCCGGCTGGCGGCACTACATCGTGGCCGCCGTGATCCTGATGATCCCGGTCGCCCTCATCATGGAGCAGCCCGACCTCGGCACCTCGCTGCTGGTCGCATCGTCGGGCCTGTACGTGATCTTCCTGGCCGGCCTGTCGTGGAAGGCGATCGCCGCGGTGACGGTGAGCGTCCTGGCCTTCCTGCCGATCGGCTGGTCGATGATGCACGACTACCAGCGCCAGCGGGTGATGACCCTGATCGATCCGACCTCCGACCCGCTGGGCAAGGGCTTCCACATCATCCAGTCGATCATTGCGATCGGCTCCGGCGGCATGGCCGGCAAGGGCTATATGCAGGGAACCCAGGGCTATCTGGAATTCGTGCCGGAACGCACCACCGACTTCGTGTTCTCGGTGTATTCCGAGGAATTCGGCCTGATCGGCAACCTGTTCCTGCTGTTCGTTTACCTGCTCCTGATCGGACGCGGCCTGATGATCGCGGCCAATGCGCCGAACACCTTCGGCCGCCTGCTGGCCGGCTCGATTGCGATGATTTTCTTTACTTATGCCTTCGTCAATATGGGCATGGTCTCAGGGATATTGCCTGTCGTGGGGGTGCCGCTACCCTTCATGAGTTATGGCGGTACGGCCTTTATCACGCTCGGCCTTGGCGCCGGCATATTGATGAGTATTCAAAGACATCGTAAACTGGTACAGACTTAGACTCTGATAAAGGACAGCCAATGGGCGTTCGTACAAGCTTCCTGGCGGTCATACCGGTTGCCATTTTAGTATCGGCGTGCAGCAGCACGGGAGAGCACAAAAAGCTCAATCCTTTCCCCTGGCCACATAAACCAAGCGCCAAGCATGGCAAGGCGCCGCAGCTGCCGGCCGCCAGGTCGGGCCGCGGCGGCTATTACAAGGACGACGGCCCGGGCGACAACATCCCCGACGGCCTGCTCGACGTGCCGGACGCCGTGGTCAAGGCCGAGCCGTTCAACAAGTGGACCAGCCGTCCCTACACGGTGCTGGGCAGGACCTATACGCCGCTGGGAAATGACGTGCCGTATAGCGCACGTGGCGTCAGCACCTGGTATGGCGTCAAGTTCCACGGCCAGCGCACGGCGTCCGGCGAACTGTACGATATGTACAAGATGACGGCCGCGCATCCGACCCTGCCAATTCCGTCCTATGTGCGCGTGACCAGCCTCGATACCGGTAATTCGGTGGTGGTGCGCATCAACGACCGCGGTCCCTTCCACGCCAGCCGCATCATCGACGTCTCGTATACGGCGGCGCTCAAGCTCGGCCTGCTGGGCAAGGGTAGTCACGAAGTCGAGATCGAGCGCCTGTTCCCGGGCGATCCGATCGTCCCGCCGGCGCAGATCGCGGCGGTGCGCCGCGAAGTCGCATCGATCGCGCAGTCGGCGCCGCCCGAGATCGAGGCGCTGATGCTCGAAGATCGTATCCATTCCGACAGCGCGGCGCTGGTGAGGCAGGCCGAGCCGGCTGCTTCCGAGCCGGCATCAGCTTCTGTCCCTGCGGGCGCCGGCCGCTATTTCATCCAGTTCGGCGCCTATGGCCGGGCCGGCACCGCCGAGGCGATGGGCGAAAAGATCACCAATGCCGGCGTCGAGCTGGGCAAGCTGGAGGTGGTGAAGGTGGGTTCCCTGAACCGCCTGTATGGCGGCCCCTATGCCAGCCGCGCCGAAGCGCTGGAAGCCATGCGCGCGCTGCCGGCCAGCCTCGGCTTCAAGCCGATCGTGGTCCAGCGCTGATCCGGCCGGCTTTGCCATCCAGAAAATCCAAGCACCATTGAAAATGGCCGGCGAACCGGCCATTTCCTGAAGCGGAAAAGAACCGCTTATGCCTGGGCGGCGTTGCGGCGACGGCGCAGGAAGCCGATCGCGGCCAGGCCGGCGCCTGCCAGCAGGACGCTCGATGGCTCAGGCACTTCGCCCGGCTCTTCGACTGGATCTTCGACCTTGGTGTAGTCCAGCACGAGGCTGCTGCCGGTCAGCAGCAGGTCGCCGACGACTTTCAGGCTCAGGCTCAGGTCACCGTTGTTGAACAGCTGGTTGATCAGGTCCCGGTCATTGATGGTGCCGGTGATCGAGAAGCCGCCCGTGTAATCCTGGGTCACGATGGTGGTTTTGGTCTTCACGTCCGACTTGTAATAATCGCACCAGAACAGGAAGCAGTCCTTGCCGTCGACGACGCGCTGGGATTTCGTACCGCCGTTTTCGCTCTTCTCGTTGTATTCGGTCGCGCCGCTGCCGAGCACCAGGTCGCCGAACGACAGTTGTGCGGTTTCTTGTTTGCTGGTCTTGGTGATCGTATGGCCGACATCGACCGTGCGCAGGTAGGCACCGAGGGAGTTCGACCACTTATAGTTGCCAGCGTGATAGCTGGTCTGCTTCGGGTCGCTCGTCTTGAAGGTGCCGCCGTTGTCGAGGAAGGCGAACGAGAACGTCAGGCTGTTCAATTCATACTTGCCTTCGAGGTTCGATTTGAAGACGGTATCGTAGGTCTTGCCCGACAGGTTGGTGCCGAACGAGCCGTCCAGGTTGATGGTTTCGGCCGAGGCCGAGGTCGAGAATGCGCAGGTGACGGCGAGCAGTGCGGCGATGATGGTCTGTTTCATGGAGATCCCCTTGGAATTAAATTTTAACAACACACTTTGACTTAGAGCAAATTGCGTGCCAGAAACATAAGTGTCTGTTTTAATTACAGTTATTTTCTATGGGAAATTTTTATGTAAAGAAATTCGACATCTATGCGGGAGTGGCCGGATGGCGAGTTGCCGAAAAAAAAACGCACCACAGGTGCGCTTCCAGGCGAGCGGATGACGACGCCGTCAGTCGCAGTCTCGCAGCCCCGCATTCGGATAGTCGTCGGCGATGCCGGCCAGCCTGGCGCGCAGCGGCGGTTCGATCGCCCGGTACTGGTAGCCCGCGCGCATGACCTGCGGCCCGCGCGGCAAGATCTGCACGCCGCGCACGCCCTGGCGCTGCAGCTGTGCCACCAGCTTCTGGGCCGCGCTGTCGGTCTTGAACACGCCCAGCGAAATCGCCCAGCGCAGCGGCGAGTCGCCCTGCATGATGTAAAAATTCTCGACACCACTTTCCTTGAGCTCGGCCGCGCGGCGCTGCGCGCCTTCACGGCCGCCGTTCGGCGGCAGGTAGACCAGGCGGCTGGTCACTTCCTGGAAGGGGATCTCGACCCGTGACTGGCGCGCCGCGATGTCCAGGCTCGCGACCCGCGCTTCGAAACGGCGGGCGTCGGCCGCGCTGAAAGGTCCGGTCTGGACGCAGGCAACCAGGTTGGCCGCGACGGCAACCGGCGCCGCCGGCGTCGGCGTTGGCGGCGTCGGGGCAGCCTCCTGCGTGGCCTCTTCGGCTTCTTCCTGCTCGGCCTGGTCCAGCGCACGCTTGGCCTCGACCGCCGTCAGCTGCGTGATGCGTTCGGGCGCCAGCTGGTTCTTCAGCCGCGCCGGCTCGCGCTCGCCGGCCCCGGGCTGGCCGAGCACACCCTGGCCATAGGCCAGTAGCGCCGCGTTCGCGGCCAGCAGCGCCCAGAATACGAATTTCAGCAAGGCGTTCCCCCTTTCGTCGATGCGGCCGCCGCCTGCAGGCCGACCAGCACGATATTATCGACCAGAAGGTGCGCGATCTTGAGCGCCGGCGCGATATGCGGCGCCGCGCCGCCCGAGACGATGCAGGCAGTGGCCCGGTGGCCGGCCACCGCACGTTCGATCGCGCCGGCCTGGGCCGACAGCACGCCAGAGAGAATCGCGTCGTTGGTATTGTCGCCAAACAGGGCGGGCAGGGCGCCCGGCGCCACCTGCGGCAGCTGTGCCGTATTGCTGGCCAGGCTGGACGCCATCAGGGCCAGGCCGGGAAGAATCATGCCGCCCAGGAACAAGCCATCGGCGCTGACCGCGTCGATCGTGGTCGCGGTGCCGCAGGTGGCGACGATCAGGTCCTGGCCGGGCGCCAGTGCGCGTGCGCCGATGGCGGCGGCGAAGCGGTCGCAGCCCAGCCGGCCCGGCTCGCGGTAGCCGTTGCGCAGGCCGGCGCGCTCAAAAGTGGAGGCGAACCATTCGACCTCGATCCCCTCCGGCAGCAGGGCCGCGATGCGCGTGGCCAGCTGCGGACCGGCCACGTTCGACACCAGCGCGCGAGTCACGCCGGCCAGCGCCCACTCGGCTGCCGCTTCATCGAGCCCGGCGTGCAGCACGGCGCCGTGAAAGCGCCACATGCCGAGGGCGCTCGCATCGTCGGCCAGCGCCCACTTGACGCGGGTATTACCCGCATCGACCAGCAGCATCATGTCTTCACCCGCAGCGACACGTCGCCGGCCATCACGGTGATCCGGCCCTCGGCCGTGTCGAGCAGCAGGCGGCCGCTGTCGTCGACGCCGGCGGCGCGGCCCTCGTGCCGCACCGTGCCCTGGTCGAGCAAGACCACGGTTTCTCCCTGCCATGCGTGGCGCAGGTTCCAGCGCGCGGCGAAGGCCGCGAAGCCGCGTGTGGAAAATTCCGTCAGCGCCGCGGCCAGGCCGTCGAGCAGGGTCGCCATCAGGACATCGCGCTCCATGCGCGCCAGCCAGGGCACACCGGCGGCGCTGCGGCCCAGCTGCGCTTCCATCTCGTCCGGCATCAGGAGATTCAGGCCGATGCCGATCACGGTCCAGGTGCCGCCGCCCGGCGCGGACTGGGTCTCGACCAGGATGCCGGCCAGCTTGTCGCCATCCTTGAGCAGGTCGTTCGGCCATTTCAGCTGGACCTGCTGGCCCAGGCCAGCGAGGGTCTCGGCCAGCGCCACGCCGATCGCCAGCGGCAGGCCGGTAAGAAGCTGCGGGCCGCCGTCGAATTTCCATGCCAGCGAAAAGGTCAGCGAACCTTCGGGCGAAGACAGCCAGCTGCGGCCGGCGCGGCCACGGCCGGCGCTCTGATGTTCGGCCACCAGCAGCAATGGTGCAGGCAGCAGGGCGGCGCGCGCCAGCAGGTCGGCATTGGTGGAGCCGGTCTGCGCCACGACTTCGACCGCCACGCCGGCCTTCGACAGCGCGCGGATGCCGTCGGCGTTCATGCTTCCCCCTGGGGTTGTTTGGTCGGCGCGCGCGCGAACAGGCGGTCGAACACGAAGTTGGGCAGCAGGCGCAGCAGCTTGGCGACCGCGCCCATCTGCCAGGGCAATACACGGTAGCTGTCGCCGCGCGCGATCACGGCGGCGGCTTGCGCCGCGAAGCGGTCGGCGGGCATCAGGAAGGGCATGGGAAAACGGTTCTTGCTGGTCATGGGGGTGTCGATATAACCGGGAGCGATCGTCACCACCCGGATGTTGGTGGCGCGCAGCTCGAGCCGCAGCGCTTCGCAGTAGCTGTGCACCGCGGCCTTGCTGGCGCAGTAGGCGCCGGCGCCGCGCATGCCGCGTACGCCCGCCACGCTGCCGATGCCCACCAGGCGGCACGGCGTCGCCTGCTGCCGCATGGCGGGAATGAACGGGGCGAAGGTGGCGACAGTGGCATTCATATTGGTGGCGAACACCGCGTCGAACACGGCCAGGTCGGCCGCGCGGTCGGTGAGGGTGCCGTGCGAGATGCCGGCGCTGGCGATGACGACGTCGGCGCCGCCGTTGGCGGCGATGAAGTCATGCGCGGCGGCGGCCAGGCCATCGCGGTCGAGCACGTCGACCGCATAGATGTGATGCCGTTCGGGGTAGGGCAGCGAGGCGGCCAGCGCAAGCAGGTGGTCGCGGCGCCGCGCCAGCAGGCCGAGCGTGGCGCCGCGCGCGGCGTATTCGCGCGCCAGGGCGGCCCCGATGCCGCTCGAGGCGCCGGTGATGAAGACGCGCTCCGTCCGCGTCATCGTGGGATCAGCGCTGGTTGCGCACGATGGCGACGTCGATGCCGCTGTCGAGCAGCTTGGCGCGCGCCTTGTTGACGGCTTCGACTTGCGTGTAAGGGCCCACCCGCACCCGGTGCAGCACGCCGCTGTCGGTCGTGCGGTCGCTGATGGCGGCCTCGAAGCCGAGCAGGGCCAGCTTGGCGCGGGTGTTCTCGGCATCCGACATTTCACGGAAAGCGCCGGCCTGCAGGTAATAGATATAGCCGTCGGTCACGGCCGCGGCGCCGGGGGCGGGAGCGGCGGTGTTGACCGGGGCCGGCGGCGGTGGCGGCGCGCTCGGACGCGGCTCCTGCATGCCGGCGATGGCGGCGCCCAGCGGGTCGGAATCGGGCTGCTGCTGCGGCGCCTTCGGCACGGTCGCCGGTGCGCTCGGCTGGGCCGGCGCCTGTGGCACCGGCACCGGCGCCCGGTTGCCGTACATCGGCTTGTTGGGATCGGACGCCTGGCTCGGCTCGAGGTCGGCCGGGCGGCCCATCTTGTTGGAGCGGTCGGTGAACGGCGAGGCGCCCTTGGTGATCACGAGTGCGACCGCCACCGCGATACCCAGCCCGATGATCAGGCCGATGATGATGCCGGTCAGGGTGCTGCCGCGCTGGTAGCGTTGGCTAAGCTTCGATACGGTACGGATGACGGTCATGACGCTTTCTGGTGATGAGACGTTGGGCTTGGTGCTACCTGCGCTTTACATCTTGTCCGGCGCCGAGACGCCGATCAGGGCCAGGCCGTTGCGCAGCACCTGGCGGGTGGCTGCGGCCAGCGCCAGGCGGGCCAGCTTGAGCGACTCGTCGTCGTCCAGCAGCCACTTGTGCGCGAAGTAGTAGCTGTGAAGTTCGCCGGCCAGGTCGCGCAGGTAGAACGCGACCTGGTGCGGGCCGAGTTCGGCCTGCGCGCGCTGCAGCATCTCGGGGTAGGCGGCCAGCTTGGCCAGTAATTGCGACTCGTGCGATTCGGTCAGCGGCGACAGATCGACCTTGGCCAGGCTGGCGACGTCGCCGCCCCAGTTGGCCAGCGCCGAGCAGATGCGCGCGTGGGCATACTGCACGTAGTAGACGGGATTTTCGTCATTGGTCGCGAGGGCGACGTCGACGTCGAACACGAACTCGGTGTCGGCCTTGCGCGAAATCAGGAAGAAACGCACCGCGTCGCGGCCGCGCGTGACGTCGCCATTGCCCGACCATTCGATCAGGTCGCGCACGGTGACGTAGGAGCCGGCGCGCTTGGAGATCTTGACCTCTTCGCCGTTCTTCATCACGGTGACCATCTTGTGCAGCACGTAGTCGGGGTAGCCCTGCGGGATGCCAATGTTCACCGCCTGCAGGCCGGCGCGCACGCGCGCGATGGTGCCGTGGTGGTCGCTGCCCTGGATATTGATGGCCTGGTCGAAGCCGCGGCGGAATTTCTGGATGTGGTAGGCGACGTCGGGCACGAAATAGGTATAGGTGCCGTCGGACTTGCGCATCACGCGGTCCTTGTCGTCGCCGTAGTCGGTGGTCTTGAGCCACAGGGCGCCGCCGTCTTCATAGGTTTTGCCGGCATCGACCAGGGCCTGCACCGCCGTCTCGACCTTGCCGTCGGCGTACAGCGACGACTCGAGGTAATAATTGTCGAACTTGACGCCAAACGCTTGAAGATCCTGATCCTGCTCGTTGCGCAGGTAGGTGACCGCGAAGCGGCGGATCGATTCGATGTCGTTCACGTCGCCGCTGGCGGTGCTTGGGGCGCCGTCGCTGGCCGACACGGTCTGCTTGGCCAGGAAATCGGCCGCGATGTCGGCGATGTAGTCGCCGTTATAGGCAGACTCGGGCCATTCGGCGTCACCCGGCTTGAAGCCGCGTGCGCGCGCCTGCACCGAGGTGGCCAGGGTGGCGATCTGGACGCCGGCGTCGTTGTAGTAGAACTCGCGGGTCACTTCGATGCCCTGCGATTCGAACAGCGACGACAGCGCATCGCCCAGCGCGGCCTGGCGGCCGTGGCCGACGTGCAGCGGACCGGTCGGGTTGGCCGAGACGAATTCGATGATCGCATGGTGGCCGCTGGCGGCGCCGGCGCGGCCGAAGGCCGCACCCTGCTCGAGGACGTCGCGCACTACCGCCTGCTTGGCGGCGGCGGCCACGCGCAGGTTGATGAAGCCCGGACCGGCGATGTCCGCCGATTCGATCAGGCCCTGCGCGCCCGGCTCGGCCTGCAGCGCGGCGACCAGGCGGGTGGCCAGTTCGCGCGGATTGGTCTTGAGCTGCTTGGCCAGCTGCATGGCGATATTGCAGGCGATGTCGCCATGCGAGGGATCGCGCGGACGCTCCAGCACCACATTGGGGGCCAGGTCGGTGCCGGCGACGATCGGGGCGAGGGCTGCCTGGAACAGGGCAACGATTTGTTGTTTTTGTTGGGCGAGCATGGGAATGGTCG
This sequence comes from Massilia sp. CFBP9012, assembly GCF_034045115.1. Classification (NCBI taxonomy): domain Bacteria; kingdom Pseudomonadati; phylum Pseudomonadota; class Betaproteobacteria; order Burkholderiales; family Oxalobacteraceae; genus Massilia; species Massilia sp. CFBP9012. The sequence goes on along the minus strand of NZ_JAXCWM010000016.1, from coordinate 81,325 downwards.
AAAAAAGTAGGTGCTGGACGGCGCCTGAAAAGCAGGCAAACAGTGCACATTATACTAGTTTGATGCCACGCTTTGGCTGGCCACGGCGTTCGCGATTGGCGGTTCAACAACCATATTAAGCGTCGCCAAAGGCATAACCGTTACAATGGGAACCCATTTTCGCAACATTTTATTCGCCATGACTGACAAGCGTCCAACGCTCTCCCTGAAACCCAAGGCCAGGCCCGCCGCCGACCGGCGCACCGCGGGCACGGTCGGCCGCAATCCGGGGCAGGGCGGCCAGGGCGCCGCGGGTCGTGGCAGCGGCAAACCAGGACCGGCCGCGTCTGGCCAGCCGCGTCCGGGCAATCCCGACAGTCGTCCGGTCGGCAAACCGCCACGGGTGCAGGGCGGCGACTTCCCGGGCCAGTCGCGTCCGGCGCGCGAGGAACCCCGGCTGCGCGAGAGCCATGAAGTGAAAGTCGCGCCACAGCGCGACTTCCGTCCCGACCTCAAGTCCGACTCGCTGGCACTGGCGCTGCTCGGCGCCGCCAGTGCCGTGGCGCGCGTGCGCGGCGGCAGTGCGCTGCCGCAGGCCCTGGCTGCCGTATTCGCCGCCTACGACGCCACTCCGCAGGCGCGCGGCGCGATCCAGGATATCTCCTACCGCACCATGCGCCAGCTGGGCCGCAGCGAGACCCTGCTGGGCCTGATGACGAGCAAGGCGCCCGAGCCGCCGATGCTGGGCGGCCTGCTGGCTGCCGCCCTCTCCCTGCTCGATACGCCCGAGGGCCAGGCCGCCCCCTATGAAGCCTTCACCGTGGTCGACCAGGCCGTCAGCGCGGCCGCGGCCCATCCCGATTTCGCCCATGCCAAGGCCATGGTCAACGCCGTGCTGCGGCGCTTCCTGCGCGAGCGCGAAGCGCTGGTCGAGCAGGCCCTGCGCGAGCCGCTGGCGCGCTTCAATTATCCGCAGTGGTGGATCGACACCATGCGCGCGGCCTATCCGCAAGAGTGGGAGTCCGTGCTCGCGGCCGGCAACGTCCATCCGCCGCTGACCCTGCGCGTGAATCGCCGCAAGCTCGATGTCGCCGCCTATCTGGACACCCTGAACGACGCCGGCCTGCAGGCCGAACAGGTGGGCTTGACCGCGGTGCGCCTGGCCCACGCCGTCAACGTGGCCCAGATTCCGGGCTTCGCCGATGGCATGGTGTCGGTGCAGGACGCCGGCGCCCAGTTGGCCGCGCCGCTGCTCGACCTCAAGGACGGCATGCGCGTGCTGGACGCCTGCGCCGCCCCTGGCGGCAAGAGCGGTCACATCCTCGAGACGGCCGATGTGCAGCTGACCTCGGTCGACACCGACCCGGCGCGCCTGGCGCGCGTGGGCGACAACCTGGGCCGCCTGGGCCTGGACGCTACCCTGCTGGCCGCCGACGCCGGCAGCCGCGATTGGTGGGACGGCCGTCAATACGATCGTATCCTGGCCGACGTGCCGTGCACCGCCTCGGGCATCGTGCGCCGCCACCCGGATATCCGCTGGCTGCGCCGCAAGTCGGATACATCCCAACTTGCAACACTTTCTTCCAAAATACTCGACAATCTTTGGCAGATGTTGCTGCCCGATGGTAAATTGCTGTTCGTGACATGTTCGCTCTGGCCCCAGGAATCGGAGGCGCAGGCAGCCGCTTTCGCGGCTCGCCATGACGCGGTCCGCCTCGACGCGCCGGGCCAACTCCTGCCGCTCGGCGGCGCCGGACAGGATCATGACGGTTTGTTCTACGCCCTGTTCCAGAAGAAAGCGGCGTAAGTTCTTTTACACTACGCGCATTTTTTAAGGCCCCGGCTCACCCGTGACGTTACGACTTTTACGCCTCCTCGCCTGCCAGCTGTTGTTGGCGCTTGCGTGCGTTGGTGCGTGGGTACCGGCGCGGGCGGCCGACGGGATCGAGATCGCCCGCGCCGCGATCGAAGCCAGCGACGACGGCTACCGGCTCAACACCGTCTACGATTTCGAGCTCAATAGCGGCCTGCGGGATGCGCTCCAGCACGGCGTGCAACTGCATTTCACCACCGAGATCGAGCTGGTGCGGCCGCGCTGGTGGTGGCGCGACGAGCGGGCGGTGTCCGCCAAGCGCACCATCCGCATTTCCTATGACGTGTTGACGCGCCAGTATTACGTGACGGTGGTCGGCTCGTTCCAGGAACGCTTCCAGACCTTCGAGGACGCGATGTTCATGGTGCGCCGGCCGACCCGCTGGCTGATCGCGCCCAAGGGCAAGCTCAAGCAGGGCGAAGTCTACGAAGTCTCGCTGCGCATGTATATGGACCGCGAATACCTGCAGAAGCCGCTGCAGGTCAATGCCTTCAACGATTCCGACTGGCGCCTGACGTCCAGCCGGAAGACCTTTACCTATCGTGCAGAGTAGACCGGTCAACCAGGTCTTGCGCTACGCCCTCGTCGTGGGCGCGGCCGTGGTGTCCATCCTGCTATTCCTGCTGGCCTCGGCCTCGGCCAATTCCGAATTCCTCGGCCGCTACTACGCCTGGCTGATCGGCCTGAACGGCACGGTGGCCTTCATCTTGCTGATCTTCGTCGCGGTCGCCCTCGGCCGCCTGTATTCGCGCTACAAGGCCGGCAAGTTCGGCTCGCGCCTGATGGCCAGGCTGGTGCTGCTGTTCGCCGGCATCGGCATCCTGCCCGGCCTGGTCATCTTCATCGTGTCGGTGCAGTTCGTCTCCCATTCGATCGACTCCTGGTTCGACGTCAAGATCGAGTCGGCCATCGAGTCGGGCCTGAACCTGGGCCGCGCCGCGCTCGACGAATCGCTGGCCGAACTGGGCGCGACCGCGCAGACCGCCGCCGCCACCCTGGCGGGCCAGGGCGACATGAGCGCGCAGCCGGTGCTGGCACGCCTGCTGGCCGACACCAGCGGCCTGCAAAGCGCGATGCTGGTCGACGAGAAGGGCGCGGTGCTGGCCGCGGCGCTGGAAGACCGCGGCGCCAACCTCGCGGCCGACGCGCCCAACGAACGCATGCTGCGCAGCGCCGCCATGCCGGGCGGGTATGCGCTGGCCGAAGGCGGCGTCGACCGCGACCTGAGCGAAGAAGGGCTCGACGGCGTCTCGAGCGCGCTCGACGCCGTCACGGGCCTGCGCCTGCGCGTGGTGCTGGCCGTGCCCGAGCCGCCCGGCGCGCCGCAGCGTTACCTGCAACTGCTGCAGTCGGTGCCGGTCAACCTGGCCTCGAACGCCGAGGTGCTGCGCTCGGCCTACAGCGAATACCGCCTGCGCCTGGAAGCGCGCACCGGCCTGCGCAAGATGTATATCGGGATGCTGTCCCTGACCCTGCTGCTGGCGATCTTCGGCGCCGTCGGCAGCGCCTTCCTCATCGCCAGCAACCTGGCGCAGCCGCTGCTGGTGCTGGCCGAGGGCACGCAGGCGGTGGCCGAGGGCGACCTGTCGCCGCGGCCGATCGTCCAGACCAAGGACGAACTGGGCACGCTGACGCAATCGTTCAATGCCATGACCGGCCAGCTGTTCGAGGCCCGAAGCGCGGTCGAGCGTAACCGCGCCGCGCTGCAAAGCGCCAAGGCCCACCTCGAATCGGTGCTGGCCAATATGTCGGCCGGCGTGATCGTGCTCGACGCCGAAGGCCTGGTGGTGAACTCGAACGACGCGGCCTATCGTATCCTGCAGGTGGAACCCGGCGCGATGGCCGGGCCGCTGGCCCGGATCCCGGGCCTGGAACACTTCTCGAACTGCATCACGCGCGCCTTCTCGGCCCAGAGCGCGCACTCGGCGGCCGAGCGGCGCAAGCGCGCGCACTGGCAGCAGCAGATCGAGATTCCGCGCCGCGGCAACGGCGACGAGCACGACCACGACCTGGTGCTGCTGGCGCGCGGCTCGCGCCTGCCGGTGGGCGCCGACAGCGGCTTCATCGTGGTGTTCGACGATATCTCGGACGTGATCACGGCCCAACGCTCGGTGGCCTGGGGCGAAGTCGCGCGGCGCCTGGCGCACGAGATCAAGAACCCGCTCACGCCGATCCAGCTGGCGGCCGAGCGCATGCAGATGAAGCTCGAGCACAGCCTGCCGCAGAAAGAAGCCGAGCTGCTCAAGCGCGGCACCACCACCATCGTCAACCAGGTCGACGCCATGAAGCGCATGGTCGACGATTTCCGCGACTATGCGCGCACGCCGCCGGCCATGCTCGGGCCGCTCGACCTGAATGGCCTGATCGAAGAAATCCTCAACCTTTACCTGGCCGAAGACGGCAATGACGTCATCCACGCCAGCCTGGCGCCGAACCTGCCGCGCGTGATGGGCGACGCCACCCAGCTGCGCCAGGTGATCCACAACCTGGTGCAGAACGCCCAGGATGCGCTGGTCGACCGCGGCCCGGATGCGCCGCCCCCGCGCGTGGACGTGAGCACCGAGGCGATCCACTACACCGGCGCCGACGGGCTCGCGGGCACCGCGGTGCGCCTGGCGATCGTCGACAACGGCCCCGGTTTCGCACCGCGCATTTTGGCGCGCGCCTTCGAGCCGTATGTCACCACCAAGGCCCGCGGCACCGGCCTGGGCCTGCCCATGGTCAAGAAAATCGTGGACGAACACGGCGGCCGGATTGACGTCGGCAACCGTACAGATGGAGCTGGCGCAGCGGTCTCGATTTTGCTGTTAAAGTTATCCCAAGACTCGGCCCCATCAGGAAACTTGGCTTAAGTGCAAAAAAACTTATAAAATTGCACACGTGACGGGTAGAAGATCAGGAAGGTAGAAACGATGGCGAACATACTCGTAGTTGACGATGAAATGGGCATACGGGAACTCCTGTCGGAGATTCTCGGTGACGAAGGCCATGCCATCACCCTGGCCGAGAACGCGCAGCAGGCGCGCGAGGCGCGTGCGGCCGCGACGCCAGACCTGGTGTTGCTCGACATCTGGATGCCGGACACCGATGGCGTGACGCTGCTCAAGGAATGGCAGCGCGACGGCTTGCTCACGATGCCGGTCATCATGATGTCGGGCCATGCGACCATCGACACGGCGGTCGAGGCGACCCGCATCGGCGCCCTGAATTTCCTCGAAAAGCCGATTGCCCTGCAAAAGCTGCTCAAGGCGGTCCAGCAGGGCCTGACCCGCGCGCAAGAGGTGGCGCGCGCACCGATGGCGCCGCCGCGCCCCATCGCGCCGAGCGCGCCGCCGGTGGCGAGCGACGCCGCCATCGCCGCCCCCAGCGCACCGATGTTCGCGCCGCCGGGCGTGCAGCCCGGCCCCGGGGTTGGCATGGGCAACGGTTCACGCATGGTGCATGCGGTGTCGCAGGGCGAGGGCACCGGCTATACGCTGTCGTTCGACCTGCCGCTGCGCGAGGCGCGCGACGCCTTCGAGCGCATGTATTTCGAGCACCACCTTGGCCGCGAAGGCGGCAGCATGACGCGCGTGGCCGAAAAGACCGGCCTCGAACGCACCCACCTGTACCGCAAGCTCAAGCAGCTGGGCGTCGAGCCGGGCAAGCTCGCCAAAAAAGGGGGATGATGGCCCGCGCGGCCACCGTCCTCGTTCCAGGGGCCAGCGCTGCCGCACGCGAACAGGCGATCGCGGCGCTGCTGGCCATTCCTCCCTCCGTAGTTTCCGCTTCCGCTGATGCTCCCGGCGTTGGCGCAGACACGTCTCCAGAATTCAGCGCCGTCATCCTCGAAGGCCTGGGCGTGGCCGCCACGCCGCTGGAAACCGGCCCAGGCCTGCAGGTGGTGCGCATTGCCCCGGGTTGCCTGTGCTGCGACGGCAATCTCGTTTTGCGTGTAACATTGAATCGACTGCTACGCCAACGCCCGCGACGTTTGTTCATCGGCGTGGCCAGCAGCGAACACCTTGATCAGTTGCGATCGTGGCTTGCAGCGCCGCCATACGATCAGCTGTTGGCACTGGACCCGACCGTCCATGCCCAAACAGGCATTGACGGTCTTGAATTCGGTTCAGACAGCCCCACCTCTGAAGCGAAGTGAACAGCCTGCCGTACGCCGCCATGCGGCAGGGTTGCACTAATTTCTGATCGAAGGAGTCATCATGAACATGATCTATAACAGCGAACAGTACAGCGTCGTCGAGTTCGGTGTCGACCGTGAACTCGAAGCGCTGCGATTTGGCGGCTTCGAGATCGTCGACAAGGCCGGCCGTCGCGAGGCCTTCATCGGCGGCCGCCTCGCGCAATCGTTCCGGCGCGACGTCAACAACCTGATTGCCAGCGAACCCACCATGGAAGAGATCGACGACTTCCTGGGCTCGTATGACACCCTGATGAGCCAGCCGGTCGTTCTTCATTGAACGCCTGCATTGCGCCGTCACACGGGTCTGCCGCGCTGAAGTCCCCGAGCGCCATCGCCACCAGCGGGCGATGGCGTTTTTTTTATCCGGCATGGTAAGCTGCCGCCCATGTGCCAGCTTCTCGGAATGAACTGCAATGTCCCCACCGACATTGTCTTCTCTTTTACCGGCTTCGCCCATCGCGGCGGCCGTACCGACACCCACCATGACGGCTGGGGAATCGCTTTCTTCGAAGGCAGCGGCGTACGCCACTTCGTCGATCACCAGGCCGCCATCGCCTCGCCGATCGCCGAGCTGATCAAGCGCTATCCGATCAAGTCGACCAACGTCATCGCCCATATCCGCAAGGCCACCGTCGGCCACGTGGCGCTGGAAAACTGCCATCCCTTCGTGCGCGAGCTGTGGGGCCGCTACTGGGTGTTCGCCCATAACGGCGACCTCAAGGATTTCGCGCCCGTGCTCGACGGGCCCTATCGTCCGGTCGGCACCACCGACAGCGAACTGGCTTTCTGTTATCTGCTGCAAAGCATGCGCCGCGAATTCGGCGACACGGCGCCCAGCCGCGAGGCCTTGCGCGGCCTGCTCGAACGCATCATTCCCGGCATCGCCGCGCATGGCACCTTCAATATGATGCTGTCCGACGGCACCGCGCTGTTCACCCATTGCTCGACCAAGCTGTGCTACGTAGTGCGCAAGTATCCGTTCGTGACGGCCTGCCTGTCCGACGAAGACCTGTCGGTCGATTTTTCGCAGGTGACCACGCCCGACGACCGGGTCGCGATCATCGTCACCGAACCGCTGACGACGAACGAGGAGTGGACCCATTTCGCGCCGGGCGAGTTGAAGGTGTTCGTCGAAGGACTGCCTCAGTAGGCCCGTTTATGTAGTGACAACTCCGATGCTCCGCGAATAACGTTCCTCTAATAAATTAGTGCCAAGAAGACACACGCTGGGATGGATGCGGTAAAGTAGTCCGATAGACGCGAGAACGAGAAGAACGAGATGACCGATACCGCCAGCCTCGACGAGGCCTCCCAGCCGCTACGCATGCGCCATTTCTACCTCGCGCGCCAGCCGGTGCTGGACCGCAACCAGGCGCTGTTCGGCTATGAACTGCTGTTCCGGGGCAGTGCCCAGGGGCCTGCCCATTTCGATTCGGGCCTGTCGGCCAGCGCCAGCGTTATCCACCATGCATCCCAGCTAGGCCTGCCGCGCGCGATCGGCGACGCCAACGCCTTCATCAACGTCGACAAGGACGTCCTGATGAGCGATATGTTCGCCCTCCTGCCGCGCGAGCGCACGGTGCTGGAGATCGTCGCCTCGGTCGAGCCGGACGACGCCGTCATCGAACGCATGCGGGACCTGGGGGCGCATGGCTTCCGCTTCGCGGCCGAGGCGGCGGCCCACGGACCGGCGCTGTCGCGCCTGCTGCCGGTGATCGATTTCGTCAAGATGGACCTGCGCGCGCTGCCGGCCGTGACCCTGCTGTCGCTGGCGCCGCGCCTGCGCACCACGGGCAAGCGCCTGGTGGCGGAGAAGGTCGAGAACCACAGCGAATACCGCACCTGCCTGGATATCGGCTTCGACTACTTCCAGGGCTATTATTTCGCCAAGCCGTCGGTGATGTCCAGCCGCAAGCTGTCGCCATCGCAAACGACGGTGCTCGACCTGGTGAACCTGGTGGTGTCCGACGCCGACAACGCCGAGATCGAACGCGTGGTCAAGCGCGAGGTGACGATCGGCCTGAACCTGCTGCGCCTGGTGAACACGCCGGCGGTGGGGGCGGGCCGGCGCATCGAATCGATCAGCCAGGCCCTGACCCTGCTGGGCCGGCGCCAGCTGCAGCGCTGGCTGCAGATCCTGCTGTACGCCGAGCCCGACGTGCGCGGCCACAGCCAGAGCCCGCTCCTGCTGCTGGCCACCACGCGCGCGCGCCTGATGGAGCTGCTGGCCCAGCGCCTGCGCCCCGGCCAGAAGAACGTCGCCGACGTCGCCTTCACGGTCGGCATGATGTCGCTGATGGACACGCTGTTCTGCATTCCAATGATGGACATCGTGGAGCAGATCCCCGTGATCGACGAAGTGCGCGCCGCGCTGTTGCAGCGCAGTGGCTTCTTCGGCGAGCTGCTGAAGCTGGCCGAATCGATCGAGCGCATGGACGACGAGGGCGACGACATGCTGGCGGGCCTCAGGAGCCTGTCGGTGGATGGCGACGACCTGGCCGAGCTCGAGGTGTCGGCGTTCGAGTGGAGCGACAAGGTGGTGCGCTACGCGATTTGAGTTAGCTTGAAACCGTCGTTCCCGCCCTCGCCGGGCGCCTTGGCGGGAACCCAAGTTTGCAAGTACGCTGCCATGTTTGAAGTAAGTGGCAGCGCTGGATAACTTGGGTTCCCGCCTTCGCGGGAACGACGATTTTATGCAGCGGGTGCTTTCTTGCTCCGCAGCGCGCTCGCGAAATTACAGGTTCGGCGCCAGGTGACGTTCCACCTCGGCCTTGTCCATCCCGCGCCGCTGCGCCATGTCCTCCACCTGGTCGTTGCCGATCTTCCCGACCACGAAATACTTCGATGCCGGGTGCGCGAAGTAGAAGCCCGACACCGCCGCGCCCGGATACATCGCGTACGACTCGGTCAGCTCCATGCCGACTTCCCCGGCCTGCAGCGTGCGGAACATATCGGCCTTGACCGTGTGCTCGGGGCAGGCCGGATAGCCGGGCGCCGGGCGGATGCCCTGGTACTGCTCATCGATCAGCGCCTCGTTCGACAGGTCTTCGTTCGCCACGTAGCCCCACAGGTCGGTGCGCACGCGCTCGTGCAGGTATTCGGCGAAGGCTTCGGCCAGGCGGTCGGCCAGCGACTTGAGCATGATCGACGAGTAGTCGTCATGCGCCGCCTCGAAGCGCTGTTCGTGCTTCTCGATACCGAGGCCCGCGGTCACGGCGAACATGCCGATATAGTCCGCGATGCCGCTGTCCTTCGGTGCAATGAAGTCGGCCAGGCACTGGTTGGGGCGCTGCACGCCGTCGACGATCGGCCGGACGCCCTGCTGGCGCAGGCCGTAATAGGTGAAGGCCACCTGGGTGCGCGATTCGTCGGTGTACACCTCGATGTCGTCGTCGTTGACGGTATTGGCCGGCAGCAGGGCGATCGCGCCGTTGGCGGTGAGCCAGCGGCCTTCGATGATCTTCTTGAGCATGGCCTGGCCTTCGGCGTAGACCTTGGTGGCGGCCTCGCCCACCACCTCGTCGCTGAGGATGGCGGGGAAGGGGCCGGCCAGGTCCCAGGTCTGGAAGAACGGACCCCAGTCGATGTAGCGCGCGATCAGGCCCAGGTCGACGTTTTTGAACACGCGGCGCCCGATGAACTTCGGCTTGACCGGGTTGAATGCCAGCTGCGCCTTGTTGGCGCGCGCCTGTTCGAGCGTCACCATCGGCAGCGCCTTCTTGCCGGCGTGCTGGATGCGGATGCGTTCGTAGTCCTGGGCCAGTTCGATGATGTAGGCGTCGCGCGTGTCGTCGGTGACGAGTGCCTGGCCGACCGAGACCGAGCGCGATGCGTCCGGCACGTAGACCACCGGGCCGTCGTAGTGCGGCGCGATCTTGACCGCGGTATGGGCGCGGCTGGTGGTGGCGCCGCCGATCAGCAGCGGCACCTGGCGCTCGCGGAACCACGGGTCGCGCTGCATCTCGCGCGCGACGTGGGCCATTTCTTCGAGCGACGGCGTGATCAGGCCAGACAGGCCGACCATGTCGGCGTTTTCTTCCTTGGCGCGGGCCAGGATGTCGGCGCAAGGGACCATCACGCCCATGTTCACGATCTCGAAGTTATTACACTGCAGGACCACCGAGACGATGTTCTTGCCGATGTCGTGCACGTCGCCCTTGACGGTGGCGATCACCATCTTGCCCTTCGGCTTGGCGACGATGCCGGTACGCGCTTCTTCCGCCGCCTTTTCTTCTTCAATATAGGGCACCAGGTGCGCCACGGCCTGCTTCATCACGCGCGCCGACTTGACCACCTGCGGCAGGAACATCTTGCCCTGGCCGAACAGGTCGCCGACGATGTTCATGCCGTCCATCAGCGGGCCTTCGATCACGTGGATCGGGCGGCCCTTGGCCGCCAGCACCTGCTGGCGCATCTCTTCGGTGTCTTCGACGATCCACTGCGTGATGCCGTGCACCAGTGCGTGCGCCAGGCGCTTCTCGACCGGCGTGTTGCGCCACTCGAGGTTCTGTTCCTGCCTGGCGCCGCCGGCCTTGAGCGTGCCGGCGAATTCGATCATGCGCTCGGTGGCGTCCTTGCGGCGATTGAGCACCACGTCTTCCACGCGTTCGCGCAGCTCGGGATCGAGGTCGTCGTAGACGCCGACCATGCCGGCGTTGACGATGCCCATGGTCAGGCCGGCCTTGATCGCGTGGTACAGGAACACGGTGTGGATCGCCTCGCGCGCCGGGTCGTTGCCGCGGAAGCTGAACGAAACGTTCGACACGCCGCCCGAGATCTTCGCGTGCGGCAGGTTTTCACGGATCCAGGCGCAGGCTTCGATGAAGTCGTTGGCGTAGTTGTCGTGCTCTTCGATGCCGGTGGCGATGGCGAAGATGTTCGGGTCGAAGATGATGTCTTCGGGCGGGAAGCCCACCTGTTGCGTCAGCACCTTGTAGGCGCGTTCGCAGATCTCGACCTTGCGCGCGAAGGTGTCGGCCTGGCCTTTTTCGTCGAACGCCATCACGATCACGGCGGCGCCGTAGCGGCGGCACAGGCGCGCCTGGCGGATGAATTCCTCCAGGCCTTCCTTCATCGAGATCGAGTTGACGATGGCCTTGCCCTGCACGCACTTCAGGCCCGCCTCGATCACCGACCACTTGGACGAGTCGATCATCACCGGCACGCGAGAGATGTCGGGTTCCGAGGCGATCAGGTTCAGGAAGCGCGTCATGGCCGCCTGCGAATCGAGCATCGCCTCGTCCATATTGATGTCGATGACCTGGGCGCCGTTCTCGACCTGCTGGCGCGCGACCGACAGCGCCTCGTCGAACTGCTCGTTCAGGATCATGCGCGCAAACGCCTTCGAGCCCGTCACATTGGTGCGCTCGCCGACGTTCACGAACAGCGACGATTCATCGACCGTAAACGGCTCCAGGCCCGACAGGCGCATCGCGACCGGCACGTCGGGAATGGCGCGCGGCGTCTGCGTCTCGAGGATCTTCGCGATCGCCGCGATGTGCTCGGGCGTGGTGCCGCAGCAGCCGCCGGCAATGTTGATGAAGCCGGCGTCGGCGAATTCGCGCAGCAGGGCGGACGTATCGGCGGGCAGCTCGTCGAAGCCGGTATCGCTCATCGGGTTGGGCAGGCCGGCGTTCGGGTAGATGCACACAAAAGTATCGGCGATCTGCGACAGCTCTTGCGCATAGGGGCGCATCAGCGCCGCGCCGAGCGCGCAATTAAGGCCGATCGTCAGCGGCTTGGCATGCCGCACCGAATTCCAGAAGGCGGGCACGGTCTGGCCCGACAGGATGCGGCCCGAGGCGTCGGTGACGGTGCCCGAGATCATCAGCGGCAGGCGCGGCGTCTCGGGATGTTCGTCGAAATACTGGTCGATCGCGAACAGCGCCGCCTTGCAGTTCAGGGTGTCGAAGATGGTCTCGACCAGCAGCAGGTCGGCGCCGCCGTCGACCAGGCCGCGCACCTGTTCGTGGTAGGAGGCGACCAGCTGGTCGAAGGTGATATTGCGCGCCGCCGGGTCGTTCACGTCGGGCGAGATCGAGGCGGTCTTCGGGGTCGGTCCCAGGGCGCCGGCGACGAAGCGCGGTTTATCTGGCGTGGAGTATTTGGCGCAGGCGGCGCGCGCGAGCTTGGCCGCCTCGACGTTCATCTCATAGGCCAGGTGCGCCATGTGGTAATCGTCCTGCGCCACGCCGGTGGCGCCGAAGGTATTGGTCTCGAGCAGGTCGGCGCCGGCGGCGAGATAGCGTTCGTGGATTTCCTGGATCACCTGCGGCTGGGTGAGCGTCAGCAGCTCGTTGTTCCCTTTCACGAACAGTTCGCGCTGGCCGGCGCCCTCGGGCGCGGCGAAGGTCGCGAAACGTTCGCCGCGGTAGGCCGCTTCATCGAGCTTGTACTGCTGGATGATGGTGCCCATCGCGCCATCCAGGATCATGATGCGGCGCTTGAGGATATCGCGCAGCTGGGTTTCGATCGGGGAGATGGCGGACGTAACGGCGTTCATGATGGTGGTTTTCCAGGATGCGGCTTGACAGGCCGATTGACATTGGGCGGTCAACGATTATACGTCATGCGGGCTATCTGGCCCGGCGGCAGGGGCGTGTATGTATCGTTATGTATTCAAACCGTCATGCGTTACATGGCGTTACATTTGGTGGGGTGCCTGCAATCTTTACGATACATGGCGAGACGACAATCAAGGTCCGCCTCCACGAGTGGCGAACGTAAAGATGGGATAACCGCATGAACAAAGAATACCAACCGGATTGGGATCAAGCTATGGACCGCAACCCGGAACCAGCAATGTCGTCGAAGTCACAAGTCGCCAGCAACGGTGTGAAACAGATCGTCACGATCCGCCTGGATGTGGATATGCTTGAATGGTTCAAGGGTGCAGGTCCGGGCTACCAGACCCGTATCAACCAGGTACTGCGTGAGCACATGGACGCCCAGCGTACGTCGCAGGCAGAATAATTCGACTGTGGCGTCAGAGCGGCGCCACCTTCGTTAAGCGATAACGTCGTCTTCGTCGTCAGCTTAAAAACGTCGTCCCCGCGCAGGCGGGGACCCAAGTCCTTCGCATCACCACTTAAATGAATGTAAGTGGCGCGCTTGAAAACTTGGGTCCCCGCCTTCGCGGGGACGACGTACTTTTGAAAACGATTTCTCAAGCGTTGGCGGCGCCTCAGCTGAACGTCAACCCCGCCAGCGAAAAGCCTTTCAGAAATTCCGCCGCCTTCAGGCGCTTGCCGCCAGGCTTCTGCAATTCGTTCAGGCGCAGCGCACCTTCTCCGCAAGCGACCACGATGCCGCCCGCGTCGGCCTGCAAGACCGCGCCCGGTGCGCCGCTACCGTCAACCGCTTCGGCAAACCAGAACTTGACCGCCACGCCATCGACCACGCCATTCGCGCCAGGGAAGGGATTAAAGGCACGCACCTTGCGCGCCAGCACTTCGGCCGGCAGGGAAAAATCGAGCTTCGCTTCTTCCTTGCCGATCTTGGCCGCGTAGGTCACGCCTTCCTCGGGTTGCGGCACGGCCTGCAGGCCGCCGGCTTCGAGCTTGCGCAGCGCCTCGACGATCATGCGCCCGCCCAGCGCCGCCAGCTTGTCGTGCAGGCTGCCGGTGGTGTCGAGCGCGTCGATCGGCAAGCGCTCCATGGTCAGCATGGGTCCGGTATCGAGACCTTCTTCCATCTCCATGATGGTCACGCCGGTTTCCAGGTCGCCCGATTCGATCGCGCGGTGGATTGGCGCGGCGCCGCGCCAGCGCGGCAGCAGTGAACCGTGGATATTGATGCAGGGGCGGATGTCGAGCGTGCTGCGCGGCAGGATCAGGCCATAGGCCGCGACCACCATCACGTCGTAGTCGATCGACTGCAATTGTTCATGGGCGGCGCGGGCTTGCGCCGCGCGCTCCGGGTCCTTGGCATCCATGCGCAGCGACAGCGGCTGCGCCACCGGCATGCCGTGGGCCAGCGCATACTGCTTGACGGCGGAGGCCTGCAGCTGCATGCCGCGGCCGGCCGGGCGGTCTGGCTGGGTCAGGACCAGGGGGATTTCGAAGCCGGCCTCGTGCAGGGCACGCAGGGCGACGGCGGCGAACTCGGGCGTGCCGGCGAAGACGACTTTCATCGGGATCAACGACGGGCGGCGCGCTGGGCGGCGTCGCGCTGCTGGCCGCGTTCTTCCTTCTGCAGCTTGGCCTTGATGCGGTTGCGCTTGAGCGGCGACAGGTATTCGACGAACACCTTGCCCATCAGGTGGTCCATCTCGTGCTGGATGCACACGGCCAGCAGGCCATCGGCGTCGACCTCGAACGGCTTGCCGTCGACGTCGAGCGCGCGCACCTTGACCCGTGACGGGCGCTCGACGCCGTCGTAGACGCCGGGCACCGACAGGCAGCCTTCGTCATAGACCTGCCGCTCTTCGCTGGCCCAGGTGATCTCGGGGTTGATGAAGACCATCAGCTGTTCTTGTGCTTCGGTCACGTCGATGGTGACCACGCATTCATGCACGTCCACCTGTGTGGCGGCCAGGCCGACGCCGGGTGCGTCGTACATGGTTTCCGCCATGTCGGCCACCAGCTTGCGCAGGCGCTCGGTACCGAATTCGGTGACCGGCTTGGCGACCTTGTGCAGGCGCGGGTCGGGGTAGCGGAGGATGTCGAGAAGTGCCATATCGGATCGGATGTCGGTGGAGTTGTCTAGGTTGAACGGGTACTTGGCTGGCAGGCAAGACAGGACGCAATCCCGCCACACGCCCTGGCGCGCAGACCTCGGTTTGCTTGCTAGTTCAGGGATTTGTGTGCAGAATTTGATTCTATACAGCAACCCTTCCGTGAGCGGGGAGCGGTACGTCGTGCTATCTCAGGCTGCGGCCGGGCCGGATGACGGAGCGGCCTGTTCAGCATCATGACCTGCATTGGATGCAGCTGCAATCTGGCGGCATCATTTAATCTTACGCCGCATTAAACGGACGTCTTCAATGAAAAATTTTAGCACAGTCGTGGCCCGTGCTGCTGCGACGGCGTTGTTCGCATGCGCCGCTGCCGCCTCGGCCCAGACCCCGGTGCCCGCCATGACCGCGACTGCCGCCTGCAGCTTCCGCCCGGACGCACCCGACAAGCACGTCGTGGTCAAGGGCGATACCTTATGGGATATTTCTGGCGCCTTCTTGCGCAACCCATGGTGCTGGCCCCAGGTCTGGGGCATGAACCGTGACGAAATCCGCAATCCGCACTGGATCTATCCGGGCCAGACCATCTGGTTCGACCGTGAACGCGGCCGCCTGAGCCTGCAGCGTCCCGGCAGCGGCCTTGACGCCGGCGACGGTCGCGATGCACCACCGCTGACCCGCCTGTCGCCGCAGGTGCGCAGCGAAGGCCTGGCGCGCGATGCCGTGCCGGCGATTCCCGCAGGCGCCATCGAACCCTATCTGACCCAGCCGCTGGTGGTCGAGGCCGACGAGCTGGCGGGCGCGCCGCGCATCGCCGCCTCGCAGGAAGGCCGCGTCTACCTGGGCGAAGGCGACCGCGTCTACGTGCACGGGCAGATCGGAGGCGAGAGCGTGTTCCAGGTATTCCGTCCGGGCACCGCGCTGCGGGATCCGCAGACCGGCCAGGTGCTGGCGCACGAAGCCGCCTACCTGGGCACCGTCAAGCTGCTCAAGCCGGCCGCGCCCGGCGTCGACGTGCACACCTTCCAGGTGGTCGATACCGTGCAGGAGATGGGCGTGGGCGACCTGCTGGTGCCGGCGCCGCCGACGCCGGTGCGCAACTACGTGCCGCATGCGCCGCTGCAAGCGGTCGACGGCCGCGTCATGTCGATCTACTCGGGCGTGACCTACGCCGGACAGAGCCAGGTCGTCACTGTCAATCGGGGCACGATTGACGGACTCGATGTCGGCGCCGTGCTGCAGCTCTATCATCTCGGGAAGACTGTGGCCGATCCAGCGAGTCGGGGTTTCCTGGGCCTGGGCCGGCAGGGGTTGAAACTGCCCGACGAGCAATACGGCAACCTGTTCATCTTCCGCGTGTTCAAGAACGTCTCGTACGGCTTGGTCATGCAGGTGACGGCGCCGGTGCAGGTGGGCGACGTCGCCAAATCACCGGAGTAAACAGCACCGTGCAAGACACGGAAACCCATCCCATTGCCGAACGCGCCGCCCTGATCGCCGACTGGCTGCGCCTGGAACAGGCGGATGGGGTGGGTTGCCGCAGCGCGCATGCGCTGTTGTCGGCCTTCGGCTCGCCCGACGCCATCTTCAAAGCGGGGCCAGGCGTGCTGGCGGCCCATGTGTCGGCCAGCCAGGCACGCGCCTTGTGCGCGCCGGTCACGCCCGCCCTGGCGGCCCTGGTCGAGGCCACCCTGGCCTGGCTGGACCAGCCCGGCCACCACCTGCTCACCTTCCACGATCCGCTGTACCCGGCGGCATTGGCCGAGATCCCCGATCCGCCGCTGCTGCTGTACGCCACCGGCCGCATCGAGATGCTGGCGCGGCCCCTGGTTGCCGTGGTCGGCAGCCGCAACGCCAGCGTGCAGGGCAAGCTCGACGCCGAATCCTTTGCCGCGGCCCTGTCCGGGGCCGGCCTGTGCGTGGTCTCGGGGCTGGCGCTGGGCATCGACACCGCAGCCCACGAAGGCGCGCTGCGTGGACCAGGCGCCACCATCGCCGTGGTCGGCACCGGCCTCGACCGCGTTTACCCGGCGCGCAACCGGCAGCTCGCTCATCGTATCGCCGAACACGGTTGCCTGCTCAGCGAGTACGCGCTGGGCACGCCGCCGCTGGCCGCCAATTTCCCTCGCCGCAACCGCGTGATCAGCGGCCTGGCTGCCGGCGTGCTGGTGATCGAGGCCGCAGCCCAGTCCGGCTCGCTGATCACGGCCCAGATGGCGGCGGAGCAGGGTAGGGAAGTGTTCGCCTTGCCCGGCTCGATCCACTCAGCACTGGCCAAGGGTTGCCACCGCCTGATCCGGGATGGCGCGCAACTGGTCGAGACGGTGGACGAGGTGTTGCTGGCGATGAAGGTCTCGCCGCTGGCGGCCATCGCGCAAGAATGCAGCCAGAAGCGGGATGCCGGGCCCGGCGACACGGCCGAAGAAGACGCCGATCTGCTGGCCGCGCTGGGTCACGAACCGGTCGCGCTCGACGATTTGCTGGAGCGTCTTGGGGCCGATGCGGGCGAGCTCGGCGGACGATTGCTGGGCCTGGAACTGGCCGGTTTGGTGGCGCAATTACCGGGTGGAAGGGTGCAGCGCATCTGGCATTAGGCCTACGTCAAATAAGGCCGTTCGGATGCACATTTAATAGATTACCTATGCTTCGCATAACGAAGTTTGCGAATTGTATGTTCTTGTTTTTAATCGTTTTTGGTAAGCTGGCTGATTGGACAAGGCTTCGATACAACGTTTTTTCCGCGAGGCAGCCCGACAGGCGCGCTCTACTTGTGCCGCACGAAGTTTAGCTGCTACAGTAGCGTCACTATGTTCGACATCCTGGTCTATCTCTACGAGACGTACTACCGTCCCGACGCCTGCCCCGAGCCGGCAGCCCTGGCTCGCAAACTGTCCGCCGTCGGCTTCGACGACATCGAAATCTCGGAAGCGCTGGACTGGCTGACTGGGCTGACCGATGCGCCGCTGCCCGAAACGATCGATGCCTCCACCGGCATGCGTTACTACGTGGACGAAGAATATATCGAGCTGGGCAGCGCCGCGATCGGCTTCATCGCCTTCCTCGAAAGCGCCAAGGTGCTCGGTCCCATCCAGCGCGAGATCGTCATCGAGCGCGCACTGGCCTGCGACGAGTCTCCCATCGCCTTGAGCAAGCTCAAGATCATCGTGCTGATGGTGCTCTGGAGCCAGGGCAAGGAACCGGACGCGCTGATGTTCGACGACCTGTTCAGCGACGACGACGAGCAGGAACCGCGTCTGCTGCACTGAGCGGCGTACCACACCGCAACATCCATCGAACGGGGCTGACGCCCCGTTTTGCTTTTCTTGCGCCCCATTTCTGGGCAGCGAAGAGGCGGCATGCGGTGCGCATCGCACCGTCCTGTAGCGCAAGGTGTACTTGCAGGGAGCGCGATAACGCGCTTATCATTGGCCGCTTCATCTTGACAGTTACCAATCAGACACTATGGCCGGAATTTCACCGGCCCGGCTGCGAGCATGTATGATGCGCAAGCCCACACTATATAGATAGCACGACGAGAATCACTATGACCAAATCCCTCATCATCGCCGAGAAACCGTCGGTCGCGAACGATATCGCGAAGACGCTGGGCGGCTTCACCAAGCACGATGAGTACTTCGAATCGGACGAATACGTCCTCTCGTCCGCCGTCGGCCACCTGCTCGAGATCGCGGTGCCCGAAGAACACGACGTCAAGCGCGGCAAGTGGAGCTTCACCCACCTGCCGATGATCCCGCCTTATTTCGCGCTGAACCCGATCGCCAAGACCGAATCGCGTCTCAAGGTGCTCAATAAGCTGATCAAGCGCAAGGACGTCACCACCCTCATCAACGCATGTGACGCGGGCCGCGAAGGAGAACTCATCTTCCGCCTGATCGCCCAGAACGCGAAAGCCAAGCAACCGGTCAAGCGCCTGTGGCTGCAGTCGATGACGGCCAACGCGATCCGCGAAGGCTTCAACAACCTGCGCACCGACGAAGAAATGCTGCCGCTGGCCGACGCCGCGCGCTGCCGCTCCGAAGCCGACTGGCTGATCGGCATCAACGGCACCCGCGCCATGACCGCCTTCAACTCGAAAGAGGGCGGCTTCTACCTGACGACGGTGGGCCGGGTGCAGACCCCGACCCTGTCGATCGTGGTCGAGCGCGAAGAGAAGATCAAGAAGTTCGTGCCGCGCGACTACTGGGAAGTGCGCGCCGAGTTCGTGTGCGCCGCCGGCGTCTACGAAGGCCGCTGGTTCGACCAGAAGTTCAAGAAGGACGAGAACGATCCCGAGAAGCGCGCCGAGCGCCTGTGGAGCCGCGCCGCCGCCGATTCGATCGCGGCCGCCTGCCGCGGCAAGCAGGGCAACGTTACCGAAGAAAGCAAGCCGACCACCTCGATGGCGCCGGGCCTGTTCGACCTGACGTCGCTGCAGCGCGAGGCCAACGGCCGCTTCGGCTTCTCGGCCAAGAACACGCTGGGCCTGGCCCAGGCGCTGTACGAAAAGCACAAGGTGCTGACCTACCCGCGTACCGATTCGCGCCACCTGCCGGAAGATTACATCGCGACCGTCAAGGAGACGCTGGGCTCGCTGGCCGATACCAATAACTACAACCAGTTCGCCAAGCAGATCAGCAAGAACGGCTGGGTCAAGCCGAACAAGCGCATCTTCGACAACACCAAGATCTCGGATCACTTCGCCATCATCCCGACCGGCGTCGTGCCCAAGAACCTGTCGGAGCCTGAACAGAAGCTGTACGACCTGGTCACGCGCCGCTTCCTGGCCGTGTTCTATCCGGCCGCCGAGTTCCTGGTCACGACCCGCTACACCGAAGTCTCGGGCCACCAGTTCAAGACCGAGGGCAAGGTCATGACCAACCCCGGCTGGATGGCCGTGTATGGCAAAGACCTGGGCGACGACAAGGACGGCGCCAACCTGGTGCCGGTGGCCAAGGATGAGAAGGTACTGACCGACAAGATCACGGCCAACGGCCTGGTCACCAAGCCGCCGGCGCGCTACAACGAAGCGACGCTGCTGTCGGCGATGGAGGGCGCGGGCAAGCTGGTCGATTCCGACGAGCTGCGCGATGCGATGGCCGGCAAGGGCCTGGGCACGCCGGCCACGCGCGCGGCCATCATCGAGGGCTTGCTGACCGAGAAATACCTGCTGCGCGAGGGGCGCGAGCTGATGCCGACCGCGAAAGCGTTCCAGCTGATGACCTTGCTGCGCGGCCTGGGTGTGAATGAACTCACGGCGCCCGAGCTGACCGGCGAATGGGAATTCAAGCTGTCGCAGATGGAAAAGGGCAAGATCTCGCGCGAAGAGTTCATGCGTGAAATCGCCCAGATGACCCAGATCATCGTCAAGCGCGCCAAGGAATACGACAACGACACGATTCCCGGCGAGTACGCGACCCTGGTCAACCCGTGCCCGAACTGCGGCGGCGTGGTCAAGGAAAACTACCGCCGCTTCGCCTGCACCAAGTGCGAATTCTCGATGAGCAAGACGCCGGGCAGCCGCCAGTTCGAGATCGAGGAAGTCGAAGAACTGCTGAAGAACCGCACCATCGGTCCGCTGCAGGGCTTCCGCTCCAAGATGGGCCGTCCGTTCGCCGCCATCCTGCGCATCGTGCGCGATGAAGACATCAAGAATTTCAAGCTCGAGTTCGACTTTGGCCAGGATGACGAAGGCGAAGAAGGCGAAGGCGTCGACTTCACCGGCCAGACCCCGGTCGGCCCTTGCCCGAAGTGCAACGGCGGTGTGTACGAAATGCCGCTCGCTTATGTTTGCGAGCACAGCGTGGCCAAGCCGAAGACTTGCGATTTCCGCAGCGGACGCATCATCCTGCAGCAGGAGATCCTGCCGGAACAGATGGCCAAGCTGCTCAACGACGGCAAGACCGACCTGTTGCCGGGCTTCGTGTCCCAGCGTACCCGGCGTGCATTCAAGGCCTTCCTGGTGCGTGGCAAGGACAACAAGATCAGCTTCGAGTTCGAAGAGCGCAAGGCCAAGCCGGGCGCGGCCGCCAAGGGCAAGGCAGCTGCTGCTGACGCTGATGCTGCTGCGACGGGCGCCGACGGCGCCGATGGCGCGGCAGCGCCGGTGAAGGCGGCGCGCAAGGCGGCGGCCAAGCCGGCCGCCAAGCCGGCGGCAAAGAAGGCAGTGGCCAAGAAGGCGCCGGCCAAGAAGGCGACCGCGGCCGCCGCGAAAAAGTAAGCGCGTAGATGGCGGGGGTAGTTCACCCCGTCCGGGCGTAAAAAAACCGCGGCTCGCCGCGGTTTTTTTCATTCCAGCATCAGCGATGCGCGATGCTTATTCTTGCCATTCCTTCAGCGCGAGGATCGCCGCCTCGCCATTGCGGATCGCTTTCACGCGCCGCACCACTTCGTTGCGCCACGCTTCATCGGCGTCCTGGTCCGGGCCGTCGATATCCTGTAGCAGCAGCTGCATGACTTCCTGTTTCTCGGCCGGGCTCAGCAACTTGAGTCGTTCGGCGATTTCTGCGACGGCGTTGGACATGATGCTCTCTCCTATAATTTTGATTCGATCATAGCGCGAGAACTATTGATTGTCGACTGGCAGCATATTGTCATTCGGTTTGCGATCGATCAGTTTGTTGTCGGGATCGATGCCGGCGCGTCCCGGTACGCCATCGACCACCAGGGTCAGCTGCTGCGTGGCCTGGGTCACCAGCCGCCGCTCGCGCGCCAGCGGGTTGCTATTGCGATCATCCACGCCGAACTCGATGTAGTCGTTCAAAGGCATCGGTTGTTCCTCGCCCACGTCCGTCATCAAGAGCTTGCCGGCGTGGGCGTCGATCGTGACCTCGATCTTGCCGTCCGGACGGCGGCGCGCTACAGCGCTGGCGGCGCGGTTCTCGTAGAACACGATCGATTCGAACAGGTCGTCGATCAGGTAGGCCTTGTCCTTCGGCGTCACCGCGCGCAAGGCCCCGACCAGGCTGGACGCGGTGGGGTAGGGCGCGCTGCGATAGGCGTATTGCCGCAGCAGGCCGCGCAGCACGCCATTGACCACGTCCTCGCCCAGCATGTCCTGCAGCAGGTACAGCGCCAGGCCGCCCTTGCGCTGGTGGATGTAGCGCTGGTTCTCGTTGTGCGCCAGCGGCAGTTCCTTTTCCTGTTCCTGGGCGCGGCCCACCAGATAGGCTTCCTGGTCATGGCGCAGGAAGCGCCGCATCTTGTCCGCGCCGTAGGCGCGCCGCATGACCATCAGCGCCGTGTACTCGGCCAGGCTCCCGGACAGCACGGTGGCGCCACGGGTGCCGGCGCCGACCAGCTGCTGGCCCCACCACTGGCGCGCGGTCTGGTGGGCGCTGACGTAGAACGGATAGTCGAGGTCCTTGGGCGAGCCGGGATCGACGCGCGCGATGAAGGCGGCGCTTTCCGAGAACGGGATCAGGCCCGAGAAGGACTGGGTGTTGCGGACGGTGCGCGGGAATTCGGCGATGCGCAGTTCGCGCAGCGGATAGCGGCCGAAATGGCGCGCGCCGTAGTCCAGTCCGGCCTGGGCGCCGCGGATCATGCGTTCGACGTTGACGTCATGCCCCGGCTGGTAATAGACGTCGATCGCCACGTCCTGCCAGCGGTCGTGGCGCACTTCGTAGCGCGCCGACTGGAAGGCATAGGCGTTGAGCATCGGACGGTCCATCTTGTAGCGGAAGTGGCGCCGTCCGCCTTCGTTCCATTCGCGCACCAGGGTGCCGGGCGCGATCGCGACCTGGTCGGCACTCGTGCTGACGGTGGTGTCGAAGCCGATCCAGTCGGCGTCGCCGCCGATGTGGTGATGGGCGCGGCCGGCCGGGTCGTCGCGTGCCGGCATGGGCGGTCGGGCCGCCAGTCCGTGGCGGCGCCGGTCGCGCGGGTCGCTCAGTTCGACCGAGGGTTGATAGCCGATGCGCGGCATGACCTCGTTGGTGAAGAAGGTGCCGTTGGCGATCACCGGCGTGTCGCTGCCCAGGCCCAGCAGGCCGCGCGGCGCGTAGTCGAGTTCGAAATCGAAGTCCAGGCGTGCGCCGGGGCCCAGCGGGGTGGCCAGGCGATAGTGGTAGAGACCGAGATCGGGCTCGATCGTCACGCTCGTCGCCGGCTGGCTGAAGCTGGCCTTGAGCTGCGCGCCGCGCTGCTGGTACAGCACCAGGTCGCGGATCGGCGCGCCGCTGCGGTTCTCGAGCCGGTAGCTGCCTTTGACGTGCAGGGCGCGCCGATCGGGATGGATGGCGGCGTCGAGCCTGACGTCGACGATGCGCGGCTGCGGCAGCCGGGCGAAGCCGTGGTAGCGCTTCTCGTATTCGGCGCGCAGCAGCTCGCTGCGCCATGGGGTCAGGTAGCCGCCGCTCGACAGTTCCCAGGCCAGGAAACCGCCGGCGCCCGCGAACACGGCCAGCCCCAGGCCGAAGCAAGTCAGCACCCTTGGTGTCAGGTTGCGGCGCGCCAGGCGCAGGCGCTCGCGCCAGGCGTCGTCGACGCCGCGCGGCCACAGCGCGCGCGCCAGCGCCAGCAGCATCAGCGCCGCGCCGCTCCAGTACAGCAGATACAGGCGCTCGCGCGTCAGCTGGTGGCCGAAGCCGTTCATCGTCGAATACGTCAGGTCGGGCCAGACCCCGTACAGCAGCAGCGGATGGTTTTGGCCGCTGCCGTTCAGCAGGATCGCCGCCACGAGCCAGGCGATCATCAGGAAGTTGGCCAGGTATTTGTGGTTGACGATGACCTGCACCGCGATCGCCAGCACTGCGATCAGCGCGTAGTTCGGCAGCAGGATGGTGAACAGCGCGTGCAGGTAAAGCCCTGGCTCGAGCTGGAAGTAGCCCTTGAACAGCTGGATCAGCATGCCGGTGACCATGGCCAGCAGCACCAGCAGCGCCTGCAGGCCGACCAGGGCCAGGGTCTTGCCGGCCAGCGGCAGCCAGCTCGGCACCGG
This sequence comes from Massilia sp. CFBP9012, assembly GCF_034045115.1. Taxonomy (NCBI): domain Bacteria; kingdom Pseudomonadati; phylum Pseudomonadota; class Betaproteobacteria; order Burkholderiales; family Oxalobacteraceae; genus Massilia; species Massilia sp. CFBP9012. Next base: position 57,681 of record NZ_JAXCWM010000016.1, on the reverse strand, counting down.
CAGCGCGTCGAGCATCTGGGCCACGCGCGTCTCGCGTTCGCGCCAGACCAGTTCACCGGCATAGAAGATGGTAACGGCCAGCATGAACAGGCCGAACACGGCGCGGATCAGCTCCAGCACCATATACGTCACCGGATAGGTGGAGACGCCGTAGAGGGCGTCGAGGTCGATCCCGCCGACGACCAGGGTCAGTATGCCGCCAATGGCCAACGCCGCGAAGTAGACGTTGCGGGTCATCTCGCGCAGTTCGCCCCGCGCCGACTTGAACAGCAGCAGCGCCAGGCTGCGCGCCGCGAAATCGGGTTGCGCGGTGGTGTCGCGGGCGGATTGCGACAGTTCGACCGGCAGGTCGGGCTGGGCCTGGCTGCGCCCGCGCGAGTGCACATCGGGCTCGCCGATGAAGTGGAAGCGCCAGTAGCCGAGCAGCAGCGCCAGCAGTGCGAAGCCGCACCACAGCAGGCGGTTGATCAGGTACACGTCCTGCAGGTCGATCGGATTGAGGTTGCGTTCGGCCAGCGGCCAGTACTCCGTCAGCAGGAACAGGGCGGTGGTGCCGAACGGGTCGATCAGGGCGGCCAGGGTCTTGAAGTCGAGGTCGCGCGCCAGCGACGGCGCGACGGTATAGCCGATGGTCATGACCACGGCGGCCACGTACACCGGCAGCATGCGCCGGGTGAGGGCGGCGAGCACGAAGAAGATGGCGCCGAAGATGAACAGGTTGGGCAGCAGCGTAAACAGGTAGGGCTTGATCCAGGCCGACGCCGTCGATCCGCCCAGGCGGTCGGGCGGGATGCCGGGAATGAAGGTGCCGAGCCACAGCCCGACCAGGATGCCCGAAAAGATCACCGCCAGGGTCGCGAACGCGCCGAGGAAGCGGCCGAACACGTAGTCGGCCTTGCTGAGCGGCGCGCTGAAGAAGAAGTGGTGCATCTCGTGCTCGAAGTCCTGCTGTACCGCGCGCCCCATCACCGCCGCCGTGATCACCGTGCCCAGGCTGCCCAGCAGCGCCGTCGCGATCGCGATCTGGCGCGGCGCGTCGACCAGGACCCGGGTGCCGAAGGAGACGACCAGGTCGCGGAACGCGCCGCCCGAGGCGGCCATCCACAGCATCCCGAGCGCCACAAAGACGGCAAAATAGACCCAGGTCGAGAGCCGCCGCAGGCGCTGGCCCGCTTCGAAGCGGGCGATGACGAACAGGGCGCGCACGGTCAGCAGTTCCCCGCGGCCGGGTTGTGGCGGCCGGCGATGGTGGCGAAATACACGTCTTCCAGGCTGGCGCGCGCCGGCTCGAAGCCGTCGCCGGGATCGTCCTCGGAGTACACATGGATCAGGGTGCGGCCGCTGAGCAGGCGGGTCGAGATCACGCTGTAGCGCGACTGGAAGGCGGGCAGCTCGGCCTTGGTGACGAAACGGGCCCAGATGAAGTCTTCGATCCCGTAGATCAGCTCTTGCGGCTCGCCGCACAGCAGCACCTGGCCTTTGTTGATGATCGCCATATTGGCGCACAGGTCGGCCACGTCGGACACGATATGGGTCGACAGCAGCACGGTGCGTTCTTCGCCGATGTCCGACAGCAGGTTGTGGAAGCGCACCCGTTCCTGGGGATCGAGGCCGGCGGTGGGTTCATCGACGATGATCAGGCGCGGGTCGCCCAAGAGGGCCTGGGCGATGCCGAAGCGCTGGCGCATGCCGCCCGAGAAGGTGCCCAGGCGCTGGTCGCGCACTTCCCACAAATTCGTTTGCTGCAGCAGGCCGTCGACCACCTCGCGCCGGCGCGCCTTGTGCGACAGGCCTTTGAGTTGCGCGAAATGGTCCAGCAGTTCGTAGGCGGTCACCTTCGGGTAGACGCCGAAATCCTGCGGCAGGTAGCCCAGCATGCGGCGCACCGCATCCTTTTCGTCGAGCACGTCGATATCGTCCAGGAACACTGAACCGGAGTCGCATTCCTGCAGGGTCGCCAGGATCCGCATCAGCGTCGATTTGCCCGCGCCGTTCGGGCCGAGCAGCCCGAACATCCCGGCCGGGATGTTGAGCGTGACACGGTCCAGCGCGACCACGCCATTGGCGTAGGTCTTGGACAAATTGCGGATTTTCAGTTGCATGACGACTCCTCGCTGCTGCCCCACGCGTCTTTACGCAGGACCAAACACTTTTTCATACTGGCATTGTATTCAATCGGCACGGCCGCGGCGGGCCCGGTGCGATACACGGTCCAAACAGGGACCCAGACCGCATTATCCGGTGACAGGACGCATGATGGTTTTCTTTCGATAAATTTCTTGCAATGGAGGACGGGCGTGCAGCGCAAGCTGGGGCAAAGCATGGATAATGCACGCATGGACTCCATCACCCAAGAAAAGCTCTTGATCCTGATGCGCGAAGGGCGCAGCCGGGCCGAATCCACCGACTGGTTCCGCGTCGCGCTGGGCCTGGTCTACCTGGCCGGCCTGATGACCAAGGAGGCGATCGACTTCAAGACGGTCGACCGCGAGTTCAACCGCTTCATCTACCACACGCTGGGCAAGGGCCACACCATCACCAGCGTGCTGCAGTTCATGAGCGGCGCGAAGGTGATGCCGACGGTGGAGTGCGCGCGCTTCCTGGACGCCTTCAAGCGCCATTGCCCGGGCGTGCCGCTGGTGTCGGTGCCGTTCCTGATGGAGCTGAACCTGGGCGTGGCCAAGAATATCTCGGGGCTGGAGCCCGAGGGCCCGCTGGCCGGGTGGATCGCGCGTAAAAAGAAGGAGCAGGAGGCGCCAAAGGCAGAGGCGGGCTCTGGACCGCATGCCGAAGACTTATAATGAGCGCTTCAGCGACCAGAACATCGAGCACACCATGATTGCGAACCGTTTCATCAGCCCCCTGGACCAACTGATCGTCGGCGTCGACAAGGCCTTGCGCGTCGTCGGCGGCGTGGCGGCGATGTCGCGCCCGAACCCGGGCGCGCACGCCATCGACAGCGAATTGAGCGACGCCGAGCGCCGCCACGCCGCGGGCCTGATGCGGGTGAACCACGTGGGCGAGGTATGCGCACAGGCGCTCTACGATTCGCAGGCCAACTTCGCCCATACGCAAGAGGTGCGCGCCCAGTTCGAGCACGCCGCGCGCGAGGAAGAAGACCACCTGGCCTGGTGCGCGCAGCGCCTGAGCGAGCTCGGATCGCAGCCGAGCGTATTGAATCCCCTGTGGTATGCGGGCGCCTACGTGATGGGCAGCGTGGCGGCCCGGATCGGCGATCCGATCAGCCTGGGCTTCGTGGTCGAGACCGAGCGCCAGGTCGAGGCGCACCTGAACAGCCACCTCGAGCTGCTGCCGGCGCAAGACGCCAAGTCGCGCGCCATCGTCGACCAGATGCGCATCGACGAGATCGCGCACGCCGACGCGGCGCAGGCCGCGGGCGCAGCCTCGCTGCCCTTGCCGGTCAAGGTGGCGATGCGGGCGATGGCGAAGGTGATGACCACCACCGCTTACCGGATTTGATCCGCTGCCTCGACGCACATTTCGACCCGCGCCTTATGCACGTCATTCCTTCGCAGGCGCACTGGTGTCCGGAATATTTATACGCAAAGTATGCATCGTCATCCCCGCGGAGGCGGGGATCCAAGTGAAATCACAGAATGTTCATGCTGGCCGGGTACACTTGGGTTCCCGCCTCCGCGGGAACGACGTGGTTTTTCCTATGAAGCGGGCTTATTCAAGCGCCCGAAATTATTCCGGACACCAGTGCGCGCAGGCGGGAATCCAAGTCCGACGCGCTGCCACCGACTTTTGACGGTCCTGGCCTGCCAGCACACTCAGGTTCCCGCCTTCGCGGGAGCGACGGTCTTGAGGCCAGCGAGATCGTCGAGCCCTATCAGACCTCGACGATCTCGAACGAATGCGTCATCTCGGCCGTCTTGGCCAGCATGATCGACGCCGAGCAGTATTTTTCGTGCGACAGCCTGACCGCGCGTTCCACCGCCGTCGGTTTCAGCTCGTGGCCGGTGACCGTGAAGTGGAAGTTAATCTTGGTGAACACCTTGGGATCGGTGTCGGCGCGTTCGGCCTGCAGGGTCACGTCGCAGCCGCGCACGTCTTCGCGGCTGCGCTTGAGGATCAGGACCACGTCGTAGGCGCTGCAGCCGCCGGTGCCCACCAGGACCATCTCCATCGGGCGCGGCGCCAGATTATGGCCGCCGCCGTCCGGCGCGCCGTCCATGGCCACCATGTGGCCGCTGCCGGTCTCGGCCCGGAAACTCATGCCCGACGGGCCGTTCCAGCTGACTTTCACTTCCATGCGATTCTCCGTGTTGCTGATGGGTCGATAAGAGAGTCGATTGTACGGCAGCCGCCGCCCTTGCGTGCAAGGCGGCCGCCGATTCTCACACTCCCTTCATACTCCCCGCATCAAACACCCAATACGTATTTCTCGCTCTTCATGCGCCAGCTCGCGAAGGCGACGATCAGCAGCGCCGGGACCAGCGAACACAGGAAGGTCAGCACGAACGGCGTGAAGCCGATGTCACCGCTCTTGGCCAGTTCCTTGATCAGGGTCTGGTTCGACAGCATCGGCACCAGGTACATCCACTGCGCCGTCTTGAGTTCCATGAACGAGACCACGAAGCCCGGAAGCAGTGGCAGGATCATCACCAGGCTGACCGTGGTCTGGGCTTCCTTGAACGTCTTGGCATTCATCGCCATGGCGATGTAGAGGGCGGAAGACAGCAGCGCCAGCGGCAGCGTGGCCAGGCAGACCAGCAGCAGCTCGCCCCAGCCGAGGTTCCACGACATGCCGATTTCTTCCAGCGGCAGCCATCTCAGGATCGCGTGGCCCAGCATCAGCACCACGGTGACGCCCAGCATCGCCAGCACGCTGGAGGCGAGCCACTTGCCGCCCACCAGCTCCCAGCTGTGAGCCGGCTGCGCCATGAGCACTTCCAGCGAGCGCCGTTCGCGTTCCCCGGCGGTGCTGTCGACTGCCGATGACATGTTCAGGAGGAAGGCCGGGAAGAACAGGAAGCCGATCAAGCCGCCGATCATCATGGCCGAGCGCGAGGCATTGGTGCCGGTGTCGTAGCGTTGCAGCTGGATCGGCGCCAGCGTGGCCGGGGACACGCCGTGCGCCAGCAGGCGCGCACTGGCGATATTGCTGCCGTAGGCCTGCAGGATATCTTCGAGCTCGCGCCGTTGCGGGCCGCTCTCGGCCGACGAGTCGAACCACAGCTCGATGCGCGCCGGGCGCATCGACTGGTAGTTGTCGACGAAGTCGTCCGACAGGCGCAGCACGGCCGCGATCTTCTTGCCATGCAAAAGTTCGCCGATCGCTTCCTCGGTCATGGGCCCGGAGTCGTTGATCGTCACGCTGCGCTCGCGCAGCTGGGCGATCAGGGTCGGGGCCTTGGCGCCGCCGATCACGGTCAGGTGGATGCCTTCGCGTTCGGTGCGGGTGCTTTTGTCGATCAGCTGGTGCAGCGTGAAGCCGAGGATCGCCGGATAGAACAGCACCGCCAGCACCAGGAAGCCGAAAGTGCGCCGGTCGCGCAGCGTCTCGCGCAGCTCTTTCAGGAATACGACCTTGAGTTTGGACTTCATGCGATACCTTCCTCGGTGCCCACCAGGCTGACGAAGGCGTCTTCCAGGTCGGCGATGCCGGTGCGCCGGCACAGTTCTTGTGGCGAGCCCTGGGCCACGGTATGGCCTTTGGCGATGACGATCACGTCCTCGCACAGGTGGATCACTTCCTGCATCACGTGGGTGGCCATGATGACGCAGCAGCCATCCTCGCGCAGGGCGTTCAGCGCAGTGCGCAGCGCGCGCGTGCTCATCACGTCCAGGCCGCGGCTCGGTTCATCGAGCAGCAGGTGGCGCGGGCGGTGCAGCAGGGTGCGCGCCAGCGCCACCTTGATGCGCTGGCCCTGCGAGAAGCCCTTGGTCTGGCGCTCGAGGATGTCGTCCATCCCGAGCAGGTCCGACACCTCGCCGACGCGGGTGCGCAGCGCGGCGCCGTCCATGCCGTTCAATTCGCCGAAGTAGTTCAGATATTCGCGCGTGGTGAGGCGTTCGTACAGCCCGAACTGGTCGGTCAGGAAGCCGATATTGCGGCGCACCGCCATCGGATCCTTCTCGGGGTCGACGCCGCCGATCGAGATGGCGCCGTGGTCGCGTTTGAGCAACCCGACCAGGGTGCGCAGCAGGGTGGTCTTGCCGGCCCCGTTGGGGCCCAGCAGCGCGGTGATCTGGCCGTCGCGCGCGGTGAAGGAAACGCCGCCCAGCGCCTGGACGGCGCCGAACTGCTTGCGTACATCGTGGACTTCGATCATGGAGTTTCCGAATTCAGGGTTGCGGCCCGGCGCTGCCGAGCTGGAAGGTGGGGGCCGGCACCTCGGCCATGCAGGCGGCGTCGAGCTTGTCTTGCGGCCGGTCGAGGAAGGCGCGCAGCAGGCGCGGCGCGCAGCCGAGCTGCGACACGCCATGGCCGGCATTGGCCACCACCACGTGCTGGGCGTGCGCCATCGACTTCGCGGCCGTCGCGGCGCGGTGCGGCGGCGTGACCGGATCGAGGGCGCCCGACAGCAGCAGGGTCGGCGCCTCGATGCGCGATGGCGCTACGTATGGCACCGCGGGCACCCTGATGTCCTGGCACAGTTTCGGGATCATCTCGGCCAGCGGGCGCGCCAGCACGGCGGCGTCGGATTTCATCAGCTCGGGCGTAAAGCGCGGCACGTCTTCGGCGCACACCACGGCGAAGTGCAGCAGCATCGACATGCTGGCGTCGTTGCCGAAGTCGCCGGCCAGGTTCTGGCGCGCGACGAAAGGCTCCCAGCGCCCGCGGCTGGCGCTGTGGATCAGGAAGGGCAGGCGGCGCGCATCGGCCGGCGCATACAGGATGTTGTGCACGGTGCCAAGGAAACGCTGCGAACTCATGGTGAACTCGGTCGGCTCGGCGGTGCGCGGATTGGGCAGCGACAGGTGGACGTCCCCGGCCTCGACCTTCTGCACCAGCGCATCGAATTCGGCGCGCAGTTTCGGATACGCCTTGTTGCAAGCAGCGTCCTTGGTGCAGGCGTCGAACAGGCCGTCGAGCGCGGCCTGGCCGTCACGGCCGCCGGCCGGAATCACCTGGTCGGGCGCGGCCACGCCGTCCAGCACCAGGCTGCGCACGCTGTCCGGATAGGCGCGCGCATAGGCCTGGCCCAGGCGGGTGCCGTAGGAGCCGCCCCACAGGTTCACCTGGCGGTAGCCCAGGGCGCGCCGCACCTGCTCCAGGTCGCGCGCGGCGTTGGCCGTTGTGTAGGCGGCCAGCGGCTGCTTATTATTGGCGATGCAGGCGCGCAGCTCGGCCATCAGCTCGTCGTCGGTCATGCGCTCGTGTTCGGGCTTGCTTTCGCAATCGAGCTTGCCCGAGCGGCCGGTGCCGCGCTGGTCGATGAAGACGATGTCACGAGTGGCGCGCACCCGGTCGAAGGCGAGCTTGAGCAGGGGCAGCACGTCGCTGCCGGCCTGGCCGGGGCCGCCGGCCAGCACGAACAGCGGGTCGCTGCGCGTGCCCTGGCGGTAGGCCGGGGCCACGGTCACGTGCAGTTTCAGTGGCGCGCCTTGCGGCTTGGCATAGTCGAGCGGGACATCGACGCTGACGCAGCGCAGCGCTTCGACCACGCCGGGCAGGTGGCAGCTGCGTTCGGTCTTCGACGGCGCCGGCGTGCTGGCGGCAGGCTGGGCGCTGGCAAGGCTCGTCGTCGCCAGGAGTGGCAGGAACAATATGGCGGGCAGAATCTTGAATCTCTTCACAGCATCTCCTCAGGTTGCAACGATGATAAGTTCGCGTTGTTTCTCCGGTCAACCGATTGTTTCAACGATGCATCAAGGCATGCGCTTCGGGTAGCGGCCCTTGCGCAAGCTGCGGGCTGTGCGCGCCCGACGTGGATGGGGATTGACGGCAAGGAGGTAAGGGCGGTATGATTGCCGGCTTTCCGTTTGCTCAGGAAAGACAATAAGGACGAGTCCGCTGAAGCATTTGTGCGGAACCACCATTTGAGCAATTTTTTCTTTTGGAATAAACATGAAAACTTTTTCCGCTAAGGGCCATGAAGTCCAGCGCGACTGGTTTGTCATCGACGCGACGGACCTGGTCCTCGGACGTGTTGCCAGCGAAGTGGCACTCCGACTGCGCGGCAAGCACAAGCCAGAGTTCACCCCGCACGTTGACACCGGTGACTTCATCGTCGTGATCAACGCCGGCAAACTGCGCGTGACCGGCACCAAGGCCACCGCAAAAACGTACTACCGTCACTCGGGCTACCCGGGCGGTATCTACGAAACCAACTTCCTGAAAATGCAACAGCGTTTCCCAGGTCGCGCACTCGAGAAAGCTGTCAAGGGCATGCTGCCTAAGGGCCCACTCGGCTACGCCATGATCAAGAAGCTGAAAGTGTACGCGGAAGGTTCGCACCCGCACGCTGCTCAGCAACCACAAGCACTGACCCTCTAAGGAACTGACATGATCGGTAACTACAACTACGGCACCGGCCGTCGCAAGAGTGCAGTCGCTCGCGTGTTCATCAAAGCTGGCACCGGCCAGATCATCGTGAACGGTAAACCGGCATCGGAATACTTCTCGCGTGAAACCGGCCTGATGGTGATCCGTCAGCCGCTGGAACTGACCGGCAACGTCGAACGTTTCGACATCAAGGTCAACGTGCACGGCGGTGGCGAATCGGGCCAGGCTGGCGCCGTCCGTCACGGCATTACCCGCGCTCTGATCGACTACGACGCAGCACTGAAGGGCGACCTGGCACGTGCCGGTTTCGTCACCCGTGACGCCCGTGAAGTCGAGCGTAAGAAAGTTGGTCTGCGCAAAGCACGTCGCGCAAAGCAATTCTCGAAGCGTTAATCGCCTTCCTCAGTGCCTTCGGGCACTGGTTCAGAAAAGCCGTCCGCCGCAAGGTTGGGCGGCTTTTTTGCTTTGGGGATAGGTACAGCACCCGGCTACACAGACTGTTAAAATGCAGCCTCGTCCTAATAGGGGCCTTTTTACCATTATTGAAGGAAAAGACATGATTAAAGTTGGCATCGTCGGCGGAACCGGATACACGGGCGTGGAATTGCTGCGGCTGTTGGCCGTTCATCCGGATGTGCAACTGACGGCGATCACTTCGCGCAAGGAAGACGGCCTGCCGGTCGCCGATATGTTTCCTTCGCTGCGTGGCCGCGTCGATATCGCCTTCTCGAGCCCGGACAAGGCCGACCTCAAGCAGTGCGACGTGGTGTTCTTCGCCACCCCGCACGGCGTGGCGATGGCCCAGGCGCCCGAGCTGCTGGCGGCCGGCGTCAAGGTGATCGACCTGGCGGCGGACTTCCGCATCAAGGACCGCGCCGTCTTCGAAAAATGGTACAAGATCGAGCACACCGCGCCCGAGCTGCTGGATGAAGCCGTCTACGGCCTGCCGGAATTGAACCGCGACGCCATCAAGGGCGCGCGCCTGATCGCCAACCCGGGCTGCTACCCGACCACGATGCAGCTGGGCTACTATCCGCTGCTCAAAGCCGGCCTGATCGACGCCGGCAGCCTGATCGCCGACTGCAAGTCGGGCGTTTCCGGCGCCGGCCGCAAGGCCGAGATCGGTACGCTGTTCTCGGAGTCGAGCGACAATTTCAAGGCCTATGGCGTGCAAGGTCACCGCCATACGCCGGAAACCTCGGCCCAGCTGGCGCGCTACACCGACCAGAAGGTTGGCCTGATCTTCACCCCGCACCTGGTGCCGATGATCCGCGGCATGCACGCAACGCTGTACGCTCGCCTGACGAAAGAGATCGACAACGCCGCCCTGCAGGCGCTGTTCGAAGAGCAGTATAAAGACAGTGAATTCGTCGACGTCATGCCGTTCGGCTCGCATCCAGAGACGCGCTCGACCCGCGGCTCGAACATGCTGCGCCTGGCGCTGCACCGTCCGGAAGGCACCGACACCGTCGTGATCCTGGTGGTGCAGGACAATCTGGTCAAGGGCGCGTCGGGCCAGGCCGTGCAGTGCATGAACCTGATGTTCGGCCTGGAAGAGTCGAAGGGCCTGCAGCAGATCGCCTTGTTGCCATAACTATTACGCTCGTTGCGCGACCCGACGCAGATCAAAGCGACGGCCTTTGAGCCGGGTAAATTGACTGTTGGACACGTTCAATCCAACGGTCAATTTCCCTCAGAGGTGCGTCATGTTCGGTCGACAAGTGAAAAGCGAGATAGACAGCCTGGTCGGTATTTCGGCCCGCATCGAGGGTGACCTGTGTTTCACCGGCGGGCTGCGGATCGACGGCGAAGTCCATGGCAATGTGGTGGCGGCCGATGGCGCCGACAGCATGCTGATCGTGTCGGAGCACGCGCGCATCGAAGGCGAGGTGCGCTGCGCCAGCCTGGTGGTCAATGGCTACATTGCCGGGGCTGTTTATTCGTCGGAACTCCTTGAATTACAGCCGAAAGGCCGCATTAATGGGGATGTGCATTACCGTTTGCTCGAGATGCATGGCGGGGCGTTGGTAACAGGTAAATTAACGCACCAACCCGCCAGCGAGCCGGTGTTTCATCTAGCCGACGCTGTGGAAGGCTCGGCAGCATGACTTCCGCCAACCGTCTATAATGGACGGTGTTTGATTTATTCAGGAGCTTTCCCATGACCGCAGTCGCCGAAGTAGTAGATTTCGACACGATTCCCGTACCAATCAACTTCACCGACAGCGCGGCTCAGAAAGTTGCTCAGCTGATCGAAGAAGAAGGCAACCCCGACCTGAAACTGCGCGTCTTCGTGCAGGGCGGTGGCTGCTCGGGCTTCCAATATGGTTTCACCTTCGACGAGATCGTCAATGAAGACGATACGACGATGGAAAAGGCAGGCGTCCAGCTGTTGATCGACTCGATGAGCTACCAGTACCTGGTCGGCGCCGAGATCGACTACAAGGACGACCTCGAAGGCGCCCAGTTCGTGATCAAGAACCCGAACGCCACCTCGACCTGCGGCTGCGGTTCGTCGTTCTCGGCGTAATCGTTGCTTGCCTGTCCAGACCACGGTCTGGATCATCGACGGCCCGCTCGTGCGGGCCGTTTGTATTTGCCGCCGGCGCCATCGGCCCACGGTGGTAGCATGACGCTTTTTTGAGACAGAGGTAGCAATGACCGTATTCGCCATGCCCGTGTTCGAGGCCACCGTCATCTATGACGGCAAAGAATTGTTCAAGGGGCAGGGAGCCGCCAAAGGCTGGGCCGAGAAGCTGGCCCGGGAGATCGAGAGCGAGGTCACGGTGGAAAAAATCGGCACCGGCTGGGCGCTGTGCGGCGTGGTAGATGGCGTGCCGTGCCAGTGGGGCATCCTCGGCCAGCGGCTCAAGCGTTTCGACTGACGCTGCACACTATTAATTCAACATCAAGGCAATAATGGACAAGACCAACCTCGCGAAATACGACGCAAAGAAGCTGATGAACAAGATGGGTCCCAAGGGCGCCGTCGTCGGCAAGGCTGGGGATGCCCCGGCAGCGGACCGCCGCGAACAACGCGAACGCGACCGCGCGCTGGGCCTGGTGCCGTTCGCGGTCAAGCTCAATGGCGACCTGGTCAAGCAGTTGCAGGCGCAGAGCAAGGAACAAGGCGTCGACCTCAACGAACTGGTGGCACAGCTGCTGCAAAAAGGCCTGGCGGCCTGAGCATCAGGCCGGGTACAACGCCCCCAGGATGCGCGGACCGCGCGCGCCGGTGACCGCTGGCAGGTTGCCCGGTTCGCGGTTCGCAAAACGCCAGCCCAGCCAGGCGAAGGCGAGCGCCTCGACCCGGTTCGGCGCCACGCCCAGTTCCTCCGTCGAGGCCACCTTCACGCCGCCGAGTTCGACGCCGATGGCGCGCAGCAGCGCGCCGTTGTAGGCGCCGCCACCACAGACATAGACCGCGTCCGGCATCACGCCTTCGTCGCGGATCGCGCGCGCGATCGTGACCGCTGTCAATTGCACGAGGGTCGCCTGCACGTCGGCCGGCGCAAGCTTGCCGAAGGATGCGAGCTTGGCATCGAGCCATGGCGCGTGGAACAGATCGCGGCCCGTGCTCTTGGGCGCCGGCTGGCGGAAATAGGATTCGTCGAGCAGTTCATTCAATAGCGGCTGGTGCACCTTGCCGCTGGCGCCCCAGGCGCCATCCTCGTCATACGCGCGGCCCTGATGGCGCGCGATCCACAGGTCGAGCAGGACATTGCCGGGACCGGTATCGAAACCGGTCACGCGGCCGTCGCCGTGCAGCACGCTGATATTACCGATGCCGCCGATATTGACCACCACGCGCGCGGTGCCCGGTTTGCCGAAGGCAGCCTCGTGGAAGGCCGGCACCAGCGGCGCGCCCTGGCCGCCGGCGGCGATGTCGCGGCTGCGGAAGTCGGCGATCACGTCGATGCCGGTCAGCTCGGCGAGCAAGGCCGGGTTATTGGTCTGGCGCGTAAAACCCAGTTCCGGGCGGTGGCGGATGGTCTGGCCGTGAACGGCCACCGCGGTCACCGGCGCCGGGCAGGATGGCAGCAGTGAGCGCACGCAGTCGGCATAGACCAGGGCCAGTGCGTTGGCGGCCAGCGCTTCGCGCTCCAGTTCGTTGTGGCTGGCGGCTTGCAGCGCCATCAGTTCGCTGCGCAGTTCGGCAGGGAAGGGGGTGAAGGCGGCCGACAGGGTCTGGATGGCGCCGTTCGAGAAATCGGCCAGCACGCCATCGACGCCGTCGAGGCTGGTGCCGGACATCAGGCCGATGTAGAGAGAGTGAGTTTCGGTCATGGTTCTCAACGCATACAAAAGAAAACGCCCTCCGGCATCGCAATGCGAGGAGGGCGTTTTGTAATAAGGCAGTACGGCTTAGCGGGCTGCCATCGACGAGCCGCTTGGCGCCATCAGCGAGAAGCGGTGGTTCATCTCGGCGGCCGCCATGCGGAAGCGTGCCAGTTCGGCCTGGTTCAGCGGTTGCTGGGCCAGCGACTTGAACTTGTTCGGATCCTTGGCCACGCCTGCAACGCGGAATTCATAGTGCAGGTGCGGGCCGGTCGACCAGCCGGTCGAGCCGACGTAGCCGATCACCTGGCCCTGGCTGATCTTGCTGCCCTTGCGCATGCCCGGTGCGATGCGGCTCATGTGGGCGTAGGCGGTGCTGTAGTTCGACCAGTGCTTCAGGACGACCATATTGCCGTAGCCATTGCCGTTGCCCGCGAAGTCGACGGTGGCGTCGGCCACGGCGCGGATCGGGGTGCCGGTGGCGGCGGCGAAGTCGACGCCTTTATGCGCCTTGAACTTGCCTGAGATCGGGTGCACGCGCATCGAGAAGCCCGACGAGACGCGCGAGTATTGCAGTGGCGACTTGAGGAAGGCTTTCTTGAGCGACTTGCCGTCCAGCGAGTAGTAGCCACCCTGCTTGGAGACCGGATCTTCGTACCACACCGACTGGTAGCTGGTGCCGCGGTTGACGAATTCGCCAGCCAGGATGCGACCGGTCTTGATCAGTTCGCCGTCGAGCCAGAAGGTCTCGTACACGACATTGAAACGGTCGCCGCGCTTGACGTCGCTGCGGAAGTCGATATTGGTCGAGAACATCTCGATGATCTGGCCAACGACCGAATCAGGGATGCTGCCGCCGTCGACATTGGCGTCGGTGGCTGCGTACAGCGAGCTGGCGATCTCGCGCGAGCGCATCTCGACGCGGCGTTCGAGCTTGGCCGGCGCTTCGAGGGCGACGAATTCCTCGCCCTTGCGCTCGACGCTGATCGTACGTGCTTCGCCGCTCTTGCCGTCGGTGACGGTGGCGCGCATCGACAGCAGCAGGCCGTTTTCGTCGGTCTCGGCCTGGATGCGTTTGCCGGTCTGGAGCGACAGCAGGCGCTTGGCGAGTTTGTCCGAACGAACGAACTTTTGCGCTTGCGCGTCCTCGATGCCGAGGCGGGTGAAGAGCGAGCCGAGCGAATCGCCGCGGCGGATGCGTTCTTCGTGGATGAATTGCTGCTCGTCTTGCTGGAGCGCGGCGATCTGGTCGGCCAGGTTCGGCAGTTCCAGGTCTTGCGCAACAGAGGTGACGGGCAGGTCGGAGGGATCGGGAGCGATCGGTGCAACGCCCACGGCGCCAAAGGCGCACACGCTCAGGAAGACAGCGCCGGCGCTCAGGACGCGGGCTTTGCGGGTCTTCGGCAGCAGCGCTAGCAGGCTTTTACCAGTGATTTTCTGTATAGGGTTCATGCAATCAGTTAAAATTTGCGGCTGAACTTTCAAGGGCCATGTTCTGACGTTTCCGAAAAAGTTTTCTTTAGGAAACTAAAACAGGATCGTGAATTATACCAAAAGATGTGGTCCTACAACCGTTTTAGCCAATTTCCTACACGAATTTATGACCTCTAACGCAGCCTTTAATGGTAGTGCGGCAACTTCCATTAAGCCTTTGCCACTGACTGACAAGGTTCTTGAGTCTCTTGCCATTGCCAAACGTGGCGTCGACGAACTCCTGATCGAAAGCGACTTCGCCCAAAAGCTGGCGCGCTCCGAACAAACCGGCAAGCCGCTGCGCATCAAGCTGGGCCTGGATCCGACAGCGCCGGACTTGCACCTCGGCCACACAGTGGTGCTGAATAAGTTGCGTCAATTGCAAGACCTGGGCCACCAGGTGATCTTTTTGATCGGCGACTTCACGTCCATGATTGGCGACCCGTCGGGCCGCAACGCCACCCGTCCGCCGCTGACCCGCGAGCAGGTCGAGGAAAACGCGATGACGTATTTCCGCCAGGCGTCGCTGGTGCTGGACGCCGGCCGCACGGAAATCCGCTACAACTCCGAATGGTGCGACCCATTGGGCGCGCGCGGCATGATCCAGCTCGCCTCGCGCTACACCGTGGCCCGCATGATGGAGCGCGACGACTTCACCAAGCGCTACAAGAGTGGGACTCCGATCGCTGTGCATGAGTTCCTGTATCCGCTCATGCAGGGCTACGATTCGGTCGCTTTGCAGTCAGACCTTGAGCTGGGTGGAACGGACCAGAAATTCAACTTGCTGGTTGGCCGCGAGCTGCAGAAGGACTATGGCCAGGAGCCGCAGTGCATCCTGACCATGCCGCTGCTGGAAGGCCTGGACGGCGTCGACAAGATGTCCAAGTCCAAGAACAACTATATTGGTATCACCGAAGCCCCGAACAGCATGTTCGGCAAGCTGATGAGCATCTCTGACGAGATGATGTGGAAGTATTTCAACCTGCTGTCCTTCCGCTCCGAGGGCGACATCGCCCAGTTGAAGGCGACGATCGACGGCGGCGCCAACCCGCGCGATGCGAAAGTGGCGCTGGGCAAGGAAATCGTCACGCGCTTCCACTCGGCCGCGGCGGCCGACGACGCGCTGGCCGACTTCGTCAACCGCTCCAGGGGCGGCATCCCGGACGACGTGCCCGAGGTGTCGCTGTCCGGCGCGCCACTGGGCCTGCCGCAACTGCTGAAGGCCGCCGGCCTGTGTGCCTCTACCTCGGAAGCCATGCGCATGGTCGACCAGGGTGGCGTGCGCATCGACGGCGCCGTGGTCAGCGACAAGGGTCTGCAAGTGGCCGCCGGCACCGTCGTGGTGCAGGTCGGCAAGCGCAAGTTCGCCCGCGTGACCCTGGCCCCATGATCGGCCTGCTGCAACGCGTGAGCGAAGCGGCGGTGCGCGTCGACGGCCAGACCGTCGGCGCCATCGGCCCCGGCCTGATGGTGCTGGTATGCGCCGAAAAAGGCGATACCGAACGCGAGGCCGACCTGCTGCTGACCAAGCTGCTGGGCTACCGCGCGTTTTCCGACGAGGCCGGCAAGATGAACCGCAGCGTGACGGACATTGCCGGCGGCCTGCTGCTGGTGCCGCAGTTCACCCTGGCGGCCGATACCAAATCGGGTACGCGTCCCTCGTTCTCGCCGGCCGCCGCGCCGGAAGACGGACGGCGCCTGTTCGAGCATGCCGTGCGCCAGGCGCGGGAACGGCATGGCATTGTC
Organism: Massilia sp. CFBP9012; assembly: GCF_034045115.1. Taxonomy (NCBI): domain Bacteria; kingdom Pseudomonadati; phylum Pseudomonadota; class Betaproteobacteria; order Burkholderiales; family Oxalobacteraceae; genus Massilia; species Massilia sp. CFBP9012. The sequence goes on along the minus strand of NZ_JAXCWM010000016.1, from coordinate 41,708 downwards.
GAGACCGGCGTATTTGGTGCTGACATGAAAGTGTCGCTCATCAACGATGGCCCGGTCACATTCTGGCTGCGTATTGATCCCGTCGGGGCGGCGCGCTGAAACCCGCGCCTGGCGCCAAGGTCAAATTTAGTAGCCAGGGTTGGTAGCCAGGGAGGTCACATGCGAATCTGGAGCGACTCATTCACCGATGGGGCCGACATCCCCGCCGCCTGCGCGTTCGCGGTCAGCGATCCGGCTACCCACGTCAAGCTGTCGAGCAACCGCAATCCCCATATCGCCTGGGACGACGTGCCAGCCGGCACGCAGTCGCTGGTGCTGATCTGCCACGATCCCGACGTGCCGTCCGAAGGCGGTGATGTCAACAAGGAAGGCCGCACCGTGCCGGCCGCCTTGCCGCGCGTCGATTTCTTCCACTGGACGCTGGCCGATATCCCGGTCTGCCTCAAGTCGCTGGCCGAAGGCATGTTTTCCGACATGGTCACGCCACATGGCAAGCCCGGCCCTGAGGTCGCCTTCACCATCAAGAACGGCACCGAACACGAGTTGCGCCACGGCGTCAACGACTATACCGGCTGGTTCGCGGGCGACCCCGACATGGCGGGCGAGTTCTATGGCTATGATGGCCCGTGCCCACCCTGGAACGACGAGCGCGTACATCATTATGTATTTACGCTGTATGCGCTCGACATCCCGCGCCTGCCGCTCGAGGGGCGCTTCACGGGCCACGAGGCGCGCCTGGCAATCCAGGGACATATCCTCGACGAGGCGCGCATCTTCGGCACGTATTCGCTCAATCCCCAGGTCGCAGCCGACCTTTTAAAATAATCACTCATCTGATTTTTTCACCGCCCCGAGGTTCGGGCGCAAGGACCTCATGACATTGAACGACGCGCCTGCGGGCACGACCACGATCCTCCTGATCCGCCACGGCGAAACCGCCTGGAATGCCGAACGTCGGCTGCAGGGCCATCTCGATATCGCACTCAATGCCGAAGGCGAGCGCCAGGCCGCGGCGCTGGGTGCGGCGCTGGCCGGCGAACAGATCGACCTGGTCATTTCCAGCGACCTGGCGCGCGCGCGGCAGACGGCCGAGGCGGTCCAGCGCGCCCGTGGCGCGGCCGATGCCGGCCGTGTCCAGTGCGATCCCCAACTGCGCGAACGCTGCTATGGCGGCTTCGAAGGCTTGTTGTACAGCGAGATCGCGGCCCGTTTCCCGCTCGAGTTCGCCGCCTGGCAGGCGCGCAATGTCGATGCGGTCCTGCCTCCAGGCAAGAACCAGGGCGAGACCTTCCGCAGTTTCTTCGAGCGGACCACGAAGGCGATCCTGGGCCATGCGGCGCGCCATCCCGGCCAGACCCTGGCGCTGGTGGCGCACGGCGGCGTGCTCGAGTGCGCCTACCGGGCCGCCCTCGGCCTGCCGTTGGAAACGCCGCGCGACTTCAAGGTGCACAACGCCAGCATCAACCGCTTCGTGGTCGAAGAGGGCAAGCTCAAGCTCGTCAGCTGGGGCGAAACTGAGCACCTGCGCCAGGTGGCGCTGGACGACCTGCCCTGATAGCCAGGTGCATAAATCAGGCGTCACAACGCCTGTTTCTCCCTCCTGCCAATATCGCACGCGCAACAATCAATGTAAATTTGCTGATAATTTGAGCAGCGCTTGGGGTAAAATAGCAGGTTCCCAAGAAACTTCTGAGTTTTTCTGCTGTGCAAATCGGTCCATATCACCTGCGTAATAACGTCTTTGTCGCCCCCATGGCTGGAGTGACGGACCGTCCGTTCCGGCAGCTGTGCAAGCAGCTCGGCGCGGGCTATGCGGTGTCCGAAATGGCGGCGTCGAACCCGCGCCTGTGGGCCAGCGAGAAGACTTCGCGCCGCATCGACCACGCAGGCGAGATGGAGCCGAAAGCGGTGCAGATCGCCGGCGCCGATCCTAAAGACCTCGCCGATTGCGCGAAGTTCAACGTCGAGCGCGGCGCTCAGATCATCGACATCAATATGGGTTGCCCGGTCAAGAAGGTGTGCAATAGCTGGTGTGGTTCGGCCCTGTTGCAGCACGAAGACCTGGTCGAACGCATCCTGCACGCCGTGGTCGAGGCGGTCGATGTGCCGGTCACCCTGAAGTTCCGCACCGGCTGGGATCGCCAAAACAGGAACGCGCTGCGCATCGCGCGCCTGGCCGAGCAGGCCGGCATCCAGATGCTGACCCTGCACGGCCGCACCCGCGCCGACGGCTACAAGGGCGAGGCCGAATACGACACCATCCGCGCCGTGAAGCAGGCGGTGAGCATCCCGCTGGTGGCCAATGGCGACATCACGACGCCCGAGAAGGCGAAGTTCGTGCTCGACTATACCGGCGCCGACGCGGTGATGATCGGCCGCGCGGCCCAAGGCCGTCCCTGGATCTGCCGCGAGATCGACCATTACCTGCGCACCGGCGAACATCTGCCGGCGCCGCTGGTGGACGAGGTGCGCGAATTGATGAACGAGCACTTGCCGGCCCATTACGCCTTCTATGGCGAATACGTCGGCGTGCGCACTGCGCGCAAGCACATCGGCTGGTATGTACAAGACCTGCCGGGCGGCGAGGAATTCCGGCAGCGCATGAACCTGCTGGAATCGACGGCCGAGCAACTGGCGGCGGTCGATGACTTTTTCAAATCGCAGCACAGGCATGGCGAGCGGTTACAATACCGCCCCGCGCATCCTGACCTCGACGCGATCGCGGCATAGCTAGTCCGGCAGCACTCAGTAAATATGCAGTAACCCAGCAGCAACCCACGCAGCAAACCAGAACAAGAACACGGGGACGCGCTTCGCGAGAGCGGAGCAATCATTAAACCAGGATGAAGCAGCAGAAGACATGAGCAAAGAAAGTATCCAGGAAGTCGTCCAGAAGAGTCTCGAAGACTATTTCAACGATCTGGGCGAACAAAAGCCGACCAACATCTACGACATGATGGTGTTGACCGTCGAAAAGCCCGTCCTCGAAGTCGTCATGTCGCGCGCCGACGGCAACCAGTCGCACGCCGCGCAGATGCTGGGCATTAACCGGAACACTTTGCGCAAGAAACTGCAGGAGCACGGGCTGCTCTAAGCGTGACCCACGTGGCCGCGCACCTAGCGCGCGGCCATGAACGGATCCCCGATCCGCCTGCCCGCCGCCAGGAATTCTCAACCATAGGCCACACCATGATCAAACAAGCTCTCATTTCCGTATCCGACAAGACCGGCGTGCTCGATTTCGCACGTGCGCTCTCGGCGCTCGGCGTCAATATCCTGTCCACCGGCGGCACCGCCAAGCTGCTGCAGGATAACGGCGTGCCGGTGACCGAAGTCGCCGACTACACCGGTTTCCCGGAAATGCTGGATGGCCGCGTCAAGACCCTGCACCCGAAAGTGCACGGCGGCATCCTGGCGCGCCGTGACTTCCCGGAGCACGTGGCCAAGCTGGAAGAGCACAATATTCCGCAGATCGACATGGTCGTGGTCAACCTGTATCCGTTCCAGCAGACCGTCGCCAAGCAAGAGTGCTCGCTGGAAGACGCGATCGAGAACATCGACATCGGCGGCCCGACCATGCTGCGTTCGGCGGCCAAGAACCACCGCGACGTGGTCGTGATCGTCGACCCGGCCGACTACGGCGTGGTGCTGGCCGAAATGAAAGGCCAGGGCGAAGCCACCGGCCCGGTCAGCTATGAAACCAAATTCCGCCTGGCCAAGAAAGTGTTCGCGCACACCGCGCAGTACGACGGCGCGATCACCAATTACCTGACCAGCCTGGGCGAAGACCGCGCACACGCGACCCGCTCGAGCTTCCCGCAGACCCTGAACATGGGCTTCGAAAAAGTCCAGGACATGCGCTACGGCGAGAACCCGCACCAGGGCGCAGCCTTCTACCGTGACCTGATCACCATCGACGGCGCGCTGGCCAACTACACCCAGCTGCAGGGCAAGGAACTGTCGTACAACAATATCGCCGATGCCGATGCGGCCTGGGAATGCGTCAAGTCGCTGGGCGGCATGCAGCAGCCGGCCGGCTGCGTGATCGTCAAGCACGCCAACCCGTGCGGCGTGGCGATCGGCGTCGATGCGCTGGACGCCTACTCGCGCGCGCTGCAGACCGACCCGACCTCGGCCTTCGGCGGCATCATCGCCTTCAACGTCGAAGTCGACGGCAAGGCGGCCGAAGCGCTGTCGAAGCTGTTCGTCGAAGTGCTGATCGCGCCATCGTTCACGGCCGAAGCACGCCAGATCATGGCGGCCAAGCAGAACGTGCGCCTGCTGGAAATCGCGCTGGGCGCCGGCCAGAACGCCTACGACGTCAAGCGCGTCGGCGGCGGCCTGCTGGTGCAGTCGCCGGATGCGAAAAACGTCGGCCTGGGCGACCTGCGCGTGGTCACCAAGAAGCAGCCGACCCCGCAGCAACTGCAAGACATGATGTTCGCCTGGCGCGTGGCCAAGTTCGTGAAGTCGAACGCGATCGTGTTCTGCGCCAACGGCATGACCCTGGGCGTCGGCGCCGGCCAGATGAGCCGCATCGACTCGGCCCGCATCGCCTCGATCAAGGCCCAGAACGCCGGCCTGTCGCTGACCGGTTCGGCCGTGGCGTCGGACGCCTTCTTCCCGTTCCGCGACGGCCTGGATGTGGTGGTCGACGCGGGCGCGACCTGCGTCATCCACCCGGGCGGCTCGATGCGCGACCAGGAAGTGATCGACGCCGCCGACGAGCGCGGCGTGGTGATGCTGTACACCGGCACCCGTCACTTCCGTCACTGATCCGGTAACACCATCGGGCCGGTGGAATTTGCCGGCCCGATGCGATTCAACCGTGGTGAACTGTGTTTTTGCACAGTATTTTTCCCACGAACACCCCCAGCCGGGGTAACATTCCATCATGATTATTCTCGGCATCGACCCGGGCCTGCGCACGACGGGGTTCGGCGTCATTGAAAAACACGGCGCCAAGCTGCGCTACATCGCTTCGGGCACCATCAAGACCGGGCTGGAAGGCGCTTTACCGCCGCGGCTCAAGGTCATCCTGCACGGCGTGAGCGAAATCATCGCCACCTATCGCCCAGCCTGTTCCGCCATCGAGAAAGTCTTCGTCAACGTCAATCCGCAGTCGACGCTGCTGCTGGGCCAGGCCCGCGGCGCGGCGATCACGGCCCTGGTCAGCGCCGACCTCGACGTGGCCGAATACACGGCGGTGCAAGTCAAGCAGGCCGTGGTCGGCACCGGCAAGGCGGCCAAGCCACAGGTGCAGGACATGGTCGCGCGCCTGCTCAAGCTGCCGGGCCTGCCGGGCACCGATGCCGCCGACGCCCTGGGCGTCGCGATCTGCCACGCCCACAGCATCGACACCTTGGCGCTGCTCAATGGCTTGTCCCCCGCCGGCCAGGCGCTGCGCATGAAGAACAGCCGCCTCGTTTCATAAAATAGTTAAGGAAAACCGATGATCGGTCGCCTCTCTGGAACCCTGCTCGAAAAAGCGCCGCCGCACGTGCTGGTCGATTGCAATGGCGTCGGCTACGAAGTCGACGTGCCGATGAGCACCTTCTACAACCTGCCGCATACCGGCGAAAAAGTCGTGCTGTTCACCCACCTGGTGGTACGCGAGGATGCGCACCTGCTGTTCGGCTTCGGCGCGGCGTCCGAACGCGCGCTGTTTCGCCAGCTGATCAAGATCACCGGCATCGGCGCGCGCATGGCGCTGGCGATCCTGTCCGGCATGACGGTGGCCGAGCTGTCGCAGGCCGTCACCCTGCAGGAAACCGGCCGCCTGGTGAAGGTGCCGGGCATCGGCAAGAAGACCGCCGAACGCCTGCTGCTCGAACTGAAGGGCAAGCTCGGCGCCGATATCGGCATGGTCGCCGGCGCGGCCCGTGACGACGCGCAGGTGGACGTGCTCAACGCGCTGGCCGCGCTGGGGTATTCTGACAAGGAAGCGCTCCTCGCGATCAAGAACATGCCGGCCGGATCGAGCGTCTCGGACGGCATCAAGTTCGCGCTGAAGGCGCTGTCCAAAGGCTAATGTAGAGACACGTCATGAGCATCCAGACCGACAGCTTTACCGAACAGCGCGTGATCGACGCCGCGCCGGCCTCGCCCAACGAAGAGGCGATCGAACGCGCCTTGCGTCCAAAGCAGCTGGACGAATACGTCGGCCAGGTAAAGATCCGCGACCAGCTCGAGATCTTCATTCAAGCCGCGCGCAAGCGGCGCGAGGCGCTCGACCACACGCTGCTGTTCGGCCCACCGGGCCTGGGCAAGACCACGCTGGCCCACATCATCGCGCGCGAGATGGGCGTCAACCTGCGCCAGACCTCGGGTCCGGTGCTCGAGCGTCCGGGCGACCTGGCGGCGCTGCTCACCAACCTCGAGCCGAACGACGTGCTGTTCATCGACGAGATCCACCGCTTGTCGCCGGTGGTCGAAGAGATCCTGTATCCGGCGCTCGAGGACTACCAGATCGACATCATGATCGGCGAGGGCCCGGCCGCGCGTTCGGTCAAGCTCGACCTGCAGCCGTTCACCCTGGTCGGCGCCACCACCCGCGCCGGCATGCTGACCAATCCGCTGCGCGACCGCTTCGGCATCGTGGCGCGCCTGGAGTTCTACAACGTCGACGAACTGACGAGGATCGTGCAGCGCAGCGCCGCGCTGCTCGGCGCGCCGATCGACGAGGATGGCGCGCGCGAAGTGGCCAAGCGCGCGCGCGGCACGCCGCGTATCGCCAACCGCCTGCTGCGCCGCGTGCGCGATTATGCCGAGGTGAAGGGCAATGGCGAGATCGTGGCCGACATCGCCGACCGCGCCCTCAAGATGCTCGACGTCGACAGCGTCGGCTTCGACGTCATGGACCGCAAGCTGCTGGAGGCGGTGCTGTTCAAGTTCGCCGGCGGCCCGGTCGGCATCGGCAACCTGGCGGCGGCGATCGGCGAGGCCGCCGATACCATCGAGGACGTGCTCGAACCGTATCTGATCCAGCAGGGCTATCTGCAGCGCACCCCGCGCGGACGCATCGCCACGCCGCTGGCTTACCAGCACTTCGGCGTCAGCGCGCCGCGCATCAGCCCGACGGGCGATTTGTGGGATAGCCTGCCGCCCGGTTGAATTGCGCTCAGGCCCCCGGCGCGGGATGACGGCGTCGCCGCTGCAACAGCGTGGCGAGGGAAGGGACCGGCCGATAGACGAGCGTCGGGTACAGCAGCATGCTCAAGCCGATGACGGCGCCGGCCAGCCACAGCACCGCGGGCGAGCTGCCGCGCCACAGCAGGGCGGCGCTGGCGACCGTCGGCACGCCCAGCAGGATCGCCGCCGCCGTGCGCAGCAGGGCCGAGCGGCGCAGGCGCTGGCCTGCCATCCCGACCATGATGAAACCGCTCGACGCCAGCACCACGCAGGCCAGCGCCGCGCTGGCTTGGGCTGTATCCGGCGGCATGCCACCGACGCGTATCAGTATGGCGGGTGAGATCAGCACCAGCACGCCGGCCACCAGGCTGGCGAGTCGAAGAAAGATCATGGCAAATCCTTGTGGAGTGAAAAGACGGCAAAGGCCGGATTCTTGGATAGCCATACGAAAAACGTCCTGCCGGTCCGGCAGTGAAATCAAGATAGCACACACGAAAAAATACTTGTCGTAATTGTTTCTTCGTGCGCGATGGTTTCTTTATATCTGCCGGGCGCCGGTCACATGCTGTTTCCGCGCGCAAGCACGGCGATCCGCGCCGCATCGCGCGCGGGCGGCAGCCCGAACAGGCGCGCGTACTCGCGGCTGAACTGGGTCGCGCTTTCATAACCGACCTCGAAGGCGGCGCCCGTCACGCTGGCGCCATGCGCCACCATCAGCATGCGCGCCTGCATCAGGCGCACGCGTTTCTGGTATTGGAGGGGGCTCAGGGCGGTGGCGGCCTTGAAGTGGCGGTGGAAGGACGATGGACTCATCGCCGCCTTCTCGGCCAGCGTCTCGACTCGCAAGGAAGTGGCGAACTCGCGCCGGATCCACGCGATCGCGCGCTGGATCCGCGCCAGCGCGCTGTCCGGCATGGCGATCGCGCGCAGCATGGCGCCGTGCGGTCCCTGCAGCACCCGGTACAGGATCTCGCGTTCATACGCCGGCGCCAGCGCCGCGATGTCCTGTGGCTGGCGCATCAGGCGCAGCATGCGCACCCAGGCATCCATCAGTTCGGGCGTGATGGCGGCGACCGAGAAGGCGCCGCCGGCGTGTGGCGCGGCAGGTTCGGGCAGGTCGGCCAGGAGCGGCGCCAGCACCGCCGGGTCGAGCGTGAGGCTCACGGCCAGGTAGGGCGCGCCGTCGCTGGCCGGGTGGACCTTGCCCACGGCGGGCAGCTCGACCGACATCACGAAATAGGTGGCCGGATCGTAGTGCAGGGTGCGTTCGCCGACCGTCATCGATTTGCTGCCTTGCAGGATCAGGTTAATCATCGGGTCGTACACCGCCGCCAGCTGGTGGGCGGGAATCTCTCCCTGCACCATGGCCACGCGCGGGATGCCGGTCTCGGTACGGCGATTGAGGGCGCCGGCCGCCAGCGCGCGCAGTTCGTTCAATGATTGTTCCATCTCCGCATTCAAACAGAGTGCCGCCGACGACGCAAGTCGTTGACAGGAATAGGCAGGAATCTGGCAGGATCCAGGGGGCCTGGCCGCATCCGCATCCCTACCATGCTCCCACCTGAACCCACACTGGAGCGAACATGAACGTCATCCTGATCACCGGCGCCAGCCGCGGCATCGGCGCCGCCGCCGCCATCGAATGCGCGCGGCGCGGCATGGGCGTGGTCCTGAGCTACAAGGACCATCCCGAAGCGGCCGAGGCGGTCGTCGAGCGCATCGTCCACGATGGCGGCAAGGCCGTCGCACTGCGGCTGGACGTGGGCGACATCGCCAGCTTCGCCGGCTTCAACGACGCGCTGACGCAGGCGCTGGACCACACCTGGGGCGCGACCCACCTGCACGGCCTGGTCAACAACGCGGGCCACGGCCTGTTCAACCCGATCGAGCGGGTCACGCCGGAACAGTTCGACGGCCTGCTCGACGTGCACCTGAAAGGCCCGTTCTTCCTGACGCAATCCCTGCTGCCGTTACTGGCGGACGGCGCCGCGATCGTCAACCTCACCAGCGCCACCACGCGCGTGGCCATGAGCGGCGTCGCGCCGTATGCCGCCTTCAAGGGCGGCCTCGAGGTGCTGACCCGCTACATGGCCCAGGAATTCGGCCCGCGCCGCATCCGCGCCAACGCGGTGTCGCCGGGCGCGATCCGTACCCAATTGGGCGGCGGATTGAACGATGAATTCGAAGCCCTGCTGGCATCTCGGACCGCGCTCGGCCGGGTTGGCGAGGCGGATGAAGTGGGGCGCGTGATCGCCAGCCTGCTGGGCCCGGAACTGGCCTGGGTCAACGCCCAGTCGATCGAGGTCGGCGGCGGCTACCAGATCTGAGCGGATGACATTTGTCAGCCAGGATCGATGGCAAGCGATTCTATCGGGCCGGGCAGGGCATCGACATACTGGCCTCACACCAACCCCGTGAGGAAACCATGTCCGCTCCCGTCCTGAAAACAATCGCCGTCGCCATCGGCTTCACCCTGTCCAGCCTGGCGCTGGCCGCCGCCACCCTGGTTCAGGACGTGCGCGTCTTCGACGGCAAGACCGTGCACGAACGCCGGTCGGTACTGTTCGACGGTGGCGTCATCGTCGACGCCGACTTCCGCGGTGCGCCACCGGCAGGCAGCCGCATCGTCAGCGGCGCCGGCCGCACCCTGCTGCCGGGCCTGATCGATGCTCATACCCATGCGTTCAGGCAACTCGATCTGCCGCTGCTGTTCGGCGTCACCACCCAAGTCGACATGTTCACCGCCGTGCCGCTGATGCAGGAGGTCAAGGGCAGCATGGCGACCGGCCGTAATGCGGGCAGGGCCGACATGTTCTCGGCCGGCACCCTGGCCACCGCCCCGAACGGCCACGGCACCAAGTACGGCCTGCCCATTCCGACCCTGAGCCGGCCGGACCAGGCGCGCGACTTCGTCGATGCGCGCATCGCCGAAGGCTCTGACTTCATCAAGATCGTGCTCGAAGCCGGAGGCCAGGGCACCAGCAAGATGAATTCGCTCGACCTGGCGACCGCCAGGGCGCTGATCGAGGCCGCCCACCTGCGCGGCAAGCTGGCCGTGGTCCACGTCAGCAACAAGCAGGATGCGCGCGCCGTGCTGGAGGCCGGCGCCGACGGCCTGGTGCACCTGTTCCTGGGCGCGGCGCCCGATCGACAGGCGGTCGATGGCCTGGCCCGGCTGGCCAGGACCAGGGGCGCCTTCGTGATTCCGACCTTCGCGGTCCTGGAAAGCATGGCCGGCGTGCGCGGCGACGACCTGCTCGCCGACGCCCGGCTGGCGGCGCTGGTCGACCGCGAAGGCGCCGCCACGCTCAGGGCGCGCTATGGCGCGCAGGCGCGGCCCCAGGCGCTGGCGGCGCCGAAAGCCGTCACCGCCGCATTGCGCAAGGCCGGCGTGCCGATCCTGGCCGGGACCGATGCCGGCAACGCCGGCACCCTGTACGGCATCAGCATGCACCGAGAACTGGCGGCGCTGGTCGAGGCGGGCCTGAGCCCGGCCGAGGCGCTGGCCGCCGCCACCAGCGCGCCGGCCGCGGCCTTCAGGCTGGGCCAGCGCGGCTGCATCGCCAAGGGCTGCAAGGCCGACCTGCTGCTGGTCGAGGGCAATCCGGCGGCCGACATCAAGGCCACGCGCCGCATCGTCGAGGTCTGGAAGGATGGCCAGAGCGCCAATGGCCTGCGCGATGCGCGGCGCCAGCGGGTGGCGCAGGAAGGCAGCGGGGCCACCCGTCAGGCGCTGCCGCCGTATGGCCGCATCAGCGACTTCAGTGCGGGCCGCCTGGGCAGTCAGTTCGGCAGCGGCTGGATGCCGTCGACCGACCAGATCGCGGGCGGCAAGTCGACCGTCAAGCTCGAGGTGCTGCCGCCGCTGCCCGACGGACAAGTGCCGCTGGCGGTGCGCGCCACGGTCGCGCCGGGCTTGCCGTTCGCGTGGTCTGCCGTGGCCTTCATGCCCGGCGCCCAGCCGATGCGGCCGGTTGACCTGAGCGCGGCGAAGACCCTGCGCTTCAAGGTGCGCGGCGACGGCAAGACCTATCAGGTGATGCTGATGGGCGCCGGCAACGCTCGGCCCAGCACAGTGCCCTTCGTGGCCAAGGGCGAGTGGGAAGAGGTGAGCGTACCCTTGTCGGCCTTCGCCGGCATCGATCCGGCCGCCGTTGCCATGCTAGCATTCAGCGCCGGCCCGCAAGCCGGCGACTACCGCTTCGAACTCGTCGACGTGCGCCTGCTGGGACAAGAATAATGACTGAGCCAACCATCATGACGACGCTCCGGCACGCGCTGGCGCGGCCCTGGATCCCGCCCGAATACGGCAGGCTGCAATACCTGTGGCTGCTGTCGCTCGGCTACCTGTTCTGGAAATTCGCCTACATGACGCCCGGCGCGCTGGAGGCGGCCATGCTGACGCTGACGCTGGTAGTCTTCGTTGTGCTGTACTGCTTCAGCTTCTGGGCGCGCGGCTGGCAGGTCCACGCCTGCGTGGCGGCGAGCTGCCTGCTCGGCGCATTGTGGGCGCGCTGGAATCCGGGCGCCGCCTGCTTCTTCATCTTCGCCTGCGCCATGTGCGCCCGCATCCCGCGGACTGGCCACGCCGTCGGCGGCATGCTGGCGGTGCTCGCCGGCGGGGTGGCGGCCTCGTTCCTGGTCGAGGGCCGGATGCAGACGGTGTTCCTGTTGCCGCTGCTGCTGGTCGGCCTGCCGGTGGGCCTGTCGACCCTGATGGACCAGCGCCTGCGCGACTCGCGCGCCCGCTTGACGCGCAAGCAGGAAGAAGTGGAGCACATGGCGCGCATCGCCGAGCGCGAACGCATCTCACGCGACCTGCACGACCTGCTCGGCCATTCGCTGTCGACGATCGCGCTCAAGGCCGAACTGGCCGGCAAGCTGGCGCGGCGCGACCTCGATGCCTGCGAACGCGAGATCGCCGACATCGAAGCCAGCGCGCGCAATGCCCTGGCCGAGGTGCGCGCGGCGGTCACCGGCTACCGCGAGAGCGGCCTGGCCCAGGCCCTGGCCAGCGCCCGCGCCAGCCTGCAGGCCGCCGAGGTCGTGCTCGACGAGCGGGTCGAGCGCATCGACCTGGCCCCGGCGGTGGAACACGTGGTGGCGCTGGCGGTGCGCGAGGCGGTGACGAATATCGTGCGCCATGCCCGGGCGTCGCGCTGCACGCTGTCGCTGAGCCGCGAAGATGGCCACGCCGTACTGCGCGTGCACGACGACGGCCGCCTGCGCGATACCGATGAGATAAGGCATGGCAACGGGCTGGCCGGCATGCAGGAGCGGGTGACGGCGCTCGGCGGGCGCATGAAGCTGGCCGCCGGCGATGGCCTGGCGCTCGAGCTGCAGGTGCCGGCATGATCCGCGTCCTGATCGCCGAAGACCAGCAGCTGGTGCTGGGCGCCCTGAGCGCGCTGCTGCGGCTGGAGCCCGACATCGAGGTGGTGGCCGGCGCGCTCGATGGCCGCGAGGCGCTGGCCCTGTGCGAACGCCTCGTTCCCCACATCGTGCTGACCGATATCGAGATGCCGCATATGACCGGCATCGAACTGGCGCAGGCGCTGTCTTCGAGAAAGCTGGCCTGCCGCGTGGTGGTGGTGACGACCTTCGCCCGCAGCGGCTACCTGCGGCGCGCGATGGAGGCGGGCGTGCGCGGCTACCTGCTCAAGGATGCGCCGGTCGAGGCGCTGGCCGATGCCATCCGCGTCGTGCACGGTGGCGGCCGCGCGATCGCGCCCGAGCTGGCTTTGGCAAGCTGGAACGGCGGCAGCGACCCGCTGACCGAGCGCGAACGCCAGGTGCTGCGCCTGGCCGGAGAAGGGCGCTCCAGCGTCGAGATCGCGCGCCAGGTCCACCTGTCTGAGGGCACGGTGCGCAACTATCTGTCGGAGGCGATCAGCAAGCTGGGCGCAGGGAATCGCGTGGAAGCGTACCGGATGGCGCGCGATGCGGGTTGGCTATAGCGTTTGCGTGGTGCTGCGTTCGCGCTGCACATTGCGGCGCAGCGGAATCCACTGGATCGGTTTCGGCATTCGCCGGGAAGGCGTCCTGGGCACGATCGGCTGCTGCGGCACATGGGTCAGCGGATAGATGAAGCTGAAATACAGCAGGATCGTCAGCATCAACAGGAAGGTGCACAGATAGACCATCAGCATATTGCTGGCATGCCAGATCACGACGCCGCTGGCGCCGAAGGGCACCATCAGGAGCAGGGCGGCGAACGAGCGCAGCATGGCATCGCGGTTCATGCGGTGGCCGGCCATCGCGACCAGGAAAAAACCGCCCGAGCCGAGCGCCACGCCGACCAGCACGATGTACGGTTCCATCCAGTCAGGAATGCCGTGCGCGGTCGAGGCCAGCAAGGCGGCCGGCAACAGGATGCCGAACACGCCGCCAGCCAGGCTGAGCAGGCGAATCACGCGCATGGCCCGTCCGCGGAAGACGGGGCGTGCGGCACGCGCTACGGAAGTCGGTTTCATTGCGCCAATCAGGTTCCAAGGTGGGCTGGAAGTAACGTCCGGCAACACGTCGCGGTTGACGTGATGTTCGCGTAAGGATAGCCGACATTGCCCAGCGCGTGAACCAGGCGTGCGCTAGTGCCCGACGCTCTTGGAAAACAGGTTGATGACCAGCACCCCAGCGATGATCAGGCCCAGGCCGGCGATGGCCGCCAGGTCCAGGCTTTGCTTGAAATACAACCAGCTGACCAGGGAGATAAGCACGATGCCGACGCCGGACCAGATCGCATAGGCGATGCCGGTGGGCAGCACGCGCAGGCTGAAGGTGAGCAGGTAGAACGACAGGGCGTAACAGCCGACCGTGATCAGGCTCGGAATGGGACGGGTGAAACTGTCGGAGGCCTTGAGGGCGGTGGTGCCGATCACTTCGGCGACGATGGCAAAGCCAAGGAAGATATAGGCTTGATTGAGGGTCATCAGGAAGAAAAACGGCCCGTCGCCGGGCCGCGTTGAGGTTTATTGTTCGCGCTGCCAGGTCTGAGTGCGGCCGAACATCGGGGCGCCGACATAGCCGCGCACTTCGAGCTTGCTGCCGTTGTCGGCCAGGCTGGCCTTGCTCTTGTAGGTCTTGCCGTTGGACGGATCGAGGATCTGGCCGCCGGTGTAGTCGTTGCCTTCTTTCTTGAGGCCCGAGAGGATCGTCATGCCGATGATCGGCTGGTCCTTGCGCGCGTCGCTGCATTTCACGCATTTGGGATTCTGGTCCTGGTCCGCCGGGCGGAACAGTTTCTCGATCTTGCCGGTCAGGACGCCGCCTTCCTCGGTGATACGCACCAGCGCCTTCGGCTTGCCGGTCTCGTCATCGATGGTTTTCCAGGTGCCGACCGGCGAGGCGCCTTGCGCGAACGCGGCGGCGGGCAGGGCGAACATGGCGGCGATCAGGCCGGCGCGCATCAGGTGTCGCATGGGTGTCTCCAGTGTTGTTGTTGGTATCGCAGAGTGTAGCAAAGTCACCTGGCAACGGGAGGGGCCGGAATCAGAGGGTTTCCTCCAAAACCGGCGTTGAGGTTCAGGGCGCGTTGCGCACGTCTTCCGGCGTGACCTGGTGGCGCCGCTCGGCCGGGCGGGTCAGCACGCGCATGGTGACGTCCAGCGGCACCCCGAGCTCGGCGAGCTGGCGTGCGGCGCCGGAACGGTTGTCGGCAGACGCTTCGTGGATCACGGCGTCGATGCGCAGGGAGGTCTTGTAGTCGCTTCGTCGGTCCATGGTCCGATCCTACCATGTCTTGACGTATTGCCATTTCCTGCTGAGCCGGTGGCGAATCGCAGCCATTCTATTTTTTTCCGATGCAAGTTTTTCATGAATTGTTGTATCTTGTGGCATCTTTTTCCCACGCCACAAGGACATTGCATGCTCGACCTGGTCAACGCTATCAACGGCATCATCTGGAGCCCCATCATGATCGCCCTGTGCCTCGGCGCCGGGCTGTATTTCTCCGTACGTTCGCGCTTCCTGCAGCTGCGCCACGTGCGCGAGATGGTGCGCCTGATGCGCGAAGGGAAGAGCTCGGAGCAGGGCGTGTCCTCGTTCCAGGCGCTGGCCATGACGCTGGCCGGCCGGGTCGGCACCGGCAATATCGCCGGCGTCGCCACCGCGATCACCTTCGGCGGCCCTGGTGCGGTGTTCTGGATGTGGATGATGGCCTTCCTCGGCGCCAGCTCGGCCTTCGTCGAATCGACCCTGGGCCAGGTCTACAAGGAGCCGCTGGGCAACCAGTACCGCGGCGGCCCTGCCTTCTACATCGAGAAAGGCCTGGGCATGAAGCGCTACGCCTGGACCTTCGCGCTGGCCACGCTGCTGGCGACCGGGCTGCTGCTGCCCGGCGTGCAGGCCAACTCGATCGCCGAGGGCCTGAGGACCGCGGCCGGCATCGACCCGCTGTACACCGGCATCGGCCTGGCCGTGCTGCTTGCCATCATCATCTTCGGCGGCGTCAAGCGCATCGCCAGCTTCGCCGAGATCGTGGTGCCGTTCATGGCGGCCGCCTACATCCTGGTGGCGGTGGTGATCGTGGCGATGAATATCAGCGAGCTGCCGGGCGTGCTGCAGCTGATCTTCAGCTCGGCCTTCGGCCTGGACGCCGGCTTCGGCGCCATGCTCGGCCTGGCGATCCAGTGGGGCGTCAAGCGCGGCATCTACTCGAACGAGGCCGGCCAGGGCACCGGCCCGCACGCTTCCTCGGCGGCCGAAGTGAGCCATCCGGCCAAGCAGGGCCTGGTGCAGGGCTTCTCGATCTATATCGACACCCTGCTGGTGTGCTCGGCGACCGCCTTCATGCTGCTCATGACCGGCCAGTACAACGTCGAAAACCCGGACGGCACGCCGGTGTTCGTCGGCATCCAGGGCGTGGCCTCGGGGCCGGGTTATGTCCAGACCGCGCTCGAGAACGTGATGCCGGGCTTCGGCGCGCTGTTCGTGGCGATCGCGCTGCTGTTCTTCGCCTTCACCACCATCGTCGCCTACTACTACATCGCCGAGACCAATATCGCCTACATGGACCGCCACGGCCGCCATCCGTGGCTCGGCTTCGTGCTCAAGCTGTGCATCGTCTCGGCCACCATCTACGGCGCGGTCAAGACCGCCGACGTGGCCTGGGGCCTGGGCGACATCGGCGTGGGCCTGATGGCGTGGCTGAACATCGTCGCCATCGTGATGCTGCACAAGGTGGCGTTCAAGTGCCTGCGCGACTACGAGGCGCAGAAGAAGGCCGGCAAGGATCCGGAGTTCGATCCGAAGGCGCTCGGGATCGAGAACGCGCATTACTGGGAGCAGCGCGCCGCCGCCTTGCGCGCGCCGCAAGCGCCTGTGCGCGACGACGCACCGGTTAAATAAGTTATTCGCGCAGCGCCAGCCGCGACTGGCGCAGGCTGCGCTCCACATTGGCGAGTGCCGCCTGTGGCATGGTGCGCCACCTGGTCCATGAAAACGGCGGCACGGTGCGCTATGCAAGGTGGGCAAGGGCGCCCGCTTCGTGATCAGCTTCTGATGGCGTCCGGTGCGCGGGCATCCGCGTATATGGTGCATACCAATCTGGATGCAAGGAGAAAGCGATGGCGCTTCGCACGGGAACGAGCGATGTGATGTGGCGGTGGCAGGGGACCAAGGAATGCTGCTGGCTGACGTGCATCGAAATGCTCATGTACACCAAGTACAGGAATATTTATGGGGAAAACCGGATTGCCCATCCGGACTTCGCAATGGAAGAGTACAGGAAGAACAAGGGTTCCCGTCTCGAGTTGCATGCCGAAGACTACGGTCTCGTCACGAACGATACCCTGGTAAGCAGTCATGAGCAGCGTGATTGGGAGGTTGCGCTCGAACGAGGCCCGGTTATTGCAGCAGGCAAGTATGGCGCCGGAAAGCTCGGATGGGGCGAGCATGCCATCCTGATCATTGGCGTCAGCAGAACTGGCAATCTGGTGTACTACAACCCGAATGTCTTCAGTTTTCTTACCTCCAAATCCGACCGTCGCTCTTATATGTCCATCAGGCGGTGCCAGCAGCTGGCGACGCGTACGGGACTGGGCGGGCCGTTCTGGCAGGTGCGGGCGGATGCCGCCCGCAGCGGGCAGATATTCAGTGAAGTCGACGTGTCCGCACAGTCATTCAAGGTCGGTACGGTGCGGCGCGGGTTTGCTTCTGACTTTTATTGATCGCCTGCGCGGCCTAGCTGGCGAAGTAGGACAGGAACATCGATACCGCGGCGTCGATGACCCGCTCCTGTTGCCCGGGCGATAGCGGTGCGGCGCCCATCGCGATCTGCGGCCAGAAGGCGAAGGTCTTGACCTGGCCCTGCAGCAGGGTCGCCGCGAACGAAGGATCGCCCGGTTTCAGCTTGCCGTCAGCCTGGGCCGCACGGATCCAGGCAGTGACACCTTCTTCGCGCTCGCCCAGGCGGGCAATCACCGGCAAGGTGCGCTCCGGCGCGTGAATCGCTTCGCCGATCGCCACCCGCGCCAGGGCGATGAATTCCGGGTCGGCCAGGGTGTGCATCTTCAGCGTCATCAGTTCGACCAGCTGCTCGCGCAGGCTGCGCTCCGGCTGGTAGCCCAGTTCGAGCTGGCCGGCGCTGCTTTCGAACATCTGCATCACGGTCTCGGCGAACAGCTCTTCCTTGCTGGCGAAGTGGTTGTAGACGGTGCGCTTGGACACTTCCGCAAGGGCCGCGATGGCGTCCATGCTGGCGGTTTCGTAACCGTGGACCCGAAACTGCTCGGCAGCGGCGGCCAGGATGGCGCTGCGTTTTCGGTCGGTCAGGCGGGTCGGCGTGTGCATACGCGAATTCTACACTCAGTAGTTTACTTTCTCAAATTTCGATACTACACTGTGTAGTGTACTTTACGACTATCTATTCATATCATGCGCCTACTGTTCGGCACTATCCTACTTGGAGCAATCGCAATCATGGCTGCCTGCACCTCCTTCGCCAGCACCACCACCGCACCCGCTTCGCCGCAATTCCACGACGGGAAATACCGCAACCCGGTCGAGATGCACAAGATGAGTTTTGGCGAAATGGCCAAGCTGTGGTGGATTTTCATGTTCGACAAGCCCAAGGGCACGATTCCCGAGCAGGCGGTGCCGGTGCGCGCCCTGAGCCAGGCCGCACTGCTGGCGGCGCCCGACCACACCTTGTATCGCCTCGGCCATTCGACCATGCTGATCAAGCTCGGCGGCGAGTTCTATCTCACCGATCCGGTGTTCTCGGAACGCGCCTCGCCCGTGCAGTGGGCCGGCCCGGCGCGCTTCCATGCGCCGCCGATCTCGATCGACGAACTGCCGCCGATCAAGGCCGTGATCCTGTCGCACGACCACTACGATCACCTCGACCACGCCTCGGTGAAGGCACTGGCGGCCAAGACCACGATGTTCCTGACGCCGTTGGGCGTGGGCGACCGCTTGATCGACTGGGGAGTGGACCGCGCCAAGGTGCGCCAGTTCGACTGGTGGCAGGGGACGGAGGTGGGCGGCGTGCGCATCACCGCCACCCCGGCCCAGCATTTCTCTGGCCGCGGGCTGCACGATGCGGGCAAGACACTGTGGGCCTCGTGGGTGATCCAGCACGACGAGCTGCGCCTGTTCTTCAGCGGCGACACCGGCTACTTCAAGGGCTTCAAGGAGATCGGCGCCAGGTTCGGCCCGTTCGACGTCGCGCTGCTGGAAACCGGCGCCTACGACAAGCGCTGGCCCGACGTCCACATGCAGCCCGAGGAAACCATGCAGGCCTTCCATGACCTGAATGCGGGCTGGCTGTTCCCGGTGCATAACGGCACCTTCGACCTGGGGATGCATCGCTGGCAGGATCCGTTCGACCGGATCGCGCAGCTGGCGGACGACAAGGGCGTCAAGCTGACCACGCCCGAGATGGGGGAGGCGCTGGACCTGAAACAGCCGCATGCTGGCGGGCGCTGGTGGCAGGGCTTGAAATAAGGAGAGGCTGCGAGAAGCTGCAAGAGGCTGCGAGATTCTGCGTATCGAAACGCTCATTCTTCCAGCAGCCCAAAAACGTCGTCTCCGCGGAGGCGGGGACCCAAGTTAGCTTGAGCAGCCACTTAAATTCGCATAAGTGGTCTGCTTAAAACTTGGGTCCCCGCCTGCGCGGGGACGACGTGCGACTGCCAGCGACGATCAAGCGGCCGGCAGCTTCTCCAGCTGCTCCTGCATCTTGGCCAGGGTGGCCGAGAAGTTTGCCACGCGTTCCTGCTCCTGCGCCACCACGGCGGCCGGCGCGCGGGCCACGAAGCTTTCGTTCGACAGCTTGCCGTTGGCCTTGGCGATCTCGCCGGAGACGCGGGCGATCTCCTTCGACAGGCGCTCGCGTTCGGCGGCGACGTCGATCTCGACCTTCAGCATCAGCTTGGTGGTGCCGACGATCGACACCGCGGCTGGCGATTCCGGCAGTGCGTCGACGATCTGCACTTCGGCCAGTTTGCCCAGCAGCTGGATGTACGGTGCGAACACCGCCATCCTGGCGCGATCGGCTTCATTGCCCGGCTCGACGATCAGCGGCACGCGCACCGACGGCGACAGCGACATCTCGCCGCGCAGGTTGCGGGTGGCGTCGGTCAGCGCCTTGAATTGCTCCATCCAGGCTTCGGCTTCTTCGTCGACCAGCGAGGTATCGGCCAGCGGGTAGGGCTGCAGCATGATCGTTTCACCGGTCTTGCCGGCCAGCGGCGCGATGCTCTGCCACAGCGCCTCGGTCACGAACGGGATGATCGGATGCGCCAGGCGCAGGATCACTTCCAGCACGCGCAGCAGCGTGTGGCGGGTGGCGCGCTGCTGGGCTTCGGTGCCTTGCTGGACGCTCACCTTGGCCACTTCCAGGTACCAGTCGCAGTACTCGTCCCATACGAACTTGTAGATGCTGCTGGCGATATTGTCGAAGCGGTAGTCGGCAAAGCCTTTCGCGATGTCGAGCTCGACGCGGTTCATCAGCGAGATGATCCAGCGGTCGGCCGGGGACAGGTCTTCGGCAGCCGGAGCGCCGCAATCCTTGCCCTCGGTATTCATCATCACGAAGCGGGTCGCGTTCCACAGCTTGTTGCAGAAGTTGCGGTAACCCTCGGCGCGGCCCAGGTCGAAGTTGATGTTGCGGCCCAGCGAAGCGTAGCTCGCCATGGTGAAGCGCACGGCGTCGGTGCCGAAGGCCGCGATCCCGTCCGGGAATTCCTTGCGCGTGGCCTTGGCGATCTTCTCGGCCGCGCGCGGGTCCATCAAGCCGGTGGTGCGCTTGGCCACCAGGGTCTCGACGTCGATGCCGTCGATCAGGTCGATCGGATCGAGCGTGTTGCCCTTCGACTTCGACATCTTCTGGCCCTGCGAGTCGCGCACCAGGCCGTGCACGTATACGGTCTCGAACGGCACCTTGCCGGTGAAGTGGGCGGTCATCATGACCATGCGCGCCACCCAGAAGAAGATGATGTCGAAGCCGGTGACCAGCACCGACGACGGCAGGAACATCTTCATGTCCGGCGTTTCTTCGGGCCAGCCCATGGTCGAGAAGGGCACCAGGGCCGACGAGAACCAGGTGTCGAGCACGTCGTCGTCGCGGCGCAGCTCACCGGCGATGCCTTGTGCGGCGGCCTTGGCCTGGGCTTCTTCTTCGTCGCGCGCGACGACGATGCTGCCGTCCTCGGCGAACCAGGCCGGGATGCGGTGGCCCCACCACAGCTGGCGCGAGATGCACCAGTCCTGGATATTGCCCAGCCACTGGTTGTAGGTCGTGCTCCAGTTCTCGGGCACGAACTTGATCTCGCCGTTGGCGACTTTTTCCAGCGCCACGTCGGTGATCGACTTACCTGGATTGAAAGTGCCTTCCGGGGCCGGCTTGGTCATGGCGACGAACCACTGGTCGGTCAGCATCGGCTCGATCACGACGTTGGTGCGGTCGCCGCGCGGAACCATCAGCTTGTGCGGCTTGATCTGTTCCATCAGGCCGAGCGCTTCCAGGTCGGCGACGATCTGCTTGCGCGCGGCGAAGCGGTCCAGGCCCTGGTACTGGGCCGGGCCGTTTTCGTTGATCTTGGCGTCCAGCGTGAAGATATTGATCGGCGCTAGGTTCGCGCGCTGGCCGACGGCGTAGTCGTTGAAATCGTGGGCCGGGGTGATCTTGACGCAGCCGGTGCCGAATTCCTTGTCGACGTAGCTGTCGGCGATGATCGGGATCTCGCGACCGGTGAGCGGCAGCTTGATCAGTTTGCCCACGAGGCTCGTATACCGTTCGTCGGTCGGGTCGACCGCGACGGCGACGTCGCCCAGCATGGTTTCGGGACGGGTGGTGGCGACCGTCAGGTGGCCGCTGCCGTCGACCAGCGGGTACTGGATGTACCACATCGAGCCGTCTTCTTCCTGCGAATCGACTTCGAGGTCCGACACGGCCGTGCCCAGCACCGGATCCCAGTTGACCAGGCGCTTGCCGCGGTAGATCAGGCCCTGCTCGTACAAGCGCACGAAGACTTCGACCACCGACTTCGAGCGGGTTTCGTCCATCGTGAAGTATTCGCGCTTCCAGTCGGGCGAGGCGCCCAGGCGGCGCATCTGGCCGGTGATGGTGTCGCCCGATTTTTCCTTCCACTCCCAGACCTTTTCGAGGAAGGCGTCGCGGCCGAGGTCGTGGCGCGAGATCTTCTGGGCGTCGAGCTGGCGCTCGACCACGATCTGCGTGGCGATGCCGGCGTGGTCGGTGCCCGGCACCCAGGCGGTGTTGTAGCCGCGCATGCGGTAGTAGCGGGTCAGGCCGTCCATGACGGTCTGGTTGAACGCGTGGCCCATGTGCAAGGTGCCGGTCACGTTTGGCGGCGGCAGCTGGATGCTGAACGATGGCTTGCCCTCGTCCATGGTGGCGGTGAAGTAACCGCGTTTTTCCCACTCGGCGCGCCAGAACTGTTCAATATCGGCTGGCTCGAAAGACTTGGCTAATTCCATGATGTGGTCGGAGTGATATTTTCGAAAACAACCATTATAAATTACAAGCGCGTATAATTTACTGCGCTGGACCGGGGAAACTCGGCCGGCAAACGCTAGGGGTCCTGTGCGTCGTTACAACGGCGCGTGGGTGAGAAATACCCTCCGAACCTGATCTGGATAATGCCAGCGAAGGGAAGCAGCCGAATCGATGCAAGCGTGCGCACATCCGCCCGTTTTGCCGCACCCGGCACCTCCTTTGCTGGCTCCGCAAGCAAGGGAGCCACATGAACGCACCTCTGAAATTTGACGCCGCCACCGCCACGGTGGACCACGCGGCCGTCAACCCACTACCCAATTCGCGCAAGGTCTATATCGAAGGCAGCCGGCCCGACATCCGTGTGCCGATGCGCGAAATCAGCCAGTCGCCCACGCCCGACAGCTTCGGCGCCGAGCCGAATCCGCCGCTGTTCGTCTACGACACCTCCGGCCCGTACACCGAGCCGGGCGCGGCGATCGACATCCGCAGCGGCCTGGCGCCGATGCGCCAGGCATGGATCGCCGAACGGGGCGACACCGGGCAGCTGGACGGCCCGACCTCGCACTACGGCCAGGCGCGGCTGAACGACCCGCAGCTGGCCGCGCTGCGCTTTAACCTGCAGCGCGCGCCGCGCCAGGCCAGGAGCGGCGCCAACGTCACCCAGATGCACTATGCGCGCCAGGGGATCATCACGCCCGAGATGGAATTCATCGCCCTGCGCGAAAACATGCAGCGCAAGCAATACATCGCCTCGCTGGAGTCGTCCGGCCCGATGGGCCAGCGGGTAGCGGCGCTGCTGGGCCGCCAGCATCCGGGCCAGTCCTTCGGCGCCAGCATCCCGGCCGAGATCACGCCCGAATTCGTGCGCTCGGAAGTGGCGCGCGGCCGCGCCGTCATCCCGGCCAATATCAACCACCCGGAACTGGAACCGATGATCATCGGCCGCAACTTCCTGGTGAAGGTCAACGCCAATATCGGCAACTCGGCCGTCACCTCGTCGATCGGCGAGGAAGTGGAAAAGATGACCTGGGCCATCCGCTGGGGCGCCGACACGGTGATGGACCTCTCGACCGGCAAGCACATCCACGAGACGCGCGAATGGATCCTGCGTAACAGCCCGGTGCCGATCGGCACGGTGCCGATCTACCAGGCGCTGGAAAAGGTCAATGGCAAGGCCGAGGACCTGAGCTGGGAGATCTTCCGCGACACCTTGATCGAACAGGCCGAGCAGGGCGTCGATTACTTCACCATCCACGCCGGCGTGCTGCTGCGTTACGTGCCGATGACGGCGAACCGCCTGACCGGCATCGTCTCGCGCGGCGGTTCGATCATGGCCAAGTGGTGCCTGGCCCACCACCGCGAATCCTTCCTGTACACGCACTTCGAGGACATCTGCGACATCATGAAGGCCTATGACGTCTCGTTCAGCCTGGGCGACGGCCTGCGGCCCGGCTCGATCTACGACGCCAACGACGAAGCCCAGCTGGCCGAACTGAAGACGCTGGGCGAGCTGACCCAGATCGCCTGGAAGCACGACGTGCAGACCATCATCGAGGGCCCCGGCCACGTGCCGCTGCACCTGATCAAGGAAAACATGGACCTGCAGCTGGAGCAGTGCCACGAGGCGCCGTTCTACACGCTGGGGCCGCTCACGACCGATATCGCGCCGGGCTACGACCACATCACCTCGGGCATCGGCGCGGCCAATATCGGCTGGTACGGCACCGCCATGCTGTGCTACGTGACGCCCAAGGAGCACCTGGGCCTGCCCGACAAGAACGACGTCAAGGATGGCATCATCACCTACAAGATCGCCGCCCACGCGGCCGACCTGGCCAAGGGCCATCCCGGCGCCCAGCTACGCGACAACGCGCTGTCGAAGGCGCGCTTCGAGTTCCGCTGGGAAGACCAGTTCAACCTGGGCCTCGACCCGGACAAGGCGCGCGAATTCCACGACGAGACCCTGCCGAAGGATTCGGCCAAGGTCGCCCACTTCTGCTCGATGTGCGGCCCGCATTTCTGCTCGATGAAGATCACCCAGGAGGTGCGCGAATATGCCGCCGCCAGGGGCGTGCAGGGGGAGACCGCGCTGACGCACGGCATGCAGGAAAAGGCGATCGAGTTCGTGAAAAACGGCGCCCAGCTGTACCGGGAGGTGTGAATGACGCCAATCGAAGTCAACGGGGCGCCGTGCACGGTGCCGCAGGGGCAAACCCTGTTCGGCCTGCTGGAGCAACTGGGCCTGAGCGGACAGGGGATGGCGCTGGCGGTCAACCGCGAGGTGGTGCCGCGCCAGCAATGGCTGCACCGGCGCCTGCATGAGCAGGACCGGGTCGATATCGTGCGCGCCATCGGTGGCGGCTGACAGGAGACAAGACATGAATGCATTGAACGACATCAAACAGGACGTGCTGACCATCGCCGGCCGTTCTTACCAATCGCGCCTGCTGGTCGGCAGCGGCAAGTACCGCGACCTGGAACAGACTCGCGAAGCCACGCTGGCCGCCGGCGCCGAGATCATCACGGTGGCGATCCGCCGCGTGAACATCGGCCAGGACCCGAACGCGCCTAGCCTGCTCGACGTGCTGCCGCCGAACGAGTTCACCATCCTGCCGAATACGGCAGGCTGCTACACCGCCAAGGATGCGATCTACACCTTGCAGATGGCGCGCGAGCTGCTGGGCGGCCACAAGCTGGTCAAGCTCGAGGTGCTGGGCGACCAGAAGACGCTGTTCCCGCACATGCCGGAGACCCTGGTCGCGGCCGAGGCGTTGGTGAAGGACGGCTTCGACGTCATGGTCTACTGCAGCGACGACCCGATCCAGGCCCGCATCCTGCAGGAGATCGGCTGCGTGGCGGTGATGCCGCTGGCCTCCCTGATCGGCTCGGGCATGGGCATCCTCAATCCGTGGAACCTGTCCCTGATCATCGAGCAGGCCACGGTGCCGGTGCTGGTCGATGCCGGCGTCGGCACGGCGTCGGACGCCGCGATCGCGATGGAACTGGGCTGCGACGGCGTGCTGATGAACACCGCGATCGCCGCCGCGGGCGATCCGGTACGCATGGCGCGCGCCATGAAGCATGCGGTAATGGCGGGACGGGACGCCTGGCTCGCCGGCCGCATGCCCAAGCGCTTCGCGGCTTCTCCCTCGTCGCCCGTCGAAGGGAAGATCACGGGATGACGCCCTGCGTGCTGGTGTTCGCCGGGCTCGATCCTGGCGGCGGCGCCGGCCTGGCCGCCGACATCCTGGCGATCGCGGCGCAGGGCGCGCACCCGTTGCCGGTGGCCACCGCCCTGACGGCGCAGGACAACAACCGGGTCCATGCGGCGAGCCCGGTCGACGCCGCCTGGATCGCGCGCCAGGCGGCGCCGTTGCTGGCGGCTTTCGACATCGGGGCGGTCAAGCTCGGCATCCCCGGCAATGCCGCCAACGCGGCGGCGATCGTGGACGTCATCCGAGCCTTGCGCGCGCGCCGGCCCACCTTGCCGGTGGTGCTCGATCCGGTGCTGGCCAGCGGCCATGGCGATGCGCTGGGGCAGGGCGACGCTATCAAAGCGCTGCGCGAACTGCTGGCGCTGGCGACGATCGTGCTGCCCAACCTGCCCGAGCGCGAGGCGCTTGGGATGCATGGCGGCCGCCAGATGCTGGTCACCGGCGGCCACGCCGCCGGTGACACCGTCGTCAACCGCTGGCTGGTCGACGGCGTCGAGGCACGCGCCTGGCACTGGCCGCGCCTGCCGCACGGCTACCACGGCAGCGGCTGCACCCTGGCCGCGGCGTTGGCGGCACGGCTGGCGCTGGGCGAGCGCATGGAGGCGGCGCTCGACGCGGCCCAGGCCTATACCCACCACACGCTGGCGCAATCGTATGCGCTGGCGCCAGGGCAGCGCATCCCGCGCCGCTTATTGCAACTGACAACCTGAAAGGAGTCGACATGCGCGGCTTGTACCTCGTTACCCCGAACTGGGACGATACGGAAAAACTGATCGCCGCGACCGACGCCGCCCTTGGCGCCGGCGCCGCGCTGGTCCAGTACCGCCACAAGGAAGCCGGTCCCGACCTGCGCAAGGAACAGGCAACAAAGCTGCTGGCGCTGTGCCGCCGCCATGGCCGGCCGCTCGTCATCAACGACCATGTCGACCTGTGCCAGGCGATCGACGCCGACGGCGTACACCTGGGCCATACCGACGCCGGCATCCGCGAAGCGCGCGCGCTGCTGGGCCAGGACAAGATCGTCGGCGCCTCGTGCTACGGCGAACTGGCCCTGGCGCGCACGGCGGTCGAGGCCGGCGCCAGCTATATCGCCTTCGGCGGCTTCTATCCGTCGCCGGTCAAGAAATACACCTTCGTGACGCCGCCCGAGATGCTGGACCAGGCGCGCGCCGAGTTCGACCTGCCGATCGTCGTCATCGGCGGCATGACGCCGAGCAATGCGGCGCCGCTGGTGGCGCGCGGGATCGACCTGGTGGCGGCGATCACGAGCGTCTACGGATCGCGCGATCCCGCCGAGGCGGCGCGCGCGTTCGGCGCGCTGTTCCCGCCCGCCTGAACCTACAATGGGTGCATCGCGATCACCGTCGTCCATCCATGCGCCCATTGCTCCTGTTCGCCCACACCCGCCGCCACCCGTCCGCCATCCTGTTCCTGGTCCAGCTGATCGGCATGCTGGCCTATCCCTTCATCGAGGGCACGCCGGCCGGCCAGGTGGGCTTCAATGTCTTCGGCATCGTGGTGCTGGCCTTCACCATCCGCATGGTGCGGCGCACGCCGGGCGAGGTGCGGGTCAGCTGGGCACTGGCGGTGCCGATCATCGCGCTGCTGCTGGCGCAGATCCTGTTCGGCATGCGCGAACTGCTGGCCTGGTCGTCGGGGCTAGAGGCGCTGTTCTATTTCTATGCGGCGGGCAGCCTGATCGCCTACATGATGGACGACGAGCTGGCCACCACCGACGAGCTGTTCGCGGCCGGCGCCACCTTTACCCTCATTGCATGGGGCTTCACCCACCTGTACGTGCTGCTGCAGGAAGTTCACCCTGGCACCTTTGCCGCTGCCGTGAACTCGGCCGCGCCGCGCACCTGGACCGAACTGAATTACCTGAGCTTCGCGCTGCTGTCGAGCACCGGCATCGGCGACGTGATTCCGCTGACCGTGCATGCGCGGGCGCTGGCCAGTGTCGAGATGCTGATCGGGCTGATGTACCTGGCGGTGGTGGTGGCGCGGTTGATTGCATTTACCACGCGTAACCGGATCGCGGTCGGGCGGGCGCGAAAGCGCCGCATGGAGGATTGGGAGAGGGACTAGCACCATGAGCGTGCCTGATCAGCCACGGTCGATAGATGTGCAGTCTATGAAACTCAAATTGTGAACCAGGTGTTGTAAGGGGATCGCTATTTGGCTAGGTGAAGTAGTCTTTTTTGCGCCTGGTCAAGATAGGTTGTCCGGATTTGTTGTGGTGTCATCTACAACATTGTTCTGTAGTTCAATAAGCGCTACTATCAGTTATTGGAAAGAACGTATGGTTGAATTGGTAGCAAGATTTTAATGCTGTTGCCACAGCTTAATGTGCATCCTGCTGCAATCAGGCAGCTGTATGTCATCCGTCGAGGGAGAATACTTTGGAGTCGGTAAAGGTGTGGGTAGAAGCAGGTGACTCGGGTACAAAGTCGGCTTTGCCAAGCTTGGCTCGTGCAGCTGTGGGAAAGACGGTAGAGCTCAGCACCGAAGCTCTGCAGGAGGGTATCAAAACGTTTTCAGTACCGTTTGCCGACTTGCTGGATGGTCAAGCAATTGGCCTAGGCCATGCCGTGATCGATGAGATCGAGCTATCGTTGACGATCACCGCGAGCGGAGGAATTGAGCTGCTCGGTAAGGCTACGCTGGGGACACAAGCCGCTATTAAAGTGAAGCTCAAGCGAAAGTCATGATGGCGACGCCTGCTCAATTGTATTTTGAGGAGCTTGTTAAGGAGCATCCCCTGCCAGAGATTTCCATCGCTGACGTGGAGCCCCTGTGTACAGAGATAGGAGTCCAAGTCGACAGGAATGTCCTCTGCCGTGACCGAGTGGGGGAACTACTAGCGGAGCTAGAGCCTTTTCTTCCGCTAACCGTCCAGAAAATGCTGCACGATGGCCGACTCGTCGCCGGAGAGATCGGAAAAGACGCGCCTAATGCTCATGTCATAGAACTTGATAATCAACAGTATGTAGTGGTTCTTCACAGTGGGCTGTTTGAGTTTCTTTACCGTATCGCCCGACCGCTTGCGAGCGCCGTGTTTCGATCGTCTGATGACCAACAAGACCAACAAGGCATCGACTTCCCGGAATTAGCTCGAGTAGTCGCTGAAGCATTTTGGTGGCTAAAACAAACTGGCAGCAGTTTCGGTCCTGAATACCCGATCGCGGTTGAGCAGAAGATACTCGCGAGCCTTGTCGCTACTAACGCTGAGCGTTTTTTGCTGGCGCATGAGATAGGTCACGTAATTTTTGCTCTGGGTAAAGATCAGAGTGGAGTTGCCGACCAGTTCACTGATGCTGATGAAGAGCATTTTGCCGACCACTTGGCACTACAGTTCACGCTGAGCGCCGGGATGGAGGATGCCAAACGCAACGATGCAATGTCGCTCATGCTGACGTATGCTGGTGCCGAACTAGCCCTCCAAATTTGGGGGGTGATGGAGCAGATCGGCTTGTTATTTGTCGACGGCGTGCATCCTCCTACCTCTGAGCGGATCGCCATGTTACGCAGGTCGCTTCGCGACCAGTGCGAGTCAGAACAAATATTTGATTCGATCGTGATGCCCGCTGTTGTAATTGAACGCGCGTTCAATGAGGTCGCTCAGATTATTGTAAGTCCAGGAACACACGCGCCAATATATGAAGCGCAAGCAGCATCGCTCCTGAACGATCTTGAACGTTTGCTTGAGACATGTGCTGATAATCCCATCCCGGATTATTACAGCTTCTATACCGAAATGCCTGCTTTGCTTTCACATGGTTATCCGGAAGTGGTATTGATTCAGGTTTTCAGTAAGGTAGCCGAAAATTTTTCCGAGCTCTGCAGGGAGGGGAAGCAGATAGCAGATCAAACTGACGCCATTAAAAGGCTTAACCGGTACAAGCTCCTGTTGGGCTTAAGTGAAAACCTGCCGGAGCCTGCAAAATCACTCTACGGTGCATCGATTCGACAGGCCATGTTGACCTAAGGATAAGATAAAAATAAGTAGCGAACTTTATTTGGCGCAGCCGTAAAGCGTAACACCCGCTCTTGGTCGATATAAGAGGCTGCGCGTGGCGTAGGGCGCTGACTCATATCCTGACAAGAAGCAGGTTTGTTATCCTCGCCGAGCCTGCCTCAAACATCGATCGGCACCACGAAGGCGCGCAGCTCTGCCATCTTGCCGTCGCGGAAGCGCCAGACGTCACTGTAGGCGTTCTGCACCGGCTTGCCTTGCTCGTCCTTCGATTCGATGTCGCCCAGGGCGACCACGAGGTCGCCTTCCGCAACCAGTTCGCGCAAGGTGAACCTGGGCAGCTCGGCATAGCCATCCACCATCCACGCGCGCACCGCCTCCTTGCCGCGCAGAGTCTCGCCGCCGACCGTCGACCAGACGAGATCGTCGGTGCAGCATGCCAGGAATCCTTCATTGTCGCCGCGGGTCACCGCGGCGTTCGCCTTCAGCAAAACATCCTTGTTCGATGCGGACATGGTCGTCTCCGTGGTTAAAGATGAAAATGTACCGATTGTCGGCAATGCGTGGCGCTTGGCAATGGGCCGATTCCTCCCTGCTAGAATTGTTTTCCGACAGTAACCGAGAGTCTTCCATGACGCATGCAGAAACAGCATTCGCGATCAGGCCGTTCACGGCCGAAGAGTGGCCGGCCTACCGCGCAATCCGCCTGCGCGCGCTGGCCGATGCGCCTTATGCCTTTGGCAGCACCCTGGCCGCCGAAGAGGCGTTGGCGCCCGAGACCTGGGCCGCACGCCTGGCGCGCTCGACCACGTCAGGCATCGACCGCGCGCTGGCTGCCGAGATGAACGGCGCGCTGGTCGGCCTGGCCTGGGCCAAGGAGGATGGCGACGATCGCACCATCGTCAACCTGTTCCAGATGTGGGTGGCGCCCGAGGCGCGCGGGCAGGGTGTGGCCGGCGCGCTGCTCGACGAGGCGCAGCGCTGGGCCAGGGAGCGTGGGGCCCAGGCGATGCAACTGGGCGTGACCTGCACCAATGCCGAAGCGCTGCGCCTCTATGAGCGCGCCGGTTTCGTCGAGGCCGGCGTGCGCGAGCCCTTGCGGCCGGGCTCCGAACTGATGGAGCAGCGCATGCGGCTCACGTTTCCCGGCCCAGCGCACGCAGGCAGGCAATGACGCGCTTGCCCGGATAGCTCTCCGACGCAGGGCAAACGTAAGGGCGATAGCTGATGGTGCGGCGCTCGATCGTGTCCAGGTAGCGCGGGTTGTCGCGCACGAAGGCGGCGAGCGCCGCCCGCATGTCGGGGGCGAACGCCGGCAGCGCCGCCTCGATGTGCTCCACGATCTCGTCCACGTATTCGCCGACCAGATGCACGATGAAGGGAGCCGCCCAGTCTTGCGGCGCGTCCAGCAGGCGGGCCAGGCATTCCTCGCGCAGGTAGCCATCGTGGTGGCGGGTCCCGAGGCACCACGCGATGCCGCGCGCCGTGGCGTCACGGCCGGCATCGTCCAGCGGCAGGCTACGATCGAAGTAGAGGCGCGAAGGGATCGTTAGCGTCTCGCCTTCGAGCGTGACCTGGTAGGTATAGTGGAGGCCTTCGGGGCGCCACGCGGCGCTTGCCGTCAGGGCAGCTGCCGCGGGCCGCAGCGCGGCAGGGAAGGCAAGGGACAGGTCGAGCGCGGGCATTCCCGGCAATGGCATCGGCGTCGCGGCGTCAAGGTGCGTGGCGCGCACCTTCGCGGAATCGGGCATGGGATTCTCCATTTGGCCCTGCAAAGGTGCAGGGAACGATGGTAATCCAAGAAATTCATCGGCGCCAGCCATTCAATGGATCTGACAGTGTGTCGTTCCTAACTGGCGCGTTCACAATCTTGCGTGCTATATTTTTTTCATGCTCCAGTACGTCAGGCGCTGACGTCTCAAGTATTGACAGGAGGAGACATGAACCCACAAGCACCAGCGCGCCGCCTGGTACTGATCGTCGATGACGATGCGCTGCTGCGCGAATACCTGGCCGAAGTGCTGCAGCACGCCGGCCACGACATCCTCGGCGCCGGCACCGCGGCCGAGGCCTTGCGCACGATCGAAGAACGCGGGGACGGGATCGCCCTGGTCCTGCTCGACATCGAGATGCCCGGCATGTCAGGCCTGGCGCTGGCGCGCCTGCTGCGCGAAGAGACCACCATCCCCTTCATGTTCCTGTCTGCCAGCGACGATGCGGAGACGGCGCGCGCCGCCGCCGATGCCGGCGCGGTGGGCTACCTGGTCAAGCCGGTCGACGGCGCCCAGTTGCTGCCGGCCTTCGAGGCGGCGCTGGCGCGCGGCGACGACATCCGGCGCCTGCGCCGCAGCGAGGAAAGCCTGACCTCGGCGCTGGCCGCGGGACGCGAGACCAGCATCGCGGTCGGCGTGCTGATGGCGCGCTTCCACATCGACCGCCACCAGGCTTTCGACGTGCTGCGCGACGAGGCGCGCTCGCAGCGGCGCAAGATGGGCGAAGTGGCCGAGCAGATCCTGGCCGCCGAGGAAACCCTGGGCAGCGTGCATGGGGCCATCGGCGAACGATTGAGAGGCCGGGGCCGGACGTGATTTCACAAGCTTGTTATCATGTCACCTTTGCGGCGCGCTCATGGACGCGCGGTTTTTCTTCAAGCAACGGGAATACGACATGAAAACGAAGGCAGCAATTGCATGGAAGGCGGGCCATCCGCTCACGATCGAAGAGGTCGAACTCGAAGGTCCGAAGGCGGGCGAAGTGCTGGTCGAGGTCAAGGCCACCGGCATCTGCCACACCGACTATTACACGCTGTCGGGCGCCGATCCCGAAGGCATCTTCCCGGCCATCCTGGGCCATGAAGGCGCCGGCGTGGTGGTCGACGTCGGTCCCGGCGTGACTAGCCTGCGCCGCGACGATCATGTGATTCCGCTGTACACGCCGGAATGCCGCCAGTGCAAATTCTGCCTGTCGCAAAAGACCAACCTGTGCCAGGCGATTCGCTCGACCCAGGGCCGCGGCCTGATGCCCGATGCGACTTCCCGTTTTTCGCTGGACGGCCAGCCGATCTACCACTACATGGGCACCTCGACCTTCTCGAACTACATCGTGGTTCCCGAGATCGCCCTGGCCAAGGTGCGCAATGACGCGCCGTTCGACAAGATCTGCTACATCGGTTGCGGCGTTACCACCGGCATCGGCGCCGTGATCTTCACCGCCAAGGTCGAGGCGGGCGCCAACGTGGTCGTGTTCGGCCTGGGCGGCATCGGCCTGAACGTGATCCAGGCGGCCAGGATGGTGGGCGCCGACAAGATCATCGGCGTCGACCTGAACCCGGAACGCGAAGCCATGGCGCGCAAGTTCGGCATGACCCATTTCATCAACCCGACCAAGGTCGAGAACGTCGTCGACAGCATCATCGGGCTGACCGACGGCGGCGCCGACTACAGCTTCGAGTGCGTGGGCAACGTCAACACCATGCGCCAGGCGCTGGAGTGCTGCCACAAGGGTTGGGGCCAGTCGATCATCATCGGCGTGGCGGCGGCCGGCCAGGAGATTTCCACCCGTCCGTTCCAGCTGGTGACCGGCCGCGAATGGAAAGGTTCGGCCTTCGGCGGCGCACGTGGCCGTACCGACGTGCCGAAGATCGTCGACTGGTATATGGAAAACAAGATCAATATCGACGACCTGATCACCCATCACCTGCCGCTGGACCGCATCAACGAAGGCTTCGACCTGATGAAGTCGGGCGAGTCGATCCGCTCGGTCGTGGTGTATTAAACGATTCCGGCGGGCCGCCCGGCCTGCCGCATATGCATCGTTCCAGCGCGGCCTTCGGGCCGCGTTGTCATTCCGGTGACCGTTTTGCCGACTGTTCCGCGATTTCGACCGTCTGTCGCAGCGCGCTGGGCGGCGCATGCCGGATTGTCTACAGTGTTTCCATCGCCGGCTGCGTCCGGCCCATCACTGGAGACCGACCCATGTCACGCACCGCATCGCCCCACTGGAAACTGGCGCTTCCGCTTCTCGGCCTGGCCGCCATGGCCGCTTTCGCGGTGCCGACCCAGGCGGCGGCCGACGGCAAGGCGCGCGCGGTGCGCGTGGCGGCCGCGGACGAGCCGTATGCCCTGGTGCGCGACACCTCCGGCAGCTTCGACATCAGCGGCAGCAGCGACGACTGGGACGATGTGCGCGCCGCCCAGCGCGCCATCGACGGCGAATTCATCTGGTTCCGCGAAGGCGGGCGCAGCTACGTGATCCAGGATCCCGAGACCATCAAGCGGGCGCGCGCCGCCTGGGCGCCGCTTGACCGGCTGGGCGAGTTGATGAAGGTCCACGGCAAGGAAATGGAAAAGCACGGCAAGAAGATGGAAGTGCTGGGCCGCGACATGGAGCGCGCGGCGGCCAAGCCCGCCAACATGCCGAGCGAGCGCGACATGCGCGAAGTCGATGACGGCATGCAGGCGCTGAGCAAGCATATGGACCTGCTGAGCCGGCAGATGGCCGCGGCGCGCGACGATGCCGAACGCCGGATCATCCAGCAGAAAATGGCCGAGACCGGCAAGCGCATGTCCGACGCCGGCGAGCGCATCGGCGAAGCCTATAACGGCCCGCAGGCGCGCCAGCAGCGCGCTTCGATGGAAGACATCGGCCGCCAGATGGAAATCGCCAACCAGCCGATGGAAAAGCTGGGCAAGCGCATGGGCGAGCTGGGCAAGGAAATGGAGCGCGAGAGCAAGGCCGCCGACAAGACGGTGCGCGCCCTGATCAAGGATGCGCGCATGAAAGGGCTGGCCAAGCCGGTGCCGACGGCGAGCTGAACGCGTGCTTAAATCGCGACCGGCAGCATCGAACCGGTCTCGCGATAGCGCACGTGCCACGAATACGCTTTCTCGAGCACGTGCGGCGTGTGGCCGCCGCGCGCGTTCGCTTCCTCGACGTAGTCGCGCAGCATCTGCTTGTACGGCTCGGCCACGCAGTGCTCGATGATGCGCTGGGCCCGTTCGCGCGGCGCCAGGCCGCGCAGGTCGGCCAGGCCGACTTCGGTCACCACGATGTCGACGTCATGCTCGGTGTGGTCGACGTGCGAAACCATCGGCACGATGCTCGAGATCTTGCCGCCTTTGGCCACCGACTTGGTCGCGAACACCGATAGATAGGCGTTGCGCGCGAAGTCGCCCGAGCCGCCGATGCCGTTCATCATGTGGGTGCCGCCCACGTGGGTCGAGTTGATATTGCCGTAGATGTCGAACTCGAGCGCCGTGTTGATGGCGATGAGCCCAAGGCGGCGGATGACTTCGGGATGGTTGCTCACTTCCTGCGGACGCAGGACCAGGCGGTCCTTGTACTTTTCCAGCTCGGCGAACACCTGCCGTCCTTTTTCTTCGGACAGCGTGATCGACGAACCCGAGGCGAAATCGAGCTTGCCGGCGTCGAACAGGTCGAAGGTCGAATCCTGCAGCACTTCCGAGTACATGGTGAGGCCCTGGAACGGGCCGTCGATCAGGCCGGCCAGCACGGCGTTGGCGATGGTGCCGATGCCGGCCTGGATCGGCATCAGCCGTTCGGTCAGGCGGCCGGCGGCGATTTCGGCGTTGAAGAAATCGGTCAGGTGGCCGGCGATGGCGGCGGTGTCGTCGTCCGGCGGCTGGATGGTCGAGGCGCTGTCGTGCTTCTCGGTCATCACGATAGCGACGATCTTCTCGGGCGGGATGACGATCGCTGTGGCGCCGATGCGGTCGCTGACGTTCATGAGCGGCATCGGCTCGCGCTGCGGGCGGTGCTTGGGGATGAAGATGTCGTGCAGGCCTTCGAGCGCCGGCGACTGCGAGAGGTTGATCTCGACGATCACCTTGTCGGCCAGGATCGCGAAGCTGGCGCTGTTGCCGACCGACGTGGTCGGGATGATGGCGCCCGTCTCGGTGATCGCGATCGCCTCGATGATGGCGACGTCCACCGGCGCCAGCTGGCGCGTGCGCAGCAGCTCGACGGTCTCGGACAGGTGCTGGTCGGTGAACATGACTTCGCCGCGGTTGATCGCGGCGCGCAAGGTGGGATCGGTCTGGAAGGGCATGCGGCGCGCCAGCGCGCCGGCCTGGGTCAGCGCCGCGTCGGTCTCGCCGCCGAGCGAGGCGCCGGTGATCAGGGTGATCGCCAGCGGCGTGCTGCGCGCGCGTTCGGCCAGCGCCAGCGGCACCGCCTTGGCATCGCCGGCGCGGGTGAAGCCGCTGGTGCCGACGGTCATGCCGTCCTGGATCCATTCGGCGGCGCGTTCGGCGCTGGTGATGCGTTCGCGCAGCTGCGGCAGGCGGACGCGGTCGTGGGCAAGGTGGTGATCGTGGTGCATGCTTTCTCCTCAGATTCAGCTTGGTTTCGGACTCGGTGTGGCTTTGCTTTTCTCGATGGTTGTCAGGTCAGGCAGTAGTCGACCGGCTGCAGCGGCGGCGGCACGTGCTCGTCGCGCAGCGCATTGCGCAGGTCGATCTCGATGGCGCGGCAGATGGCGTCCAGCGGCAGGTCGTTGGGTTCGGTGCCGAACGGCTCTTCCAGCTCGTCGCCCAGGGCGTCCAGGCCGAAGAAGGTATAGGCCACGATGGCGACCACGAACGGGGTCATGAAGCCGATCGAGTCGACCAGGCCGAAGGGCAGCAGGAAGCAGTAGATATGGGCGGTGCGGTGCAGCAGCAGCGTGTACGAATAGGGGACGGGCGTGTTCTTGATGCGCTCGCAGGACGCGGCGGCGGCGGTCAGGCTTGAGAGGGTGTTGTCGATATTGGCCGCCAGGCAGCCTTCGATGCGCCCCTCCTTGATGCAGCGTTGCAGGTCGGCGCCCATGTGGCGCATCAGGCTGTCAGGCCTGTTGTGGGCGCGCGCCATGTCTTCATATTCGTCCGGTAGCAGGAAGGTGGCCAGGTAGGGCGAGCCGGGCTGGTCGCGCAGGTGGTCGCGCAGCGCGTGGACGAAGGCAATCGCGCGGTAGATGAGCCGAACCCGTGTATCCTGCAAGCCATTACTTGCAAGTGCAGGCCTTGGATCGTCGATCAGGCTCGTGGCCTGGCGCGCCAGGTTACGGCAGCGCAGCACCAGTTCGCCCCACAGCTTGCGGCCTTCCCAGAAGCGGTCGTAGGCGGAATTGTTGCGAAAGCCGAGGAAGATCGCGATCGGCAGCCCGATCAGCGTGAAGGGGATCGTGGTGAGGGTGATCTTGAGGTCCCACAGGTCGCCGTGCGACCAGGTGACCAGGGTGGCCACCGCAATATTGACCAGCAGGGTAGGCAGGATGCGGGGCAGGACCGAGCCGCGCAACAGGAGGAACAGCTTGAGCCCGGAAGGGCGCTCTCGGATAATCACGGTACCGACCGCATTCGCAAAAAAATAGACGGAGTCAAGGAAAACTCACTAATATATTCGCAGTTAATCACTAATATCTTAGTCAGTCAAGCGCTTGCGCTTGTGCTTGTATTCACGCGATCATTTTGATGTAGACCATTTAATAACTCGGAGCACGCATTGGCCCGCCGTATCACTCACCGCAACCTGCCCCAGCTTTTCCTGAAAGCGCGCGAATCGTTGATGTCGCATTTTCGTCCCATCCTCAACCACTTCGGCGTGACCGAGCAGCAGTGGCGCATCCTGCGCGTGCTGGACGAGCACGAACAGCTGGAGCCGCGCGAGATGTGCGACCTGTGCCAGATCCTGAGTCCGAGCATGACCGGTGTTTTATCGCGGATGGAAGAGCTGGGCCTGATCGAACGCCAGCGCGTGGCGGCCGACCAGCGCCGCATCTGGGTGCGTCTGGCGCCGAAGGGGGACAAGCTGATCGACGAGATCGCACCGCTGATCGAGCAGCAGTACGCCTTGATCGAGGCGGCATATGGCAGCGGGGTCGTCGATGACCTGTCGCGGGCGCTGGAGGGATTCATTGCGGCGCAGGCGACGCCGGTGCAGAGAGTGGAATTGCCGGCGACGACGAAGGCGGTGAACAGCCGTCGGCCTTGAACATATTGTTACCTTTAACACGTCATTCCCGCGAAGGCGGGAATCCAAGTCAGTTAGCGTCGAGGTGGCGCATGCAGATTTGGCTGCTTGAAAAAACTTAGGCCCCCGCCAAGGCGCCCGGCGAGGGCGGGGGCGACGTGCTGACGCTAGCGGCTAGCGTCAGCGTAGCGGTTCGCGCAAGCGTCCCGGTTCAGAGACGAGCGTCGATCAATGCTGATCGATCTTCCCACGCCAGCCACCAGTCTCGCTGCCGCGCTTCTCGAGCAGTTCCTTGAAGT
Source organism: Massilia sp. CFBP9012 (assembly GCF_034045115.1). NCBI lineage: Bacteria > Pseudomonadati > Pseudomonadota > Betaproteobacteria > Burkholderiales > Oxalobacteraceae > Massilia > Massilia sp. CFBP9012. The sequence goes on along the minus strand of NZ_JAXCWM010000016.1, from coordinate 4,157 downwards.
TGGACAGGTTGGAACGCGCTTCCATGCGCACGGCGCCCAGGGCGTCGCCCAGGGTTTCCAGCGGGCCTTCCGGCTCGTAATCCATCTGCAGCGCGATGCGGGTGACGGTGTCCGAGATCTTGTGGAAGGTGACCACGCCGCCGTTCTTGACGCCGGTGACGCTGCGCCAGGCGATGCGGTTGTCCGGGATCTGCTCGGTGATCTCGGCATCCCATTCCTTGTCTTCGCCGGCCACGTTGGCCTTCCAGTGCAGGTGCTTGTCGTCCAGCTGGCGAATCTCTTTCACGCTCTTCATGAATTGCGGGAAGTCTTCGAACTGGGTGAACTGGTTGTAGGCGGTGCGCACAGGCACGTTGACTTCGATCGTTTCGACGATCGACGAGCTGGCGCCAAAGCCACGGTTTTGCTTGAGTTTCTTCGACAGCATTGCGCCGCCGACGGCCAATGCGGCCACGGTAACTACACGACCCAACATAGTGTTCTCCTTAGGTTTCGCCCCGGCGCGTTGCGCCTGGGCTCGAATGAATGCACTTGCGAACGGGGTTCGCGACCTTGTCGCGAATCTGTCATTAAAATAAGCGAAAAGACAATGGAGGGGCGCGCGGCTGGGTGTCATTTCAAAGAAGTTGCGCGATGTTAATGTAGTTTCCTGTGTGAAATCGACGACGATGCGTCGAAGGGGGATTCAGATGAGCTTGCAAGGTGGATGCTTCTGCGGGGCGGTGCGCTATGAGGCGCGCGGCGAACCTTTCAACAGCACGCTGTGCCATTGCACCGATTGCCGCAAGGCCTCGGGCGCCCCGGCCTTTGCCTGGTTCAGCGTCAGGATAACGAGCTTGCACTGGACCGCCAGCGCGCCGCAGCGCTTCCGCTCCAGCGACCACGCGCTGCGCAGTTTCTGCCCGTCCTGCGGCACCACGCTCACCTGGCACGACGAGCGCTGGCCCGACGAGATCGACCTCGCCACCGCCAGCCTGGACGATCCCGAACAGGTGCCGCCGGCCGACCATACCTTCGTGCGCAGCCGGCTGGGCTGGCTGAAGCTGGATGACGGTTTGCCGCAGTACCAGACCACGCGCTCGGAAGGTTAAATCAGTGAATTTCATGCGGACCGCATTGTGATCCGGGCAGGAAGATGCGAGTATGGAATCACTGTAACTTCTCGGAAAGCTACCGCCATGAGCGCACCATCGTCCAATCGCAAGCGCCGCCAGCTTTGCCTTGCCCTGCCGGTTGCCGCACTGGCAGGAATGGTCGGCTCCGCCGCGCAAGCGCGTCCCTGGCCGCCGGCCGGGATCGGTCACACCAACCACCATACGGGATTCGAGGTGGCGCTCAAGTTGGACATGTTCGGCGAGGTCAGCAAGCCGGTCGTGGTCGCGCAGAATGCCGAGCGCATCAAGCTGAGCGGCGTACATGCCGATACGCCATGGGCCCTGGAATTCACGATCGTCCGCGTGGGCCATGACGGCAACCTGCGTGTGCTGACCAGGTTGAGCAGTGGCGACGATGTCCTGGCCGCGCCCATCAGGACTGCCGTGGTCGGCCAGCGGGTCGTGGTGCGCGCCGATGACGAGTTCAATGTCGCCATGTTGATCAGGCGGGTGTAAGAACCTACCGGGATAGGTTCTAAGGCACAAGCCGCCGGCGCAACGAAACTGGATGGGCATACAGTAAAACGCGGCGGTATAATGGCCGGATGCAGACCCTTCTTCACAACCTTAATCCCGAACAATTGGCCGCCGTTACTCTGCCATCGCAGAGCGCGCTGATCCTTGCTGGCGCCGGTTCCGGCAAGACGCGCGTGCTGACCACGCGCATCGCCTGGCTGATCCAGACCAACCAGGTGTCGCCCGCCGGCATCATGGCGGTGACGTTCACGAACAAGGCGGCGAAGGAGATGCTGACCCGTCTGTCGGCGATGTTGCCAATCAATACACGCGGCATGTGGATCGGCACTTTCCACGGCCTGTGCAACCGCCTGCTGCGCACGCACTACCGCGACGCCGCGCTGCCGCAAACCTTCCAGATCCTCGACTCGCAAGACCAGCTGTCGCTCATCAAGCGCATGCTCAAGGCGCACAATGTCGACGACGAGAAGTATCCGGCCAAGACCTTGATGTACTTCATCAACAACGCCAAGGACCAGGGCCTGCGCGCCTCGCAAGTCGAGGCCTACGATCCGATCGAGCGCCGCATGGTCGAGTTGTATGAGTTGTACGATCAACAGTGCCAGCGCGAAGGCGTGGTCGATTTCGCCGAGCTGCTGCTGCGTTCTTACGAGCTGCTGGCGCGCAACGGCCCGCTGCGCCATCACTACCAGATGCGCTTCCGTCACATCCTGGTCGACGAGTTCCAGGATACCAATGACCTGCAATACAACCTGCTGAAAATGCTGGCGGGGCAGGGCGAGACCGGCGGTGGCGCCATCTTCGCCGTGGGCGACGACGACCAGAGCATCTATGCCTTCCGTGGCGCCAACGTTGGCAATATGTCGGCCTTCGAGCGCGACTATCAAGTGAAAAACCTGATCAAGCTGGAGCAGAACTACCGCTCGCATGGTCACATCCTGGACAGCGCCAACTACCTGATCGCCAACAACACCAAGCGCCTGGGCAAGAACCTGCGCACGGATGCGGGCCAGGGCGAGCCGGTGCGCGTGTACGAGGCCTCGTCCGACCTCGAAGAAGCGCAGTGGATCATCGAAGAGGCGAAAAGCCTCATGAACGAGGGCATGCCGCGCAACGAGATCGCGATCCTGTACCGCAGCAATGCGCAAAGCCGCGTGATCGAGCACGCGCTGTTCGCGGCCGGCCTGCCGTACACCGTGTACGGCGGCCTGCGCTACTTCCAGCGCGCCGAGGTCAAGCACGCCATCGCCTACCTGCAGCTGATGGACAATCCGCACAACGATTCGGCTTTCCTGCGCGTGGTGAATTTCCCGACGCGCGGCATCGGCGCGCGTTCGATCGAGCAGCTGCAGATGGCGGCCGACAGCTATGGCATTTCGTTGTACGCGGCCGTGCCCTATATGAGCGGCAAGGCCGGCACGGTGCTGGGCGGTTTTGTGAAACTGATCGAAGGCGCGCGTTTCGAGACCCAGCAACTGCCGCTGCCCGAACTGGTGCGCGTGGTGCTCGAGCGCAGCACCTTGCTCACGCATTACGGCAACGAGAAGGAAGGCGCCGACCGCATCGAGAACTTGGAGCAGATGGTCAATGCCGCGACCCAGTTCGTGCAAGAAGAGGGTTTCGGCATCGGCGCACCTGCCCACCTCGGCCCGCCATCCCAGGCCCAGGCCGGCGAGGCGGTGGTGTACCAGGACGGCATCGAGATCATCGACGGCGGCGCGCCGCTGCCGACCGTGATGTCGCCCCTGTCCGCCTTCCTGTCGCATGCCTCGCTCGAGGCGGGCGATGCCCAGGCCCAGGCCGGGCAAGAGGCATTGCAGCTGATGACGGTGCACTCGGCCAAGGGCCTGGAATTCGATGCGGTGTTCATCACCGGCCTCGAAGAAGGCCTGTTCCCGCACGAGAGCAGCGCGCGCGAAGCCGAGGGCGTGGACGAAGAACGGCGCCTGATGTACGTGGCGATCACGCGCGCGCGCCGCCGCCTGTACATGAGCTTTACCCAGCAGCGCATGCTGCACGGCCAGACGCGCTTCAACATGAAGTCGCGCTTCTTCGACGAGTTGCCCGAGGAAGCGCTCAAGTGGCTGTCGCCGCGCGTGCAGACCGCCTGGTTCGGGGGGCGCAAGCAGACGACGGCCTGGGACGACGCCAAATTCCGCGATGGCGGCAGCGACAACAAGATCGCGCAGCAGATCACGCAGAAATCGGGCAACGGCAGCGGCTGGCGCGTCGGTGAATCGGTGTCTCACGCCAAGTTCGGCGAAGGCGTGATCGTCAATATCGAAGGCGGCGCGGGTGCGGCGCGGGCCCAGATCAATTTCGGTTCGGCCGGGATGAAAGTGCTGGACCTGTCGATCGCGAAGCTGGAGAAGCTTGGGCGTTGAACAGGGCAGAAACGTCGTTCCCGCCACTAGCAGAAACGTCGTCCCCGCGAAGGCGCTAGGCTAAGTCCACATCTGTGCAAGCTTCCAGCCTTGCATCATGCTGCCGAAGCGTTCGAGTCCGTGCCGCATCGTGATGGGGCCT
>NZ_JAXCWM010000015.1:142193-142735 GCF_034045115.1 Massilia sp. CFBP9012 | reverse complement strand
TACGCCACTAGCGCGGCTCAGGCACAAGGGCAAGTGGCTCGATTATCTGGACACGGTCCTCGATTCCCGCACGGTCCGCTCTGCAGCTAGGCGGCTCGGCGTGCACTCCAACACGACCTTTCGCTGGCGTCACCGCTTTCTCGACCGGGTGAAGGACGACCGGCCTGAACGTCTGCTAGGCATCGTCGAGGCCGATGAGATGTTCCTGCTCGAATCGCAAAAAGGTTCGCGCAAGCTCGATCGCCGGCCGCGCAAGCGTGGCGGCAGGGCAGCCCTGCGCGGGATTTCGCATCACCTCGACTGCAGCCTGGTGGCACGCGACCGCGGCGGACAAACCATCGACGCTGTTACCGGACGCGGCACCTTGAAAGTGGTCCAGCTGGTCAAGCACTTGCTGCCAAAACTCGATCCCCAGGCACTGCTGGTCACCGACGCCAACGCCGCCTTTCCCGCCTTCGCCCGTGCCCATGACATCGCCCACCAGGCCGTCAATCTTAGTGCCGGCGAACGCGTCCGCAATGGCGCCGAGGGCGCCATCCACG